>NZ_WLZY01000004.1:0-300000 GCF_010122465.1 Phytoactinopolyspora mesophila | reverse complement strand
GCGGCTATGTTCATCCGATTTTCGCAGTTGGTTCACCTTGAGCCGCCGTCCGTCCATGCTGTCGTCCTAGCGTGAGCTTCGGCACCGCCCCGCTATCCGACCTCACGACGGGACGTACGACCCATGCGCGACGCCTACCGCGAACAACTCGACGCCGTGACCGGCCGATTGATCGGCATGGCGCGCAAGGCGAACGAACAGATGCGATGGGCCACCAGCGCATTATTGACCGCTGATCTGGCGCTCGCCGAAAAGGTCGTCGAGGCCGACCCTTCGATCAACCGGGATCAGCTCGAAATCGACGAGATGACCATCGAGGTGATGGCCACCCAGAGTCCCGTCGCCGGCGACCTTCGGTTCACGACGTCGTCGCTGCGCACTACCGCGGATATCGAGCGGATGGGCGACCTGACCGTCCACATCGCCAAGATCACCCGCATGCGCTATCCGGACCACGCCGTTCCGGAAGACCTGCGCAGCACGTTTGCCGCCATGGGCCGCACGGCCGAGAACATGGTGGACAAGGCGGTGGGCGTTCTGCGCAGTCACGACCTCGCCGCGGCCGCCGAGCTGGCCCGGGACGACAACGAGATGGACCGGCTGCACCGCTCCCTGTTCCTGGTGCTCTTCGACGAGAACTGGGACCGGGGCGTCGAGGCCGCCGTCGACATCGCGCTCCTCGGCCGCTACTACGAACGCTTCGCCGACCACGCCGTCGAGATCGCGGCCAACGTGCGATATCTGGTCACCGGTGAGGTCAGGTAGTCAGGACCGGTAGACGATGACCTTGTCGCCGACGTTGACCTGGTCGAACAGCGAGGCGATGGCGTCCCTGTCCCGGACATTGACGCAGCCGTGGGACGCTCCGTTGTAGCCGTTCTCGGCGAAGTCAGGTGAATAGTGCACGGCCTGCCCGCCGCTGAAGAACATCGCGTACGGCATCGGGGTGTCATACAAGGACGAGACATGATCGCGCGACTTCCAGCCCACCTGGAAGCCGCCCTCACGCGTAGGGGTCATCTCGGAACCGAACCGGACGTCGAGCGTCATCTTGACCTGCCCGTCGATGACCCAGCGCATGCTGTTGCTGGTTTTGTCGATACACAGCGCACGTCCAGTGGCACAGCGCGGGTCCAGGCCTGGCACCTCAGTGCCGGGCTCGTCCTCGTCGGGTTCCTCCGCCTCCGGTTCCCGGTTGTGCAGCTCGTCGTCGGTGGGTTTCTGGGTCATGGCGACCAGCCGGTCCCAGGTTTCCTGGTCGACGTCGCCGGTTTCCGGCAGCTCTCGGCGCGCTTGGAAGCCCGCGACAGCCAGCTTGGTCATATCGCCGTAGTTCGGCGTGATCTCGCCCTCGAACCAGCCGATCTGCTTCAGCCGAGCTTGAAGCTCGCGGACCCGTTCGCCGGAGTCACCGGGCTGCAAGATGGGCGGCCCGGCAACGATGCGGTTGTGCATCTCGTCGTCGGTCGGCTCCCGCGTCATGCCCACCAGCCGGTCCCAGGTCTCCTCGTCCACCTCGCCGGTTTCCGGCAGCTCTCGCCGCGCCTGGAAGCCGGTCACGGCTTCAACCGTGACATCGTCGTACTCACCGGAGATATCCGGCTCGAACCAGCCGATCTGCTTGAGCCTGGCCTGCAGGTCGCGGACTTCGCCACCGCTGGCGCCGGCAGCCAGCAACGGTTCCGGCTCGGGCGTCTCGGTGGGTTCGGGTTCCGGAGTGATGGTGGGCTCAGGTGTGGTCTCGGCGGGCTCCAGCGTGACGACATCCTCCGGGCTCGGGACGGCTGACACACTCGACCGAGCCAGTGGTGTGGTCGCCTCCGCGGTCTCGTCGCCGACGAGCTGGTTGACTCCGTAGGCGCCCCCCGCGCCGACAACGACGATCAGCGATGCGATGAGGACATTCCTCACGAATTTCCTGTTGCGCACTACTTCCCCTTCTGGCCCGGCACAGCACGGCTCGACGCCGCCCCCACTCACCATGACGCTCATGCTGCCGGGCAGGTTGCACCGATCGCATCAAATGGCATATTACGAGTTGGCCACAGAGTTATGAATCAGGTGCATGCCGTGTTGGAAGAGAAATAGCAATCAGCACGTTGTGAAGAGGCGAAGCAGCCGAGACCGACCAGACAGAAAGGGGCGCTACCAGGTGTCTGACAGGAGTCGCACCGGCGTCCCCCGGCGAGTAGCCATGCTCAGCGTGCACACCTCACCTCTCGATCAGCCCGGCATCGGTGACGCCGGGGGGATGAATGTGTACGTCGTCGAGCTGGCCAGAGAACTCGCCGCCGCAGGCGTCGAGATCGAGATCTTCACCCGGTCCACGTCGTCCGATCTCCCGCCCCGGGTCGAAGCGGCGCCCGGCGTCACCGTCCGGCACATCGCGGCCGGACCCTACGAACCGCTTCCGAAAGAAGAGCTTCCGGCCCAGATGTGTTCGTTCGCGTCCGGCGTCCTACGCGCCGAGGCCGCCCGTGAACCGGGTTGGTACAGCCTCGTTCATTCGCACTATTGGCTCTCCGGCCAGGTCGGCCAGCTGGCCACCGAACGGTGGGGAGTGCCGCTGGTCCACTCGATGCACACCATGGCAAGAGTGAAGAACCGCGCGCTCGCCATGGGAGAGCGCCCCGAGCCACGTCCCAGGGAGCTGGGAGAGGAACAGGTCGTACGGGCCGCCCATCGGCTCATCGCCAACACCGACGACGAAGCACGCCAGCTCGTCCAGCTATATGGTGCTGAAGCAGGCAAAGTCGACACTGTGTGGCCTGGCGCTGATCTGTCGATCTTCACACCAGGCAGCCAGAGCAGTGCCCGGCAGCGCCTCGGTCTGGCCCAGCAAGCCATAGTGCTGTTATTCGCCGGACGAATACAGCCACTCAAAGCACCGGATGTGCTCGTCCGCACGGTTGCCCGGCTGCTAGCTGCCGAGCCCGACCTTCGCGGCCGGATCGTCGTACCCGTCGTCGGTGGTCCGTCCGGCACCGGCGCCGAGCGCCCAGACGAAATCGCCCAGCTCGCCCGCTCGCTCGGGGTAGACGATGTCGTCAGTTTCCATCCCCCGGTTGATCAAGCCACCCTGGCCGACTGGTACCGCGCCAGCGACATGACCGTGGTGCCGTCGTACAGCGAGTCGTTCGGCCTCGTGGCTCTGGAGTCACAAGCATGCGGCACACCTGTCGTGGCTTCAGCCGTCGGGGGGTTGCGGACCGCGGTACACGATGGTCAGTCCGGTGTGCTCGTCGAAGGACACTATCCGGGCGACTGGGCTCACGTCATCAGCGCACTGATGGACGACCCCGCCCGGCTGGGGCGGCTCAGCCGCGGCGCGGTCGAGCATGCGTCGAGATTCGGCTGGGACAGCACGGCGGCACGTGTCCTTGATGTCTACACCGATGCTTGTGCCCGGCGCCGGGCCGATCTGTTCGAGATGTGTTGCTCATGAAGCCCGTCGACATCGTCCGGGAGTATCTGGCAGCCTCCGGCGCGCCGTGGGAGGAATCCGCCCCGGGAGCGTTCTCCGTCGAACTTCCCGGCGAACGCAAACTGACGACCGCGTGCAGCCTGGCAGTACGTGACCACAGTCTCGTCGTCAACGCCTTCGTGGCGCGCCGTCCCGACGAGAACCACGACGAGGTCCATCGCTGGATGCTGGAACGCAACGCCCGCCTGCCGGGGATCGCTTTCGCCATCGACCAGGCCGGCGACATCTACCTGGTGGCCAAGCTCCCCTTGCATGCCGTGACCGCTGACGAGCTGGACCGGCTGCTGGGCGCCGTGCTCGACACCGCCGACTCGTCGTTCAACACGATCTTGGACCTGGGCTTCGCCAGCTCGATCCGGCGCGAGTGGGCCTGGAGACTGGCGCGGGGTGAATCCACCCGCAACCTGGCCGCCTTCGAGCATCTCCGGCCTCGCGACGCTTGACCGGTCGCCGTCGCCGACTTCAACGTCCACGGCATCGTCGCCCCGGCTGGAAGGGGTGTGAACAAGACTCGGTAAAGTCGGGCCATGACCTACCGTCTGGTGCTGCTCCGTCACGGCGAGAGCGATTGGAACGCGAAGAACCTCTTCACCGGCTGGGTCGACGTCGACCTGACCGCTACCGGCGAGGCCGAGGCACGGCGTGGCGGCGAACTGCTGACCGAGCGTGGCGTCCTTCCCGACGTCGTGCACACCAGCGTGCTCCGGCGGGCCATTCGCACCGCCAACATCACTCTTGATGTCGCAGACCGGCACTGGATTCCGGTCCGTCGTTCCTGGCGGCTCAACGAGCGCCACTACGGCGCGCTGCAGGGCAAAGACAAGAAGCAGACTTTGGAAGAGTTCGGCGAGGAGCAGTTCATGCTCTGGCGCCGCTCGTACGACACCCCGCCGCCGCCCATCGCTGACGACGACGAGTTCTCGCAGGTCGGAGATGCCCGCTACGCGGACCTCCCGTCGGAAGTCATGCCTCGCACCGAGTGCTTGAAGGACGTCCTGCAGCGCTTCCTGCCGTATTGGTACGACGCGATCGTGCCGGACCTGCGACGTGGACAGACGGTGGCGGTCGTCGCCCATGGGAACTCACTGCGTGCGCTCGTGAAGCACCTGGACGGCATCAGCGACGACGCCATCGCCGGGCTGAACATCCCCACCGGTGTGCCACTGCTGTATGAACTCGACGAGTCGATGCGGCCGGTCACCACGGGCGGACAGTACCTCGACCCCGACGCTGCGGCCGCCGCGATCGAAGCGGTCAAGAACCAGGGCCGCTGACGCTGCTCTTCCTCACCCCACCTAGATGATCATGTTTGGTGGGTTTTCTCGGGCGTCACCATGCCTGTAGGCCTATTGACGCACGGGGAAACCCACCAAACATGATCATCTAGGTGGGGTGAGGGGCACGGTGTGAAGAATTCTGTTGCCGCTCTCATCTGAGCCGGTAAGATAGTTGCGGTCCGCATCGGATTTTCCCCACCCGTTCCACTCTTCCCGGAGATTGTTGTGCCGCGCCGCCAATCGGCAAATCCTTCAGGCCCGTCAAACCCGCTACCTTCAGATTCGCCCACTCCCTCAAGGCCGCAAGGCTCCAACCGCAGCCACCTCGGAACGTTCCGCCGGCTCGAGCCCTACTTACTCAAGCACAAGCGCACGTTGCTCGTCTCCATTCTGCTAGCCCTGTTCTGGGCTGGCACGGTCGCGCTCGTGCCGGTCACCCAGGGCAGGGTCATCGATCACGCCATCATCGACGGCACGGCACCGTTGATGCCACTGCTGGTGTTGCTCGTCTCGATCGCGATCGCCCGGTTCCTGCTGTCCACCGGCTGGCGCTACATCGGGGGCAAGACCGCGTTCCGCATCCAGGACGACATCCGCCTCGACGTCTACGACACCCTGCAGCGCCTCGACTTCACCGGACATGCACAGCTGCAGAGTGGTCAGCTCGTGTCCCGGATCAGCAGCGACCTGCGCTACGTTCACATGCTGCTGATGTGGATCCCGCAAGTGGCCGGCTCATTGCTTTCGGCCACGCTGGCCATCGCGATCATGTTCACGCTGTCGCCGCCTGTCGCGACGCTCGTCCTCGCGGTGATCATCGCGGTGTTCGCCGTGACCAATCGGCAACGACGCAAGGTCTACGCCGCCGGTTGGGACGCGCAGCAGCGCGAAGCCCAGATGACCACCCGGGTCGAAGAGACCATCACCGGCGTCCGGGTGGTGCGCGCCTTCGGCCAGCAGCCGGCCGAGACAGACCGACTGCACGACTCACTACTGGACATGTTCGCCGCCCGGGTCCGCGCGGTTCGGCTCCGGGCGCCTTTCATGGCGTCGTTGCAGGGTGCGCCGTTGGCCGGGCAGGTGCTGGTGTTGTTGGTCGGCGGCATCCTGGTTCTCAACGGCCATCTCACCATCGGCGTGTTCCTCGCCTGCACCGGTTACCTCGCCGAGCTGGTCGGCGTCGCCCGGATCGCCGGCATGGTCCTGACCAACGCGCCCATGTGCCGGGCGGCGACGGAGCGGGTCGGGGAACTACTCGATCTGCAAGCCGAGATCACCGAACCGGCCCGACCGGTCGACGTCAGTTCTGACGGCGGTGCGGTGTCGTTCCATCAGGTCCGTTTCGCCTACGCCGACGGCGACGGTCACCAGGTCATGAACGGTTTCAGTCTCGACGTCGCGGCCGGGGAGACAATAGCGCTGGTCGGACCCTCGGGGTGTGGCAAGTCCACGGCGCTGACCATGCTGCCCCGGTTCTTCGACCCCGACGCCGGAACCATCACCGTCGACGGCATCGACGTGCGGCGGTGGTCGCTGCCAGAACTGCGGAGCCGGATCGGTGTCGTGTTCGAGAACAGTTTCCTGTTCTCCGACACGATCAGCGCAAACATCGCCTATGGCCGGCCCGAAGCCACCGACGACGAAATCCGCGCCGCCGCGAAAGCCGCGGCGGCGGACGAGTTCATCACCGAACTCTCCGACGGGTACGACACGATGGTCGGAGAAGAAGGAATCACGCTCTCGGGTGGACAGCGGCAGCGGGTCGCACTGGCCCGAGCCCTGCTCGCCGAGCCCGACATCCTTCTGCTCGACGACGCCACGTCGTCCGTCGATGTCCAGGTGGAAGAGCGCATTCACGCGAACCTCAAACCCTTCCTGGCCGAGCGAACCGTTCTCTTGGTCGCCTACCGTGAGTCGACTCTGCGCCTGGCCGACCGGGTTGTCCTTGTGGACGGTGGCCGCGTCGTCGACCAAGGCAGCCACCACGAACTGCTGCAACGATCCGCGCTCTACCGGGACCTCTTCGGCGACGCCGAAGACGCGGCCGACGACGCCGGTCCGGCCGGTCTGATCAGCCGCGCCCGCTCCGGGAGGTTCGAGGCCACCGCATCGGCGTGGGAATCCCGTCAAGATGCCACCGGCCATCTGCCGCCGGCAGAGATGGAGATCCCGCAACCGGTCGCCGAGCAGATCGCCAAGCTCCCGCCGCCGAAGGACGCCCCGGGCGTCGACCTCGCCCGCGAGGGCAGCACCGCCGGACCGCTCCGGCTGGCGTCGTTCATCCGCCCGTACATCGGCGGCCTGCTGGTGGGGCTGGGCCTCGTCGTGCTAGAAGCCGCGATCGTACTGCTCAACCCGATGCTGGTCCGTCGTGCCGTCGACGACGGGATGCTGGCCGGTTCGCTACCGGTGCTGCTGACCATCTGCGCCATCGCCGCCGGCCTGGTCGGTGTGTTGTGGTGGGACCAGCGGACCGGATTGCTCTGGACCGCGCGCAGCACCGAACGTCTCCTGCTCGCGCTGCGGGTGCGGATCTTCGGCCAGTTGCAACGGCTAGGAATCGACTACTACGACCGCACGCAGGCCGGCCGGATCATGACCCGGATGACATCCGACGTGGACGCCATCGCCCAGCTTTTCCAGGTCGGCCTGATCAACACCGTCGTCAGCCTGACGACATTCGCGGGAATGTCCGTGGTGGTCGTCGTGCTCGACCCGCTGCTGGCGCTCGTGGTACTCGGTGTCATCCCGTTCGCCGCGTTGAGCACGTGGTGGTACCGACGCCGCGCCTTCCCAGCCTATGACCGCGCCCGCGAGCAGACATCGCTGATCAACGCCAACATCCAGGAAAGCATGGCCGGGATCCGGGTCACCCATGCATTCCGGCGCGAGGCGGTCAACCTGCGGCGCTTCGCAGCGCTCGGCCGCGAGTACGTCTCGGCGAGTCTGCGCGGACATTTCGCCACGTCGGCCTACGTCGCCTCCATCGAACTGCTGTCCGTGCTCGCCATCGCCGCGGTGCTCGGCGTCGGAGCAGCCCGGATCGAGGCGGGAACGCTGGCGCTGGGGACGCTCATCGCGTTCCTGCTGTACCTGGCTCAGGTCTTCGCGCCGATCCAGCAGCTCTCCCAAGTGTTCGACGTGTACCAGCGGGCCCGGACCGGCTTGGTCCGAGTCCGCCGGTTACTCGAACTGGAGACGTCCACGCCGGTCCAGCCCAACGCCGAACCGGTCCCGCAACTGCGCGGCGACGTCCGCTTCCACCAGGTGCGGCTGCGCTATGCCGGCACCTCCACCGACGCCATCCGCGACGTGGGGTTGCACGTTCCTCCAGGCCAACGTGTCGCCTTTGTGGGTCGCACCGGCGCCGGAAAGTCGACGTTGTCCAAGCTGATCGCTCGCTTCTACGACCCCACCTCCGGAACGGTGCTGGTCGACGGCCGGCCACTGGACGGGCTCGACATCACCAGCTACCGGCGGCAGCTCGGCTACGTCCCACAGGAGCCGTTCCTGTTCTCCCGGACGGTCCGGGAGAACATCGCCTACGCGAAAGCAACTGCGAGTGACGCCGAGGTCGAGGCCGCCGCGCGCGCCGTAGGAGCTCACGAGTTCATCGAGCGGCTGCCCGGCGGGTACCACCACGTGGTCGCCGAGCGCGGCCGGTCACTGTCGGCCGGTCAGCGCCAGCTGATCTGCCTCGCACGTGCCCTGTTGCATGACCCGTCGATCCTGATTCTCGACGAGGCCACGTCCAACCTCGATCTAGCCAGCGAACGGCGGGTCAACCAGGCGATGCGGGTGGCGTCGGCCGGGCGGACGACACTGGTGGTCACGCATCGGCCGCAGTCGCTGCATTGGGTCGACCGGGTCGTCGTCGTCGCCGACGGCAGGGTCGCCGGGGACGAACCGGCGTCGGACTATGTGGCCCGGGTGCTCCAGCCGGCCGGCTAAGGACCCGCGCGATTAGGGGCGCCGGATAGTGAGCGGGATCGGGCGCCTGGACAACAAGGTGGAGGAAGGAGTCGCACTGGGTTTGTGCGTCGCCTGACGATCAACGTTGGTAGTTCCCGACGGCTGGCATGCCGGGCCGGCGAGCCCGGCGACTCGACTCCCTATTGGCGCGGGTTCCAAGACTGGCGGCGTAATCGACCGTGATGCAAACTTGCAGCAGGCAGGAGGTGCTCGTGGTCAACAAGGCGCACAGAATACCCACCGACCGGGTTGAGCCGTGGACATTCGAGGATCTCCGCGGCTTTCCCGACTCGCCGTGGCGCTTCGAGATCATCGACGGCGGGCTGCACATGACGCCGCCGCCCGGCGAAACCCACGAGGGGGTACGTGCGCGCCTGGAGCAGTTCATCGCCGATGCGCTGGACCCTTCCCATCGCCTTCTGGGGCCGGTCGTGGTGGATATCCATCCCTCGTATCTCATACCGGACCTCGCTGTAGCCGGCATGAACCCGAGTCAGCCGGCCAACGGGCTCGTCTACCCATCAGAGCTGGTACTAGCGGTCGAGGTCGTCTCGCGCGGCTCGGCTTCTGCCGATCGAACACTCAAACCAGCTACGTATGCCGCGGCCGGGATCCCGGCCTACTGGTGTGTCGAAACTGAGCCGCGGACCAGCCTCACCGCCTATACGCTGACCGACGACGCCAGCGTCTACACCGAGGTCGGCGCCTGGCTGGTAGGCGACGTAGCCCACCTGACCGAGCCGTTTCACCTCGACCTCACCATCACCGACCTCGAAAAGTGACGCTCCGCGTATCGGTGATCGTCAGTGGGTTGTGGTCGTCGCGGAGACCGATTTGCGAGCTTTGTTACGTGGGCTTACGACCACAACCCACTGACGATCACCGAACAGGGTGGCGGGGTGACGGTGACTGGGGTGGGTGACTGGGGTGGGTGACTGGGGTGGGTGACTGGGGTGGGTGACTGGGGTGGGTGACTGGGGTGGGTGACTGGGGTGGGTGACTGGGGTGGGTGACTGGGGTGGGTGACCGGGGGTGGGTGACGGTGATGGGGGTGATCGTGGCGTGGTCAGGCCGCGATCCAGGGCGACCAGTCAAGGCCGCCGGCGGGTTCAAACCGCTCTATCCGCTGCGTAGCTGCGACAAGTGCGCGTGCTTCGGCCTGGCTCCCCAGAACGCCCGCGGCACGCGCCTGCACCAGCAGGTTACCCAGAGCTGTCGCCTCCGTTGGCCCAGCCAGAACCGGAAGCCCCGTGGCCTCCGCGGTGAGCTGCGCCAGCAGCCGGTTCTGCGAGCCGCCACCCACCAGGTGAACGACGTCTACCGCCCGGCCGGACAACCGCGAGGCATCACGGACCGCACGAGCATGGCCAATCGCCAGACTGTCCAAGATGCATCGGACCACGGCAGCCCGGGTCTCGGGGACCGGCAATCCCGCATCGGCGCACAGCTTGCGGATACGTTCCGGCATGTCACCAGGTGACAACAGCTCGGCCGAATCCGGATCGAACACACTGCGCAGCGCCGGTTCCCGGTTAGCGGCCTCGAGCAACTCAGCGAACTCGGCCGACGCGGAACCACCGTCAACCGCCCACTCACGGACACACTCCTGCAGCGGCCATAGACCAATGACGTTTCGCAGGTACCTGATGGTGCCGTCGACCCCGACCTCGTTGGTGAAATTGGCAGCAGCGCTCTCCAGGCTGAGCACCGGCGCGTCGAGCTCGACGCCGACCAACGACCACGTTCCGCAGGAGATGTACGCGAAACGTTCCCCCAACGCAGGTACGGCGGCCACGGCCGACGCGGTGTCGTGAGAGCCTGCGGCGCGCACCATGATCCGTCCGTCGTCGCCCACCCGCTCCCGGAGCTCCGGCAGCAGCCGGCCACGCGGGTCTCCCGGGTCGTGAATGTCCGGCAGAATTCGTCGCGGTATCCCCAGGTCGGTGGCCAGTTCCGCCGCCCATTCGCCCCGGGAGACGTCATAGAGCTGGGTCGTCGAGGCGTTGGTTCGTTCCGCGCCCACAGCGCCGGTCAACGCGTGGGTGAGCAGATCTGGCATGAGCAAAATGGTCGCCGCTCGCTCCAGCCGTTCAGGACCTTCGGCCAGCAACTGGTAGAGCGTGTTGAACGGGAGGAATTGCAGGCCGGTGATGGCATACAGGTGCTCGTCGCCGAGCCGCTGCCGGATCGTGTCCATGATCCCATCGGTTCGCGAGTCGCGGTAGTGCACCGGAGCGCCCAGCAGCGAGCCGTCGGCGTCGAGGAGACCGTAGTCCACCGCCCACGAATCCACCGCCACCGATTCGAGCCCCTGGTCTGCGGCACGAGCCCGCGCCAGGCCGTTCACGATCCCATCGAACAGCTCGCCGAGATTCCAGCACAGCCGCTCGTCGTCGCGATAAGGCTTGTTGGCGAATCGGTGCACCACGTCCGCCTCGAGCCGCTCCGGACCGATCCGGCCCAGGACCACCCGCCCGCTGGAAGCTCCCAGATCGACGGCCGCCGCACTGAAGGTCTCGTCGCTCATCCGTCCTTCTCCTCACCAGTGGATCCTGCGTCCTGCTGACCGAGCGCTCCAGGGCTCGTTCTGCAGGACGCAGGAGCACTCACCGCAGGAACGCTGCCGCCACGCCGGCATCGACCGGTATGTGCAGTCCGGTGGTGTGACTCAGCTCGCCGCCGGTCAGTGCGAATACGGCGTTGGCCACGTTCTCGGGGAGCACTTCGCGCTTCAACAAGGTGCGTTTGGCGTAGAAGGCACCCAACTCTTCCTCCGGGACGCCGTACACGGCCGCGCGTTGCGCGCCCCACCCGCCGGCAAAGATGCCGGACCCTTGGACAACTCCATCCGGGTTGACGCCGTTGACCCGGATACCGTGTTCGCCCAGCTCTGCCGCGAGCAGCCGTACCTGGTGTGCCTGGTCGGCCTTCGCAGCCCCGTAGGCGACGTTGTTCGGCCCGGCGAAGACACCGTTCTTGCTGGCGATGTATACGATGTCGCCGCCCATGCGTTGCGCGGTCATCACCCGGGCCGCTTCCCGCGAGACCAGGAACGAGCCGCGGGCCATGACATCGTGTTGCAGGTCCCAATCGCGGGCGGTTGTTTCGAGCAACGGCTTCGATATCGACAACCCGGCGTTGTTGACGATCAGGTCCACCCCCCCGAATGCCAGCGCGGCATCCGCGAATGCGGCGCTGACCTGGGCTTCGTCCGTGACGTCAACGGTGACCGGCACGGCGACGTCGGTGCTGCCGAGCTCCGCGGCGGTGGCCGCCGCGGTGTCAGCGTTCATGTCAGCGACGACGACGCACGCGCCTTCGGCGGCCAGACGGGCGGCGATGGCTTTACCAATGCCGGAACCGCCCCCGGTGACCAGTGCGACCCGCCCGGCCAGTGCCTTCGGCGCGGGCTTGCGCTGAAGTTTGGCCTCCTCGAGCGCCCAATACTCGATCCGGAACTTCTCGCTCTCGGCAATCGGGGCGTATGTCGATATGGCTTCGGCCCCGCGCATCACGTTGATGGCATTGACGTAGAACTCACCCGCGACCCGCGCGGTCTGCTTGTCCTGGCCGAAGCTGAACATGCCGACACCGGGAACGAGCACGATTGCCGGGTCCGCGCCACGCATCGGCGGGCTGTCGGCAGTGGCGTGACGGGAATAGTAGGCCGCATAGTCCGCGCGGTAGGCGGCGTGCAGTTGCTCGAGCCTGGCCACCGTCTCCGCGAGCGGGGCGCTGGGCGGCAGATCCAGGACCAACGGCCGCACCTTGGTGCGCAGAAAATGATCAGGGCACGACGTTCCCAGCGCGGCCAGAGGCTGCAGCTTTTCCCGAGCCAGGAAGTCCAGTACCGCCTCGGAATCGGTGAAATGCCCGACCATCGGCTTGTCTGTCGACGCCAGGCCGCGGATCAGCGGTGCCAGCTCGGCCGCCCGCCGGCGTCGTTCCGCCTCGGGTAGTGGCTCCAGACCGGCGACAACCGGACCGAAGGGATCAGCGGTGCCACGCGTGGAGATGAACCGCTCGGCGGTCTGGATGATCTCCAACGACCGGGCCTCGCACTCTTCGCTGGTCTCACCCCAGGCAGTGATCCCGTGTCCGCCGAGAATGCAGCCGATAGCCTGTGGGTTCGCCCTCTTGATGGCGGCGATATCGAGACCGAGCTGGAATCCGGGCCGGCGCCACGGGACCCAGACCACACGATCGCCGAAGCACTCTTTGGTCAATGCTTCGCCCTCGGCGGCAGTGGCCAGCGCGATGCCCGCGTCGGGATGCAGATGATCGACATGCGCGGTGTCCACGAGGCCATGCATCGCGGTGTCGATCGACGGCGCCGCGCCACCCTTGCCGTGCAGGCAATAGTCGAAGGCGGCCACCATCTCGTCCTCTTGCGCGACACCGGGGTAGACGTCGACGAGCGCACGCATCCGGTCCAGCCGCAGCACCGCAAGGCCGTTGGAGGTCAGCGTCCCCAGGTCACCTCCGGAGCCTTTGACCCAGAGCAGCTCGACGTCGGCGCCGGTCACCGGATCAACGGCCACACCTTTGGCCGAGGTGTTGCCGCCGGCGTAGTTTGTGTACCGCGGATCGGATCCGAGCCGGTTGCTTCGTTCCAGAAGCGCCTGCACCTCAGGCGTCGTCACGTCATTCATCCCTTCTCGTTGCCCCTCATGCGCCCCAGCCAGCTTGTTCGCCGCCGACCCGCTCCGCTGTGATCTTCTCGTCGTAACCTGACTGCCGGTAGGCCGCCATAGGGTCGGCATCGAGGCCTCGATCTATGCGCCACTGCGCGAGCAGTGGCCGCACGTCGGTGTAGAAGGCGTCCATGAAGATCTCGTTGGCGCCTAGCACATCGCCGTTCTCCTGGGCCGCTGCCAACGCTGAAGCGTCGATCAGCAGCGCCTTGGCGGTCAGTTCCTGAACGTTGAGCACGGAGCGGATGATCGCCGGGATCTTCGGCTCGATGTTGTGGCATTGGTCGAGCATGAACGCGATGCCGGCCTCCGGGTCCAATGCACCGGCGCTGACGATCTCGTGCATGATCCGGAACAACTGGAACGGGTCCGCGGCGCCCACCATCAGGTCGTCGTCGGCGTAGAACCGTGAGTTGAAGTCGAATCCGCCGAGCTTGTTCGCACGTAGCAGGAAGGCCACGATGAACTCGATGTTGGTGCCAGGTGCGTGGTGGCCGGTGTCGATGACCACTTGCGCCTTTGGTCCCAGCTCTAGGCAATGCGCATATGACGTACCCCAGTCCGGCACATCCATGGTGTAGAACGATGGCTCGAAGAGTTTGTACTCCAGGAGCATCCTCTGGTGCTCCCCGAGGCGGTTGTACGTCTCCGCGAGGGCCTCGGCGAGGCGGTCTTGCCGCGCGCGGATACTGTCCTGGCCGGGGTAGTTGGTGCCGTCCGCGAACCAGAGCTTCAGGGTGTCCGACCCGGTGAGGTCCATGACATCTATGCACTCGAGCAGGTGGTCTGTGGCTTTTCGCCGCACCGACGGGTCGGGATGCGTCACGCTGCCCAGCTTGTAGTCGTCGTCCTGGAAGACGTTCGCGTTGATCGCGCCGATCTTCACGCCTTCTTGTTTGGCATGATCGGCCAACTTGGCGTAGTCGGCTACCCGATCCCAGGGGATATGCAGCGCAACCGATGGCGCGGCGCCGGTGAGCCGATGAACGACGGCGGCGTCCTCGATCTTCTCGAATGGGTCTCTCGGCACCCCTGGCTGGGCGAACACCTTGAACCGCGTGCCGGAGTTCGCGTACGCCCAGGACGCCGTCTCGACAGCCAGAGCACGCAACCCGGCTTCAATGATCGTCATCTCACTCACCCACACACCACTCCCGACACAGGGTCGATCAGATCGGCAGAGCCAAGCTCTGAATCGTTTCATTCAACGTACGCACGCCACTGCCGGTTGTCAATACGGCCGGTTCCGCCCCGGCCGGCCCGTCTACCCAGGTCCGGACCAGCCATCACGTACCATCGACGGCACAACGGAGTTAGACCTCTGAAAGCCGCGGACACATCTTTGGGGAGGCACGACATGACCCGGCCCTCTCCGAACATCCGGCAGGTTGCGCAGCGAGCCGGGGTTTCGGTGGGGACGGTCTCAAATGTGCTCAACCGCCCCGAGCTCGTCACACCCAGCACTCGTGAACGGGTCGAGGCCGCCATCAGGGACCTGCGGTTCGTCCGCAACGACTCGGCACGCCAGCTACGTGTCGGCCGGAGCAGAACGCTCGGCTTGGTGGTGCTCGACATCTCGAACCCCTTCTTCACCGATGTCGCCCGCGGCGTCGAGGACACCGCCAACCGTGAAGGGCTGGCCGTCATCGTCTGCAACAGCGACGAAGACGCCGCCAAGGAAGCATCGCACCTCGACCTGCTGGCCGAGATGCGAGTTCAAGGGGTGCTGATCAATCCGATCGAGGAGTCCGGGGAACGGATAAAAGCGCTGCGGGAGCGCGGCACACCCGTCGTGCTCTTCGACCGCCAGGCCGAATCGCCGGACGAGTGCTCGGTGGCCGTCGATGACATCCTGGGCGGGAAACAGGCCGTGGAGCACCTCATCGAACGCGGCCATCGCACAATCCTCTTCCTCGGCGGGCCGTCCACCCTCCGGCAGGTCCGGGAGCGGCACGAGGGCGCCGTACAAGCCGCCCAACAGGCCACCGCCCAGGTCGAACTCACGGTCATGAGCACCTCGGCGCTCAATGTCACTGGCGGCCGGGACGCCGGCGACCAAATCGCCGCTCTCCCGGAAACGCAGCGCCCCAGCGCGGTGTTCTGCGCCAATGACCTGGTTGCCTTGGGCCTGCTGCAGGCACTCACCCATGCTGGCCTCCGCGTCCCGGCAGACGTCGCAATCGTGGGGTATGACGACATCGATTTCGCCGCTGCCGCCGCAGTGCCGCTGTCCTCGATTCGTCAGCCCCGCCAGTTGCTCGGCCGCACGGGCGCCGAGCAGTTGCTCGACGAGACCAGCAACCCTGACCATGAACATCGCCAGGTGGTATTCGAGCCTGAGTTGATCGTCCGCGCGTCCAGCGCGCGGCAACGCTGAACTCAATGCAGCCGGGCGGCCCGGTAAAATCCATCGATATGGTCCGTGACCAGGGTGGCCGCCCCCTCGGCGTCGCCGGCACGTACGGCCGCCAGCACATCCCGATGCTCGCGACGCAACCGGAACGCCGTCTCCGCCCAGTTGTCGAGACGTGGCACGGCTTCGATGACGTATCCGTGGATCGCCTCGCGAAGTGCCGCCATGACCGTAGTGACGAGGGCGTTGCCCGCGAGGGCCGTAAGCACGACGTGAAACTCGGCATCAAGCAGATGGAACTGCTCCGGCCCGAGCCCCGGATCGTCCATGGCGTCGAGCAACCGCTCAGCGACACCGAGGGCGTCTGAATCAGCCCCCTCGCCGGCCTGGCGGACTGCCCAGGATTCGAGCAAGATGCGGGTTTGGACGATATCCCCGATCGGCAGATGGCTGGTCGCCAGATGCAGCCTCAAGGCGGAGGTGAGGGGCGAACGCGGCTCAGCGACGATCACGGCGCCGGCCTCGGGGCCGGAGCCCACGGCGGTCCTGATCACACCCATGGCCTCCAGGACCCGGATCGCCTCACGCACTGATGTACGGCTGACTCCCAGCTGGTCGGCCATCGCACGCTCACTCGGCAGCCGGTCGCCCAAACGAAGGCGGTGCCCGGCGATCTCAGCTTCGACCCACTCCAGCACGAGCTCGTACGCCTTCACGTGATCAGCCTACTTCCTGCGCCTTTGTGTGGTCTAACCACACGCGCCTACTGTGGTAGGACCACACGGTTGCCAGACGTGGCACCGTATCCGACGGTCCAGCCGGCCCACCGGCGCGACCCTTAGACCACTGCCGGAGTGTTCGATGACCCAGCGCCAGCTACCGAGATGGTCCGAACTCAAACCGCTTCTCCGCACCAAGCCGATGACGGTCAACCCGACCGACCGTCGCCTCGAGAAAGCCCTGACCATCTCCGACCTGCGCCGGATCGCCAGGCGCCGCACGCCACGCTCGGTATTCGACTACACCGACGGCGCCGCCGAAGCCGAGATCAGCCTCCGCCGTGCCCGGCAGCTCTTCCGCGACCTGGAGCTGCGGCCGTCGGTCCTGCGCAACGTCGCAGAAGTCGACACCTCGACGAGTATCCTGGGCAAACCGAGCGCCATGCCGTTCGCATTCGCGCCTACGGGCTTCACCCGGATGATGCATCACGAGGGCGAAAGCGCAGTAGTACGCGTCGCCGAACGCGCCGGCATCCCGTACGCCCTCTCCACGATGGGAACCACGTCGATCGAAGACGTGGCCGCCGCGGCACCCACCGCTCGCACCTGGTTCCAGCTCTACGTCTGGAAGGACCGGGCGGCCGGGGAGGAGCTGGTCAAGCGGGCGGCGGCTGCCGGCTACGAGGCACTGATGCTGACCGTTGACGTTCCCGTGGCCGGAGCCCGGCTCAGAGACGTACGCAACGGCTTCACATTGCCACCCACCTTGACCGCCAAGACGGTTCTCGACGCCGCCATGCATCCCAGCTGGTGGGTCAACCTACTCACCACCGAGCCGCTCGCGTTCGCGTCGCTTTCCGAATGGCAGGGAACGGTCGCCGAACTCCTGAACACACTGTTCGACCCGACAATGACGGTCGACGATCTCGCCTGGCTCCGGTCTATCTGGAACGGCCCGCTGATCGTCAAAGGCATACAGACAACCGCTGACGCCGAGCGAGTGGTCGATGCGGGCGCGGACGCGATCGTCTTGTCGAATCACGGTGGCCGCCAGCTCGACCGTGCTCCCACGCCGCTGCGGCTACTCCCCGATGTCGTCGCCGCCATCGGAAACCGCGCCGAGGTCTACCTTGACACCGGCATCACGAACGGAGCCGACGTGGTGGCGGCGATGGCTCTCGGTGCTGACGCCTGCCTGGTGGGGCGCGCGTACCTATACGGCCTGATGGCCGGGGGCGAACGCGGCGTATCCCGGGCCGCGGAGATCCTCTCGACCGAGGTTCGGCGCACGATGCAATTGCTTGGCGTGCAATCCGTGAGCGAGCTCAGCCCGGACCATGTACGCGTTCCGTGATCATCATTTGTCTGGGCCACATGCCGCACGACTCCTAACCCCGAATCCTGGTCAAATAGCTCGATTTCCGGGTGCCGGCATAGTTGATCGGATAACCGGACCGAAAGTAGAAAGACCGGCCTGTCTCGCACTCTGACTACGACTTTGGTTTCGTCGGGCAAACTGACAGAATCGTTAACCGAGATCCCTATATCCTCAGGAGAGTAAGCATGCAGCTTTTGCGCATCGGAGAAGCTGGCGCCGAGCGTCCCGCTGTCCGAGTCGACGAGACCACCTTCGATCTCGCGCCGATCACTTCCGATATCGACGGGGCATTCTTGGCGGATGACGGAATCGCTCGGACCCGCCAGGCATTGGAGGCGGGTGAACTGGCTCCAGTGGAATCATCGGGCCAGCGAATCGGCGCTCCGATCGCGCGCCCCGGAAAGATTGTGTGCATCGGCCTGAACTACAGCGATCACGCCGCCGAGAGCGGGATGGACATTCCTAGCGAACCCGTCATCTTCATGAAGGCGCCATACACCGTCGTCGGCCCGAACGACGACGTCCTGATACCGCGCGGCAGCAAGAAGACCGACTGGGAAATCGAACTCGGAGTGGTGATCGGGAAGACCGGCCGCTACCTGGATTCGCCGGCCGCCGCGATGGACGTGATCGCCGGCTACACCATCTCTCATGACGTCTCCGAGCGAGAGTTCCAACTCGAACGCGGCGGCCAATGGGACAAAGGCAAATCATGTGAAACGTTCAATCCGCTCGGGCCGTGGCTGGTGCCGGCCCAAGAAGTGCCCGACGCAGAGAAACTCGACCTACGGCTTTGGGTCAATGGCGAACTCAGGCAGGATGGGAACTCGTCGAATCTGATCTTTGGAATCGGACATGTCATCTGGTATCTGAGCCAGTTCATGGTGCTCGAACCCGGCGACCTCGTGAATACCGGCACGCCTGCGGGCGTTGCGCTCGGTATGGCTGGGCAGCCATACCTGAAGCCAGGTGACGTCGTCGAACTAGAGATTCCCGGCCTCGGCCGTCAGCGCCAGACGCTCGTACCGGCCTGACTGGGCACGAGACTGGCCACGGGGACCAGAGCAGTGGCCTGGACAAGCGTCAAGGGCTCCCACATCCACGTGGGAGCCCTTGACGGTTCGGCACCAGTTTCGGCGCCTGCTCTTAAACCCCTGCTGGGCTTGCGCCCCGCACTGCCAACCACGATTCAGCGGCTGGCCTCATACTTCTCGAGAATGTCAGCCGGAATACGGCCACGGTCGGACACCTTGAGCCCTTGCGCACGAGCCCATTCACGAACAGCCGCGGTATCTGTGGCGCTACCACGACCTGCTCCGGACCTGGCGCGACCACGGGCACGCTTGGTGCCAGCTTTACGCGCCGTCGCGACATAGGGGGCAAGAACGTCACGCAGCTTCGCGGCGTTCTTCTTCGACAGATCGATCTCGTAGCTTGCGCCGTCCAGACCGAAGTTGATGGTTTCATCCGCCTCGCCGCCGTCTAGGTCGTCGAGAAGAATGACTTGAACCTTCTGGGCCATCTTAGATCCCCTCGTAATGCATGCACTGTTGGATGTTCTAAGACTCTATTAGTACGCCACTATTTGTAAAACTGCAATCTACGACTACACAAGGCTTCTGGCGTAGACAGCGAACGGATCATCATGCAAAACGTCGCAACATCCTGATGTTGCCCAGCGTGTTTGGTTTGACTCGGTCCAGATCAAGGAACTCGGCAACGCCTTCGTCGTAGGAACGGAGTAACTGCGCATAGACTTCCGGAGCAACTGGAGCGCTCTCCACTATTTCGAACCCGTGACGCGCGAAGAAGTCGACCTCGAACGTAAGACAGAAGACACGCGTCACGCCGAGTTCTACGGCGACGTCAAGCAACTTGGTGAGGATAACGTGACCTACGCCATGGCCGCGCCACTGCGGAGCAGTCGCCAATGTGCGGACTTCGGCCAGATCCTCCCACATGACATGCAATGCGCCACAGCCGATCACGCGGCCATCACTCGGAGTCTCGGCCACCCAGAACTCTTGCACGTCTTCATAGAGGGTGACCGTCTCTTTGGACAGCAATATCCGCTTACTCGCGTAATCATCAAGAAGTTGACGTATCTCCTTTACATCTGCCGTACGGGCACGCCGGACGATAAAAGGCGGCCGAGCCGAAGAGGATGGAGACGTACCCGGCGGCACGGCAGGAGGAGAAGCGTCGTCTAGTTGTTCGCCGCGCTCCGGACCGGCGCGTTCAGTCACTCGGGCTTCACCACGGGGAACAGGATCGTGTCCCGGATTCCACTGCCGGTCAGCAACATCACCAGGCGGTCGACACCCACTCCTAGACCGCCGGTTGGCGGCATGCCGTACTCGAGGGCCCGGAGGAAGTCCTCGTCCAGTTGCATCGCCTCGGGATCGCCCGCCGCCGCAAGCAAAGACTGGGCCTCCAGGCGTTCGCGTTGGATGACGGGATCGACCAACTCGGTATACGCCACACCGAGTTCGAACCCGGCCACAAACAGATCCCAGGACTCGGTCAGCCGCGGATCGGCTCGATGCGCACGCGCCAGCGGGCGCACCGAAGCGGGATAGTCGCACACGAATGTGGGTGTCATCAGGGTGTGCTCGACGAGTTTCTCGAAGAGCTCCAGAACGATCTCGCCTGCTTCCCATCCGGGCTGCAGCGCGACGTCGTGTTTGGCCGCGAGTTCACGCAGCCGCGACGCGGGCGTGTCAACGTTGATGTCTTCGCTCACGGCGTCGGACACGGCGTCGTGCAACGTCACCCGGCGCCATGGCGCCTCGAGGTCTATTTCCGCGCCGTGACCGTCCGGAACCACGGTGCGCCCAATGGCTTTGGCGGCGTCGAGCACCAGGTCCCGAGTCAGATCGGCCATCGTGTCGTAATCGCCGTAGGCCTCGTAGACCTCGAGCATGGTGAATTCAGGGCTGTGCGTCGAGTCGACGCCTTCGTTCCGGAAGATCCGGCCTATCTCGTACACCCGGTCGACACCGCCCACGATGGCCCGTTTGAGGTGCAGCTCAAGAGCAATGCGGAGGGTCATCGGGAGGTCGAAGGCGTTGAGATGGGTTTCGAAGGGGCGAGCTGTCGCGCCGCCGTGAATCGCCTGCAGCACAGGTGTCTCCACTTCGACGCAACCACGTTGGTGCAGCGTTTCACGTAACGACCGCACTACTGCCGCGCGGGTGCGAACCATCTCTCGCGCTTGCGCGTTGACAATCAGGTCCACGTAGCGTTGCCGGACGCGAGTTTCCTCGTTCAGTGCCTTGTGGGCGATCGGCAGCGGACGAAGTGCTTTGGATACCGTGGCCCAAGTCTCCGCCAGGACCGACAGTTCGCCGCGTTTGCTGGCGATGACTTCGCCTTCGATACCTACGTGGTCGCCGATGTCGACAAGGTGTTTCCAGTCGGCGAGGCGCTGCTCACCGATGCGGTCGAGAGCCAGCATTGCCTGCAGCTCGGTACCATCGCCCGCGCGAAGCCGAGCGAAACAGAGCTTGCCGGTGTTACGCAGGAAGATCACCCGGCCACTGACGGCCACTCGGTCGCCGGTCTCAGTGCCTGGTTCGAGGCTGGGGTACTCGGACCGGAGCTCAGCGAGCGTATGCGTACGCGCGAAGTTCCGGGGATACGCTTCCGCCCCGGATTCGAGCAGTTCCGCACGCTTCTGACGACGGATCCGCATCTGCTCCGGAAGGTCGTCGTCTGTGGTCGTGGGTATCTGCTCGCTCATACTCACCAGCCTAGTGGTCTTCGATTCTCTTCCCGCGCACGGTACGCAGAGGTGCCCAGATACCCGCTGCGGGTATCACGGCCAGGATCTCATGTGGCCGGAGTCGCTCGCCAAGGCATTTCGAGCGATCACAAATAGTCGTCTTCATTGCGTCCGTCCACCCCTGGTGTCACGCTTCTAGGAGGAGGTGAGGCCCATGAACACCGTCGAGGTTGTCGACCGGGGAGGACGCGAGATCGTCGTCTTCCTCTCGGGCGACATCGACGATGCGCTGGCTCTCCAGTTGAGGGCCGCCGTGGAAGAAGTCGCCGAGCTTGTACAGATCAGCGGGCTCACCCATGCCGTCGTCGACATGCACCGGGTGCGCTCCCTAGGCGAGGTTGGGCTTGAGTTTCTTCGCAACCTCACGGCCCGTGGCGAGGCTACGGGCTTCGAGGTGTCTTTCGCCGCCTTGACGGGTCCAGCGCACCGCGCTATCGAAACGGCAGGCTGGGAGTTCGTCGAAAAGAGCCCTCCGCCGGCGCCGGACGCCGGCGGCGTGCGCTAGCGCTCAAGAGGTCAGCGTGCGGAACCCGTCCCGCCACGTCCGGTGGACCGGCGTCCAGCCGAGTTGGCGCTTGGCTTTTGCGTTGGACGAGCCCCGCATGGCCGTCATCGTCGTCACGCCGAACTCGCCGAGCATCGGTTTGGCCAGGAAGGCCGGCATTTTCATCGGATTCTTCGCGCCGAGCACATCGGCCAGGTACGGCAGCCAGGTGACAACCGGCGCGGGTTCGTCGTCGACGATGTTGTAGATGCCGGGACGGCCGTTCTCTAGCGCCGCAACCGTTGCTGCCGCGGCATCAGCCACGTGGACGAACGAGAACACGCCCGCGCCGCCGCCCACAATCGGCATCTTGCGCTTGGAAACCACCTCCACCATCTCACCACCGGCACCGAAGGCGGTCCCCGGACCGTAGAGCACGCCATATCGCAGGACGATTCCCTCGATCCCGGCCGCCGCCGTCACGGCAGACTCCAGGTGGCGGATCGCCTCCAGCGACTTCGTGGACGCCGGCGACGGGGCCGGGTCCAGCGCGTCTTCTTCGGTCTTGATCTCGCTGCCGGTGCGTGCATTCGGCCAGCCGGTGAAGCTCTGCGCGATGAATCGCTTGGCACCGGCCTCCCTGGCAGCTTCCAGGAGATAGTCGAGCCCTTCGGTGCGCAGCCGGTTAGTCATCTCGTAGCTCTCGTCGAACTTCTTGAAATCAGTCGCGCCGATAGCTGTCAGCTGATGGATGACGACATCTGGATGTGCATCGGCGACCGCCGTCATGACGGCGTCGCGGTCCAGGGCGTCGAGCACAACCGGCTCCGCGCCAAGAGCTCGCACTTGGTCTGCCTTCATGGCATCCCGGGTGGTCCCCACCACGTCGTGTCCAGCGGCGACCAACTCGGGAACCAGGTGTTTGCCGACCACGCCGGCGGCACCCGCTACGAAGATCTTCATGTCCTGCTCCTCTCTGTTTCCCCTACGACGAGACACCCCAGCCGGTTGTGACAGTCGATCGAAGAAATCGGATATCTGGAACATGTCGGCGTCATGGTGGGCAGGGCAGGATCATGGTTATATCGGCCTGTGACCGTACTCCAGCACGACGAACTCCGGCCGCTGATGTTCTCCATCGCCTACCGGATGCTCGGCAGCGTGGCCGAGGCCGAAGACATCGTCCAGGATGCCTTCCTGCGGATGTACAAGAGTGAGCTGGACGGCACCGCCATCGACTCACCGGACGCCTTCGCCACCACCATCACAACCCGGCTGGCCATCGACGCGCTCCGATCGGCACGGGTACGACGCGAGCATTACGTCGGGCAGTGGCTCCCAGAGCCGCTGATCACCTCCGACGACGAACCCGCACGCCGCGTCGAGACCGATGAGACCATATCGACGGCGTTCCTCGTGCTACTCGAGACGCTGGCACCGGTAGAACGCGCGGTCTTCCTGTTGCGTGAGGTCTTCGGCTACGGCTATGACGAGATCGCCGGCATCGTCGAGAAGAGCGAGAGCAACTGCCGCCAGATTCTCGCGAGAGCCAAGCGAGCGATTGCTGAGCGGCGCCCGAGGTTCGAAGCCGACCGGCAGCACCAGGCAGAACTGGCCAAGAGCTTTCTCACTGCCGCCAACGAGGGCAACATGGAAGCGCTGCATCAGCTACTCGCTGACGATGTCGTCTTCGTCGGAGACGGTGGCGGCAACGCACCGGCTCTCGAGCACCCGGTCGGCGGTCCCGTGCAGGTCGCGCGGTTCTTCATCGGACTGCTCAAACAGAGCGCCCGGGTGGGAATGCGCATCGAACCCGTGGAAGCCAACGGCCAGCCGGCGCTCCGGGTCTTCTCACCCCGCGACGAGGTGCTCGGCGTCCTGACCTTCGGTGTCGCCGACGGGCAGATTCACACGATGCACAGTGTCATCAACCCCGAGAAGCTCACCCACCTGGGGCAAGTCGGTGACCTCGGCGCTCTTCTGTCCCAGCCGAGTTGAGATTCCGGTCGAAGACGAGACCCAAGCCGATCAGCGTCAACCACGGCTCGTGGCGGTTGATCGTCGCGGCCTCGTCCAACACCACCGTCGCGAGGCCACCGGTGGCGATAACCGGCAGGCCGTCCAGCGACACGGCGAGCTCGTGTGCCATCCGAGTCACGATTCCGTCCACCTGACCACTGAACCCGTACAAAGCGCCGGACTGCAGTGCCTCGACCGTGTTCTTCGCGATCACCGAACGCGGCGCGGCCAGTTCAACCCTGCGCAGCTGAGCTCCGGCATCGCCGAGCGCGTCCAGCGAGACGCCGATGCCTGGGGCGATCGCGCCGCCGATGTACTCGCCCTTGGCCGACACGACGTCGAACGTGGTAGCCGTACCGAAATCGACGACGATGCACGGCCCACCGAATAGATGGATCGCCGCCAACGTGTTGACGACACGGTCGGAGCCGACCTCGCGCGGATTCTCCGTCAGAACGGGCACGCCGGTGCGCACCCCGGGCTCAACCAGCACCGACGGCACGTTCGGGTAATAGCGCTCGACCAGGGCCCGTACCGGGCGCAGCACCGCTGGAACGGTGGAGCACACGGCGACGCCGTCCACATCGTGATCGTGAACACCGGTGAACAGCCCGCGCAACAACGCCATCAACTCATCCGCGGTCCGGTTGGCCACGGTGGATACCCGCCAGTGGTGCTTCACCTCGAGGCCGTCGAGAAGGCCGACCACCGTCTCGGTATTACCGACATCGATCGCGAGCAACATGGGGTGTCTCCCGTCTGCGCCCGGGCGGGCTAGCCGAACACCGGGTTCTCGGCCGTATCGGCGTATCGCTGCTCCCGGACCAGATTCATGTCCGCACGCCGGGAAGACCACTGCTGCTGGTGACCAGGCATGCTCTGCACCTGTTCCACATCCAGCCCGAGGTCGAGCGCGACGACGGAATGCGTCAAAGCACCGACCGAGAGATAGTCGACGCCCGTTTCGGCGTAGGCACGAGCACCGTCGAGGGTCAGACCACCGCTGACCTCTAGACGAGCCCGGCCGCCGACAACAGCGACCGCCTCGCGGACCTCGTCCACCGAGAAGTTGTCGAGCAGCACCAGCTCGGCACCGGCCTCGACCGCCTCGACCGCGCCGGCGACGTCGTCGACCTCCACCTCCACCGGTATCTCCGGCGACGCCTGCTTGACAGCGCGAAACGCGGCGGTGATGCCACCCGCCGCCACAATGTGGTTGTCTTTGATCAATGCGGCTTCCGACAAGGAGAACCGATGGTTCTCGCCGCCGCCGACCCGCACCGCGTACTTCTCCAGGGGCCGGAGCAACGGCGTGGTCTTCCGGGTGTCGCGCACCACCGTCCGGGTGCCGCGAAGCTCGTAAACCCACTGGCTGGTAGCCGTCGCGATACCGGAGAGCCGCGAACCCAGGTTCAGCGCCGTCCGTTCCGCGGCCAGGATCTCACGTGTCAGACCGGTGACCGTGAGCACCGGCGTGCCTGGCTCCACCCAGCTGCCGTCGGCTACACGCCGCTCGAGTACGACGTCGTCGCTGGTGGCGGAGAAGACTGTCTCGATCACCGGCAGTCCGGCGACCACGCCCTCCTGGCGGGTGGCCAACGTGGCCCTTGCCCGCTGACCGGCCGGGATGGTCGCTTCGCTCGTGATGTCGACGCCACCAGCCAAGTCTTCCTCGAGTGTCGCCCGGACCAGGTCTTCCACGTAGAGCGGGTCGAGGCTCGCGTCACGCAGGGCGCTCGTCACCGACTCGGCCAGACTCATTACTTCTCCCTCATAGGCTGAAATGTCGTCCCTAGGATCCCGTCCGGATCCAGTGTGCTCACCAGATGCCCGCGCCAGCGGGCGTCGTCGCGCTCCGGGAAATCCTCCCGCCAATGACCCCCGCGGGTCTCCTCACGCATTGCGGCATGACGTCCGAGCGTAACTGCCACAGCATGCAGGTTGGTGGTCTCCCACGCGAGTGGCGTGGGAACCGTACTACTGCGTTCCTCGCTCAACTGCGCGAGACGCGCCTGCAGTGTCGCCAATGAGCTGCCGGAACGCAGCACACCGGCGCCGGCCGTCATTGCCGCCTGAACGAAGCGCCCGGCATCGGCATTCAGCAGCCCAGTACCTCCGGGCCGCGGCACCGGATCACCGATGGGCACACCGGCGAGGCTCTCCGCCAGATCGACGGCGATTCGATGCCCCCAGACCAGCCCTTCCAACAGCGAATTGGACGCCAACCGATTGGCACCGTGCACTCCCGTGCACGCCACCTCACCACAGGCGTAAAGCCCTGGGACGGTGCTCCGCCCACGTCCGCTTGTCCACACCCCGCCGCTGGCATAGTGCTGCGCTGGAGCAACGGGGACCAGATCCGTCGCGGGATCGATGCCGTAGGAACGGCAACGGGCGACGATGGTCGGGAAACGCTCCTCGAGAAAAGCGGCGCCGAGATGCCTGGCATCGAGCCAGACGTGTTCTGCCCCGGTCTCGGCCATCGCCGTGACGATGCCCTTCGCCACCACGTGCCGCGGGGCAAGCTCGGCGAGTTGGTGCTGGCCGACCATGAACCGGCGGCCTTCGACGTCTCGCAGATGTGCACCTTCACCCCGCACCGCCTCAGAGATCAAGGGCTGTTGCCCCTTGGCCGAGCGGCCGAGCCAAAGGACCGTTGGATGAAACTGGACGAACTCGAGGTCGACGACCTCCGCACCGGCGCGAAGCGCCGCGGCAACACCGTCGCCAGTGGCAACCGACGGGTTGGTCGTCGAGGCGTACACCTGGCCGAGGCCACCTGTGGCGAGAACCACCGCCCGTCCCAGCGCGGCTCCAACGCCGTCAATACGTCCTTCACCGATGACGTGCAGCGCGACACCGCAAGCCCGCCCGGTCGAATCGGTCAGCACGTCGGTCACCAGAGCATGTTCGATGACCTGGATGCCGGGGTCTTCCTCTACCGCTCGCAGCGCTTCGATGAGGGCTCGGGAGATCTCCTTGCCGGTGGCGTCGCCGCCAGCATGTGCGATGCGGTCTCGCCGATGGCCGCCTTCCCTGGTCAGGGCTATGGTGCCGTCGTCGGCCCGCTCGAATTCCGCACCGAGCGCCGCCAGCTCGCGAACCCGCCACGGCCCTTCGGTCACCAAGGTGCGCACGGCCGTCTCATCGCAGAGTCCAACACCGGCCACCAGGGTGTCCCGCAGGTGCTGGTCCGGGCTGTCTTCAGGACCGAGCGCCGCCGCGATGCCTCCCTGCGCCCACGCCGTGGAACCAGCGGACAGGCTCGTCTTCGTGACCAGGAGGACACGCCCGGCCTTCCGGGCCTCGAGAGCGGTTGTCAGACCGGCGATGCCACTGCCGACGACGACCACATCAGCCTGCTCTGCCCAGCCTGGTTGCTCGGTCAGGAGCTGGCGCGGTATTCGAACTTCGGTCACGCCTGGCAAGCCTACGGCCTCCCACATCCTTTTAGCGCCCGTGTCTTGCAGACTGACCCGCGGTGAATGCCTGGAAGAGGACACCAACCCGCCTACGCCCCGGGCCGGAAGGCTTCATGTGAAACACATCACAGAGCTCTCTTGGCTCCGGCTCTCGACCACTCACCCGTCCGCCGCAGCTGACTCCGGGCGAAGCCGCCCATGGTCGGCGCACATCAGCACAGCGGTATCAACCGGCCAGGTCGACGGCGATGTTGTCGATCAGGCGGGTCGAGCCGATCCGGGCGGCGACGAGCAGCCGCGCCGGTCCCGGTCCCGAAACGGTGCCGAGGTCGCCCGCCCGCAGCGCCAGATAGTCCACGTCTAGACCCGGGTTCTCGTCCAGCACTGCTTGTGCGGCGTTTACGACGGCTTCAGGTCCTTCCGCGGAGGCGTGGGCACCGGCCTGGAGGGCTACCGACAACGACGAGGCGAGGCGGCGCTCGTCGTCGTTCAAATAGCGGTTCCTGCTCGACAACGCCAGGCCGCTTGGCTCACGCACCGTGGGCACGCCGACGATCTCGTACGGCATCTCCAGGTCAGTCACCATCCGGCGGACCAAGGTCAGCTGCTGATAGTCCTTCTCGCCGAACATCGCGTACGTGGGCACCGTCAGGTTGAGCAGCTTGGCCACGACGGTCAGCACGCCGGTGAAGTGTCCCGGACGTGACGCGCCTTCGAGTTCCCGGCCGAGCGGCCCTGGATCGACGGTGACCTGCGGGTCGCCTTCCGGGTAGATCTCGGCGCGCTCCGGCGTGAACACCACGTCCACCATTTCCGTCGCGCACATGGCGAGGTCCTCGTCCATGCTCCGCGGATAGCGGTCGAGGTCCTCACCCGCGCCGAACTGAAGGGGATTCACAAAGATCGTCACGATCACCAGCCCCTCCGGGCCGACCTCTGAGCGAGCAGCGCGCATCAGGGCGGCGTGCCCCTGGTGAAGCGCGCCCATCGTCATGACTACTGCGCTCAAGGTTTCGGCCTGTGCCAGCGCGTCGCCCAGCTCGTCCCTGGTACGCGCTACTACCGGTGTGCTCACGTTCCGCGCTCCTCCCGGGCACCCCGCTGCGAGTGGCCCGGTCCAACCGTACTGGTGATCGGTTCAGACGAGTTGACGGAGTTCTGGGACCGCCACTAGTATCTTGAGCCCTTCACGACCGGACCGGGTGCCCGGGCCGTCGGAACGCATCATCTTCCGCCGAGCCCGAGGAGTTCTCCCGCCATGTCACCCGTCCGCCTCCGGATCGCCGTCGTCACCGCGCACATCGCCATGGGCTTCCGTCGCTGGTCCACCTACCGGCTGGCGACAGCCGCCGGAGCCTTCACCAACACCATCTTCGGACTGATCAAGGCCTACATCACCATCGGTGCGATCGGCGCCGCAGGCGGCACACTCGGCGGCTACGACGCCGTCACCGGCGCCACCTATGCCTGGCTGGCGCAGGCGCTACTGGCGCCGGTCAACGTCTTCGGCTGGCAAGAACTCGCGCTGCGCATTCGCACCGGCGACATCTCCATCGACCTGGCCCGGCCCGTCGATCCACAGCTCGCGTTCATGGCAGCCGATCTGGGCCGGGCCGCATACTCGTTCATTCCCCGCGGCGCACCACCACTGCTGGTGGGCGCACTGGTGACGGGCCTGGCACTGCCCGCCACCCCGCTCCCATACCTCCTGGCCGCACTGAGCCTGCTGCTCGCCGTGATGGTTTCGTTCTCCTGCCTGTGGCTGATGAACCTGACCGCCTTCTGGCTACTCGACCTGCGGGGCGTGACAACGCTCTACATGGTCGCGTGCACGTTTCTGAGCGGGATGGTGGTACCGATCCATTGGTTTCCTGAGTGGCTGGCAACGGCGGCCGCTTGGACGCCGTTCCCCTCCTTGATCCAGACCCCGATCGACGTCATCACCGCCCGCGCCGAGGGAACCGATGCGCTCATGCTCATCGGCACGCAGGCGCTGTGGCTGTCGGGACTGATCATCGCCGGTCGGCTGGTGTTCCGGACGGGAGCCAAGCGGCTGGTGGTTCAAGGTGGCTGATACCGGACGGCTGCACCCATATCGAGTCCTGCTCAGTTCCAGGCTGCGCTCACAGACGGCATACCGCCGGTCCTTCGCCATGGACGTGCTGGGAAGCGTCGCGATCGGAGCGCTCGAATTCGGCGAGGTCTTCGTCATCTTCACCAATATCGACGTCCTCGGCGAGCTCGACTTCGCGGCGGCCGCGCTGCTGTTCGCGCTGGCCAACATCTGCTTCAGCCTCGCCGACATGATCGTCGGCCATGCCGACCGGCTGCCCACCTACTTGCGGCAGGGCACCCTGGACGCCTTCCTCCTGCGGCCGTTGCCGGTCCTCGCTCAGCTGATCACGAGCGACCTGTCGTTGCGCCGGCTGGGCCGCACCGCAGTGGCCGTCGTCGTGCTGGGTGTGGCGCTTCCGCTCAACGACATCAGCTGGGGACCAGACAAGGTGGCGCTTCTGGCGCTGGCCGTCGTCGCCGGAACCGCCATCTTCGCGGCCTTGTTCGTCTGCGCCGCGGCCGTCCAGTTCTGGCTGGTAGAGGGCTCGGAGTTCTCCAACTCGTTCACGTACGGCGGCTCGTACGCCTCGCAGTATCCCGCCAGCATCTTCGCGCTTCCAGTACGGGTGCTGTTCACCTTCGTCGTACCGGCAGCCTTCGTCGCTTATCTGCCGACACTTGCCCTTCTGGATCTCGCCGGCCCGCCCGGGCTCCCGGCCTGGCTCGGCTGGTGTTCGCCGGTGATGGCCGTGGTCATCTGGGGCGTCGCACTCACCGGCTGGCGTGCTGGTCTTCGTCACTACACAGGAGCAGGCTCATGAACGAACCGGTCATTCAACTCCGCGATCTCCGGCGGCAGTTCACCGTGCGCTCGCCGGCGGGGCGGCTGCGTCGTACCCGCAACGTTGTCCACGCCGTCGACGGCCTCAGCCTCGATCTGGCCGACGGCTCGGCGCTCGGCTACATCGGCGCCAATGGTGCGGGAAAGTCGACCACCATCAAGATGATCACTGGAATCCTGGTTCCCTCGTCCGGCTCGGTCCGCACCTGCGGGTTGCATCCCGTGCGCCAGCGAAAACGGCTGGCCAGACAGATCGGCGTCGTTTTCGGCCAGCGCACGCAGCTATGGTGGGACCTGCCGTTGCGGGAGTCCTACCGGACCCTCGCGGCGATCCACCGGCTGCCGTCGAATGCTTGGCCGAAGCGCCGGGACGAGCTGATCGACCGGCTCGATCTCGGCTCCTTCGTCGACACGCCGGTTCGCCAGCTCTCCCTCGGCCAGCGAATTCGCGGTGAGATCGCCGCGGCGCTGTTGCACTCGCCGTCATTGCTCATTCTCGACGAGCCGACGATCGGGCTGGATGTGCTCAGCAAGGAGCGCCTGCGGGTGTTCCTCACCGAGCAGCGTGAACTGCACGGCACCAGCCTGCTGCTCACCACTCACGACATGGACGACGTCCAGCGGCTGACCGAGCGGATCGTCGTCGTCGACCGCGGCCGGATGGTGTACGACGGCGGGCTACCCGGCTTAGTGGACCGGGTCGGCGCCGAGCGGGTCATCATGCTGGACCTGGTGGATCCCGCGCCGCCGCTCGAGGGCATCGCCGGCACGCGCGTTGTGGCGGTGGAGGCCGGAGGGCTACGTCAGCGGTTGTCATTCGTCCCGGGAACGACGACGGCCGCAGCCGTACTCAAAGCCGCTGCTGAACGGACAGAGGTACGTGATCTGAGTATCGAGGAGCCGGACATCGAGGATGTTGTCCGCCGCCTGTACTTGTCGACTTAGGCAACTACCGAGGTGAGCTCCGGCCGTGCCCTGGGTCGATTGTTGCCACGAACACGCGGAACATACCTAGGACTTCTCGCACCTCAACAGGACTGCAGGCATGGTAGGGCACGAGAAAACCCACCAAACATGATCATTCGGGTGGGTCGGAGGCGAGGATTTCGAGAAGCGGCTCGGCATCGGTGGCCTGGAGCCGGCCGGAGGCCAGCGCTCGGCCGGCGGTACGCCTGGCCAGTGCCGTGTAGACAGCGGTTGCTTCCGGCATCGCCCGGTCGATCTCCTGGAGGTGCCCGGCCACGGTGCCTGAGTCGCCCCTTGACACCGGCCCGGTCAGCGCATCGTCCCCTTGACGCAGGGTGTTGTCGAGCGCTGCCGAGAGCAATGGCGCCAGCGAGCGCTCCGGCAACGCAACACCGGCCGCGCGCAGCATGTCCATCGCATCGTTGACGAGAGTGACGAGGTGATTGGCACCATGGGTCAGCGCCGCGTGGTAGAGGGCGCGCTGGTCTTCAGCCACCCGCACCGGCTCCGAACCCATCTCGATCACCAGCGCCTCGGCCACCGGCCACAGCAGCTCCGGCGCTGTCACGCCGAAGGTGGCGCCCTCGAGACGCTGTAGATCGACCGATGTGCCGGTGAACGTCATCGCCGGATGCAGGGCCAGCGGAAGACCTCCGGCACGGGTGGCTGGGTCGAGCACCGACACACCGAACCTGCCGCTCGTGTGTACGACGAACTGCCCGGACCGGATCGCCCCGGTGTTTGCCAGGCCGTCGACCAGCCCGGGCAGGACATCGTCCGGAACGGTTAGCAGGACCAGGTCGGCCCGTTCGAAAACCTCCGCCACCTCCAGCATCTCGAGTCCGGGCAGAAGGGCGTCGGCCCGGCTGCGGCTGGTGACCGACACACCGTAACCAGCGACGACCCGGTGCCCGGACCGCGCCAGCGCAGCGCCCAGCACAGCGCCTACGCGGCCCGTTCCCACCACACCCACATCGAGCCGGGCGGGGCGCTGCTCATCTGTTTCCTCCACGGCGCCAGCGTACCGAGCTAGCCGCGGCGGCTGTCTCGGTCCGCGCAAGGGGCCGTGGTCACGGCGGAGGCGCGGTGGTGGCGCCGACGCGCATATTCACCGGTAGCTGGGTGCTCGACGGCTTCCGGTCAGCCAGGATGTCCACGACCATCCTGCCCGCCATCCGCCCCTTCTCGACGATGGGCTGTTCGATGGTGGTCAGCAGCCACCCATCCAGCCATCCCGCGTCGATGCCGTCGAACCCGACGACACTGAGATCCTGCGGGACTCGCAGGCCGAGGCCCACGGCGGCGCGGATCACCCCGACGGCCAGCAGATCGCTCTGTGCGATCACGGCGGTAGGGCGGTCGGGAGCATCGAGCAGACTCGCCGCCGCAACCTCACCTTCTTCGATCAGATTGGTCGCCGACTCGACCGCGGCGACACTGCCGAAGACATCTCGAACCGCCTGCAACCGGAGGCGAGCGTCGGCGTAGGCGGCCGTCTTCCGCCGGGCTTCGTCGATGGGCCCACGGCGCCCGTCCAGGCGCAGCGGCAACGTCACCGTCCCGACGTGTCGGTGGCCGAGATCGGCCAAGTAGCGGGCCATCGTCAGCGTTCCACCGTAGTCGTCGATGCCGAGCACGACGACGTCGTCTCGATGAGGGCCGTCGACGGCCACCACTGGAACCCCGCGGCCCAGGAAGTGATCGAGCAGGGGATCGTCGTCACCACCGCAGGTAGCGAAGATCACGACGTCCATCGGCATCCGCGCCACCTGAGCGGGTGTGGGGCCGGTCCGGTCGGCGTCGCCGGAGATCAGCAACAGTCCTGATCCCAGCGTGGAGAGTTCTTCAGCAAGGCCGTCGAGCAGCCCGACCGCCACCGGATCGCGGAACGCGTAGAGCAGTCTTTCGCCGATCAGGGCACCGACGATGCCGGAGCGCCCCCGACGGAGCGAGCTGGCCATCGGATCCGGCCCGGAGTAGCCCAGCTCACGGGCCGCCTGGAAAACCCGCTCCCGCGTGCTTTCGGCGACCGGCCCGGCGCCACTGAACGCCAGTGATGCCGTCGACGGGGACACGCCGGCCCGCGCGGCCACTGCCGCGAGCGTCGCCCGCTGTCCGCTCACTGCTGACCTCCTGACGTGGCTGCGACGAGAGTGTTGGTACCACATAGACGGCTCTGACGCGCATTCCCGCACATGCGGGCCATCCACGTCGAAGACGTACACACCGCGAGAAACAGGCTTGCGCTCCTCAGCGAACACATGGCAGCATAACTACTCGAATCGATTCGATCGAATCGATTCGAGTACCCGTCACATCTGAGGAAGCAGCCAATGTCGCGCTCCGACCCACCGTCGCAGGCCCTGCGCCAGGTGACGACCGCCCGAAATGCCGTCTACCTCGTCTTCGCGGTCAATGGCTTCGGCTTCGCGTCGTGGATGTCACGCATTCCTGGGGTACGCGACTCGCTGGAGCTGACGCCAGGTGAACTCGGCAAGCTCCTGCTGGCGCTCGCAATCGGCGCCGTGGTCGCGCTCCCGACATCTGGCTTCGTGGTCGGACGGATCGGAGCGGCCCGCACGGTTGCTCTCGGATCGCTTCTCGCAGGTGGCGGCCTGATCTTCGCCAGCTTCGGCACCGACCCGATGAGCAGCGTCGTCGCGGTCGCCATCGGCCTGGCGGCCCTCGGGTACGGCACCGGTTCCTGGGATGTCGCGATGAACGTCGAGGGCGCGGCGGTCGAGCGGCTCCTCGAGAAGAACATCATGCCGCGTTTCCACGCCGCGTTCAGCCTCGGCACCGTCGTTGGGGCCGGCATCGGTGCGGGGATGACATGGCTAAGAGTCCCCGTGCCGGTGCACCTGAGCATGGTCGGCATCATCGTTATCGTCGTGGTGGCGCTGAGTGTGCGGCATTTCATGCCGCTGCCGGCCGACCGCGACGACGCCCGTACCTCTCGAGCCGCTGTCCTGCGGGCCTGGCGAGAACCACGCACGCTGGTGGTCGGCGTGATGGTGCTGTCCTTCGCGCTGATCGAGGGCATCGCCAACGACTGGCTCGCGGTCGGCCTGGTCGACGGTTACGACATACCCAATGCCGCTGGATCCGCCGGCTTCGCGCTTTTCGTCACGGCGATGACCATAGGCCGGCTGTCCGGTTCAGCGCTGCTGAACATGTACGGCCGGTTGCGAGTGCTGCGGGTGAGCGGTGCCCTCGCGTTGATCGGCGCCAGCATGGTGGCCCTAGGCCCCTCCGTGCCGTTCGCGATCGTCGGCATCGTGATCTGGGGGATCGGCGCGGCTCTGGGCTTCCCCATCGGCATGAGCGCAGCGGCTGACGATCCCCGGCGGGCGGCCGCCCGGGTCAGCGTTGTCTCATCCATCGGCTACACCGCCTTTCTGGCCGGGCCACCACTACTGGGCTGGATCGGCGACCACCAAGGCGTCACGCGAGCACTACTCGTGGCCGCCGCTGCCGGTGCGCTGGGCGCCGCCGTCGCGGCCTCTGCCCGCAAGGAAGAGCCAGAAGACACCCGGGTAGGCTCCTGAACCGCTCGAACGATCACACAGGCGCCTCGGCACGGCCAACAGCCGACACCGTGTGCCGGCTCACTCAAGGAACGGTCCATGCTCAATCGCGGCACGGCGGCTCTCGTGGTCGCCATCGCGTATTCGATCAGCAGTTGCGGCGGATCAGCCGGCGACGCCGCCCCGGCGCCCACACCAGTGGCTCCCACGACCACGCCGGGCGACCCCTTCGACGAAGGCGCTACCGCCGCCGCAAGCAGTATGAGCTTGACGGACAGCGGCGCCTGCGATCTGCCGTTGACATTCGACCTGGCCGCTCAGTGGACCGCCGAGGCAGTCCCAGCCGACTCGGATTTCGAACGCGGCGGCTTCCTTCCCCGCTGCGAGATCGACGCGAAACCCGCGGGATGGATCGGCTACATCCGGGTGTGGACCGGCCCGGGCGACGACCCGCAAGACGCCCTGGGCTTCTTCCTCGACGGGCACCCCGGAGAGATCGAGGACGCCGAGACCCGCGCTGTCGACGTGGGTGGCACCGCGGCGGAGGAAATCCACTACGTCTATCACCTGGCAGCACTCGACGAGCGCAAACGGCAACGGGCACTCGCGCTGCCGGTGACTGACGGCATGGCGATCATCACGGTCAGCGGGCTCGACACCGAGGAATACGAAGGCATGCTGCCGGCCTACATCCTCGCCCGAGAGACCATTCAGCTCACCGACGGCTAAGAACCCGCGCGGGTTCCCAGCGCACCCACCCGGCGGAGCCAGAGCAGACCGAGCACGGGCAGGAAAAGCGGGATGAAGAGATATCCGCGACCGTAGGTCGACCACACGGTGTCGTCGGGGAAGTCGAGGACACCGGTCGCCGTGATGGTGCCGATCACCAGCACGCCGATGAATTCGATGACGACGGCGACCAGAGCTATCGAGCGGGGTGTGGACCCAGCGCGCGACAACGCGACCGTCGCTACCACGTAGACGAGAGCCGCGAAAGCCGAAAGCACGTAGGCCAGCGGCGCCTCCTCGAACTTGGTGGCGATCTGATAGACCGCCCTCGAGGTGGCGGCGACAGCGAAGAGTGCGTAAAGGGCCACGAGCACCCGGCCTGGTCCCGTCACCGTGCCGGCCCGGGGATCCGGCGTCTGCTCGGCGGAACGTTCCTTAACCAACGGGCATCCCGTCCCAGATGTCTTGCAGCCGCACCATCAGCGCTGCCACGACCAACGCGACGAAGACCAGCACCGCGGTGCCCCACCGTGATTTCTCGGCGAGGGCCCAGAACAGGCCGATCGGCATGAGCAACAAGACGAAAACGAGATAGCTGATGAACAATGCGGTCTCGTCGGGTCCATTGCCCATGATCATGATGATGATCGCCACCACAGCCTGGATCAGCAGCAGCAATTCCACTACCGCCGCGCCGATGACGAAGAGTTCCCGAGGGTTCCGGTTGATCACCGCAGCCACCAGTGCCCACCCGGCGAAACCGAGGGCCGCGACAACGATCGGGTATACGAGAAAGTCGACCATGACAGCCTCAGGGAAGCCGAGCGAGCTCGGTAGCCAGGTCGTCCAGTCCCAGGGCGCCCATCGACAACGCCGCCATGTGCCACGCTTTGAGGTCGAAATCGGCACCACGCGCCGCACGCGCCGCTTCTCTGCCGGTCAGCCATGCCCGTTCGCCGAGCTTGTAGCTGATTGCCTGACCCGGCAAGCCGAGATAGCGGACGATCTCCGAGTCGATGAACTTCTGGTCCCGGCCGAGATTCAGCGACATGAACTCGCGGGCCAGTTCGGGTGTCCAGGTCTCGCCCGGGTGGAAGCCGGAGTCGGCCGGAATGACCATGCCCACGTGCATACCGATGTCGATGACCACCCGGACGGCGCGCAGCATCTGCGCATCCAGGTAGCCGAGGCGGTGCGCGGGATCGCTCAGGTAGCCGAGTTCGTCCATGAGCCGCTCGGCGTACAGCGCCCAACCTTCCGTCGCGGCGCTGACTGACCCCACGCTGACCTGATACCTCGACAGCCGGTCCTGGACGTGGACCCACTGCGCTAGCTGCAAGTGGTGTCCAGGCACGCCCTCGTGATACCAGGTGCTGATCAAGTCCCAGACCGGGAACCGTTCCCGTCCGAGGGTCGGCAACCACGTCCGTCCCGGCCTCGAAAAGTCCAGGGACGGCCGCGAATAGTACGGCGCGGCAGCACTACCGGGCGGCGCGATCATCGACTCGACGCGTTTGATCGGATCCGCCAGATCGAAGTGTGTGCCGTCGAGGTCCGCGATCGCATCGTCCATCAACTGCTGGAGCCAGATCCGGATCTGCTCCGGGCCCTCTACGGCTTCGCCGTACTCGTTGAGATGACGCATCACCGTCTGCGGGTCCGCGCCCGGCATGATCGCGTCGGCGACGGTGTACATCTCCTGGCGCAGCCGGTGATACTCCTGCCAGCCGTAGCGATAAGTGGCTTCGAGGTCGAGATCCGACCCGGTCCAGTATCGGGCCGAGCGCAGGTACCGCTGCTGCCCCACGGCGTCCGGGGTGCCCTCGGCCGCCGGGGTGTAGGTGTTGACCAGGTAGTCGCGTAACTCCGCGAATGCGGCGGTTGTGGCGTCGGCGCCGGCTTTGAGCTCCGACCGCAGCGAAGACGGTCCCGTGCTGACGAAGTCCTGGAACCAATCCGTGGCGATCCAGGTGCTGATCTGATCGACTATCGTCTCCACCTGGCGGGTCGCGGCCAGCACACCCTGGGCGATGCCCTCGTCGAGAGACACCCGGTAGCTCTTGACCGCAGCGGGCACGTTCCCGAGCCTGCGTGCGATGACGGACCAGTCCGCGTCGGTGTCGGTCGGCATCAGCAGGAACACCGACCTGCACGCCTGCACCGGTGAGAACAGGTTGCTCACTCGGCAGAGGGTGTCGCCCGCGTCGTAGATCGCCAGTTCGGCGCTCAACCGCTCCCGGAGCAGGCGAGCGGCGCGCTCCTCTTCAGGCGGGAGATCGGCCCGCTCCGCGGCATCGAGCGCGGCGAGGGTGGCCCGCTGGGCGTCGGCGAGTGTGTGGCTGCCTGCTGGAGAGAAGTCGGGCATGGTGTCGTCCCCTGGGCGCAGTCCCAGCGCAGCGCCAACGACGGGGTTCAGATCCGCGAGCGTCTCGACATACTGGTCGGCGAGCTGGCGCGGAGTGAGGGTGTTGGTGTGCTGCACGCTCTCATCCTCCACGAGACTCGGTTCGGCATTCTCCGCGGGTCTGGGCGCCCGCGCGTATTCATCCGGCAGCGGGTGCGGCGGCGTTGCCCGGCGTTTGGTCAGAAGCGCCCGGAACTGGCTCAGCGGCGTCCGAGCCGAGCGCGACGATGCGGTTGAACTCGTCGACATGGACCACATGCGGCTCGAGCGCTCGCGCCTCGGCGTCGTCGTACATCCCGTAGCTGATCACGATGACCAAATCGCCCGGCTGCACCAGCCGGGCAGCGGCACCGTTCACCCCGATCACCCCCGAGCCTCGCTCGCCCGGGATGACGTAGGTGGTCAGCCGAGCGCCATTGGTGATGTCGACGATATCGACCTGTTCGCCGGGAAGCAGATCAGCGGCATCGAGGAGATCCTCGTCCACGGTCAGCGATCCGACGTAGTGCAGCTCCGCATGGGTCACGGTAGCGCGGTGGATCTTGCCTTTCATCATGGTTCGGAACACGTTGCGATTCCTTTCGGCCTCACTCATTCGATGCGCCGGGATCAGCGTCACCGTCGGTGTTACCCTCCACAACATCCGGGGCAGGGCGCGTCATCCATTGTTCCGGGACGTCGGTCCTGCGCGCCAGCCGAGCACGTTCGGCCTGTTCTTCGACGAATCGGCGGGCTTCGTCGGGTGGCCGGTGTCGGATGATGGCGTTGACGGGTCCAGGAGTGGTGTCGACGTGTATTGACGACAGCTTGAGTGCACGCTGAATCGGCCCTTGAGTCATCCGAACGCTCTGCGTCTTGGCATGTGGCACAACAACCAGCCGGCGGGTGAAACGCCCTTCGCGAACGACGACGATCTTCTCGTCGGTGCCGTATGCCAACCGGCTCCACTGGATGGGTCGCAGCCACCGCGACCGTTGCGGCGCCGGAAAGAGTTTCACCGAGGATGGATCAGCGTGCAGAACCTGCCGGGTGATCCCCTGGGCGTCCTCGAGAGGCGCCACCGGCAGCAGAGTCGAGGTCCGGGTGGCGGCCTCGCCGGAGGCGCTGCCCGCATATCCGGCCACATCTACGTGTACCTCGGCCCAGCCCTTCAGCCGCCACAGCAGAGGCTGCCGGATCAGCACGCCCTGCACCCGGCCGGGCGGAACGGTCTGATGCTGGGTGTCGAGCAACCCTTTGCGGATCCGGAACCCGTCGGGTGAATCCGCCAGAATAAAGCCGAAGTTCCTGCCCAACTGGGTCCACAAGACGTATCCCGCGGCCAAGAGCCCCGGCAGCATCGAGGTGAGGATCCCGATGCGCGCGGCTCCGGGCGCGACGACCAAGGCCACCAGCACGGCGGCTAGCAGCAAGACACCGAACACGAATCCGCCGGACAGCACGGTGGACCATGCCAGCCGATCGAGATTCACCTGGTGCACAGTGCGCTCCGGCGCTTCCGGTGTGTCAGCGTCGATGCCGGCGGCACGGGCCAGCAGTTCCGCGCGCAAACGCACGGCGTCGTCTCCGGACAGGTACCTCAGCGGTGCCTCGGACCTGCCGCCACCGGCAACCTCCATGCGCAACTCGGAGACACCGAGCAGCCGGCCGACCAGCGGGCGGTTGACATCGACCGCCTGCAGCCGGTCCATTCGCACCCGGCGGCTGCGGCGCATCAGCACACCCGAGTCGATCCGCAAGGCGTCACCGTCGAAGCCGTACCGGGTGAACCACCAGGACACCGCTCCCGCAATGGTCGCCAGGACGGCGAAGCCCAGACCGACGACGAGGTAGATGCCGATGGGTCCGGGGTCGCGTAACGCATTCTGTCCCATGATCACGATGACGCCCGCGAGATAGGCCCATCCGCGTAACAGGGGCGTCAATGGATGCAGGCGTTTGAAATGCGCCGGAGTGGACGCCCGGAGCTCGGTGGTCTCGTGGTTCACCGGTTGGTTCACAGACCGGCCGCCTTGGCCTCCCCTAGCGCCGACAAGCGGTCACGCAGCCTGGCGGCCTCGGTCGCCGGCAGCCCGGGGATTCGTGCGTCAGTGGCCGGCGAAGCCGTGTGCAGTTGCACGGTGGCCAGGCCGAATTTGCGGTCGAGCGGACCGGAGTTGACGTCAACGAACTGCATCCGCCCGTAGGGCACCACCGTCAGCTTGCGGAACATCACGCCATGGGTGACGAGAAGGTCGTCCTGACGTTCGGAATAGCCCCACGATCTCCAGATTCTGGGGATGAGCCAGCCGCCCCATCCGCCTGCGCCCAACAAAACACCAACGGCGACGACTATCGCCCAGCCGCCGATCAGGAACCACAATCCGATCGCCACCACCGGCACCACGATGGCCAGCGTCAACCCAAGCACGATGAACCGAACCGTGACGAGTTTCCGTGAGACGGGTTGCCACGCTTCGCCGGGCGGCACGAACAGCTGCTCCACGACACGCGACATTACCGCTATTGGCGACCGGATTGCTTGCCAGGCGAAGGCTTCAGCTCACCCGCATCGAGCTTCGCCTCTATGGTGTTACCGGGCGGGGCCAGCGGGCAGGCCCACATGGGGTCGTACGCGCATGACGGGTTGTAGGCGAAATTGAGGTCGACAACCAGGTAGTTCCGCGGGTGTCCGCCAAGATCAGCGCCTTTGACGGTGTCCAGCAGGTACCGTCCGCCACCGTAGGTGATGTTGCCCGCCGAGGCGTCCTTGAGCGGGATGAAGAGACCACCGCCATACGAGTCGAGCCACCAGACGTCCAAGTCGCCGACCGGCAAGTGGACGCGGCCGACGCGTTGGAAAGGCACCAGGCCGTCGGTACCGGTCTGAACCTCGAACCGCTCTGGTGACACGTTGGTGTCAACCTGAACCTCGAATCTGAGGTCCGGCTGATACTCGCCGTAAGCGAGGCCGTCGAAGGTGGCCCGTTGTTCGACGGGAATCGGGGAGGCCGGGTGCCGACGGAAGAGTTCGTCGCGTGCTCGCTTCCAGATGTCATGGCCCGCCGCCGGGTCGGAGGCGGCACGCACGGTGGCGTACAGTTCTGCGACCCGGCGTCGCCAGTCGAGGATGTCGAGAGAACTCAGATCAGGCCCTTTTCCTCGAGGTAGCCCCGCGCGACATCCTCCGGAAGTTGCCGCTCGGCATCCACCTGAGCGTTGAGCATGGCCAGGTCTTCCGTGGTCAGCACCCCCGACAGTTGCTCGAGAGTGTCGACGAGGACCTGGTCAGCAGCGATGTCTTCGTTGAGCACCGGCACCAGGTTGTCCGCCAGCTGGAGGTTCTGGTCGTCTTCCAGCAGGACGAGACCGAGGCCTTCGAGCGTACCGTCCGTGGTGCCGACGATTCCCAGGTCAGCTGTTCCGTCGGTCACGGCCTGTTTGGTCTGTGGACTGCCGAAGCCCAGCGGAAGCAACTCGCTGAATTCGAGGCCGTACACGCTCTCCAGCCCAGGCTGGCAGAACGGTCGGTCCGGGCATTCCTCAGTAGTGGCGAACACCAACGGCTCACCCAGTGCCGCAAGATCGGAGAGCGTCTGCAGGCCGTGCTGCTCCGCGAAGTCAGCCGCGACGGCGAACCCGTTCTGGCTGGCCGCCTCGGCTGGTTCGAGGATCACCAGCCCACGGTCTTCGGCGAGGGGCCGGGCAGCTTCGACGGTCTCCGCGGCGTCCGTAGTGGCGATCGGGGAGTCCTCCGCCGCCTGCGCCCCGTTCTCCTCGACGTTCAGATACTCGGCGAAGGTCGCAGCGTACTCGGGAACGATGTCGATCTCGCCGCCTGTCAGCGCCTCGGCATATATCTCGCGATTGTCAGCCGATTGGATGCCGACGTCGTAACCGGCGTCTTCCAGGAGCTCGCGGTAAATCTCCTGCATGATTGCCATCTCGGTGAAGCTGGCTCCGCCAACGGTGACGGAACCTCCCGCCGTGTCCGGATCGCCTCCGTCGTCGGTGGTGGTGTCTCCGGGTTCGACATCGACGGTGTTGCCGTCGTCGTCACCCCCGCAGGCCGTCAATACCAGCATCAAAGCCGCGCCGGCGGCGACCAGGCCCGATGTGCGTCGCATGGTCATGACAGTTTGGACCAACCTCTCGTGTTCGCCTTCTGTGTCCCGTGAGGCATAGGTAGCCCCACGCGTGTCCGGCGGTCACTGCGCACAGCGCCCGCGTACGTACAGTCAACTATCCGGCACTGACAGGTTCATCCCGGCCAGCGTACTGAGTTTCGGCATCCTCCACCTCAGACTCCCGCGGGCCGCTCGACGAGCCGTCGCCGTTCGCTCCGGCGAAGCGGATCCACCCGGCGCTGAAGTATTTCCATCAGCGCTTCGATCAGCAACGCCAAGGCGGCGACCAGGATGGCACCGGCAATCATCTGCGGCCGGTCGCCGCGTCCGAACCCGGCGGTGATGATCCGGCCGAGACCGCCCCCAGCCACCAGCGCGGCGACGGTCGCCGTCGCGACGATCTGCACAGCAGCCAGCCGCACGCCGTTGACGATCAACGGTATGGCCAAAGGGAGCTCGACCTTACGAACCACCTGCGTCGCGGCCATGCCCATCCCCCGAGCGGCATCGACCGCGTCTTGATCCACCTCATGCACTCCGACATAGGTATTGGTCAGTACCGGCGGAAGTCCGAATACGACGAGCGCGATGATGATCGTCCAGTCGGACAACCCGAGGGGCGTCATGAACAGCAGCACGAGTACCGCGAACGTGGGGACCGCCCGGCCGATGTTGCTGATGTTGATGGCCAGCGTTCCGCCGCGGCGAATGTGCCCGAGCCAGAGTCCGATAGGGATCGCGATGACACAAACGATCAGCAACGAAAGGCTGGACAGCCAGAGGTGTTCGACGAAACGGGTCGGAACGCCGTCCGGCCCCCTCCAGTGATCGGCGTTGCCTAGCCAGCGCAGGGCGTCGAGGAAGTCGTTCATGAGTCAGCTCACCCCCCGGCGCCACGGCGTCGTTACCCGCAACATCAACACCAAGAGCAGATCCGCCGTCAACGCGAGCGCGACGACCAGCACCGACGCGGTCAACACTTCAGGCCGGAAGTTGCTACGCAGGCCACTGAAGATGAGCTCGCCGAGGCCGCCATGACCGACTATGACGCCCAGCGTCGTCATCGCGATCGTCGAGACGGTGGCGACACGCAGCGCCGCGATAATCGTGGGTAACGCCAGCGGCAGCTCGACTCTCAGCAGCATCCGCACGGTGCCGTATCCCATACCCACCGCTGCCTCCCGGACGTCGGCGGGGATCCCGTCCAGGCCGGTGACGATGCCCCGCACCAGAATGATCAGTGAATACAGCACCAGCCCAACGATCACTGTGGTCGAGGTGAGCCCGGTGACAGAGAGCAGCAGCCCGAACATCGCCAGCGACGGCACTGTGTACAGCACGGTCGAGGTACCGAGGATCAAAGCCGCCAGCCGTCGCCACCGCCTGGCCATGAGCGCCAGGACGAACGAGAGGACGAATCCGACGGCCACCGCGACGAGTGTGATCCACAGGTGCTCACGAAGTGCGTCGACGATGTGGTCGGACCGGGTCTGGACATACTCGGCACAGACCCAGTCGTTGCGCACCATGCAATTGTCGGGGATGGTTACCGTATGAACGGCCCTGGACAACGCCATCCACAAGACGGTACAGAAGAGCCGATGATTCGTCTCGATGGCGTCTCGAAGCAGTATCCCGACGGCACGGTTGCCGTCCACGAGTTGTCACTCGACGTGGCGCAAGGTGAGCTGGTCGTCCTGGTGGGACCTTCCGGCTGTGGGAAGACCACCACCATGAAGATGGTCAACCGCTTGGTCGAACCGAGCAGCGGGCGCATCTTCGTCGACGGGGCGGACGTCACTCACGCCGACACGGTCAAGCTTCGGCGCGGTATCGGATATGTGATTCAGAATGTCGGGCTCTTCCCGCACCGGTCGATCCAAGAGAACGTGGCTGTAGTTCCCGAACTGAGCGGCTGGCCGAGGGCTCGCCGGAAGGAGCGGGCCCACGAACTACTCGCACTCGTCGGGCTCGACCCGGACATCTATGCTCGGCGATACCCCCACGAACTATCCGGTGGCCAGCGCCAGCGGGTCGGAGTGGCTCGGGCGCTCGCCGCCGATCCTCCGGTGCTGTTGATGGACGAGCCGTTCAGCGCGGTCGACCCGGTGGTGCGGTCCCAGCTCCAGGACGAGTTTCTGCGGCTGCAGAGCGACGTTCGCAAGACCATTCTCTTCGTCACTCACGACATCGAGGAGGCCGTGCGGCTCGGCGACCGGATCGCGGTGTTCGCCCAGGGTGGCCGGCTCGAACAGTTCGACACACCGGCCGCCGTTCTCGGCTCTCCGGCCACGCCTTTCGTCGCCGACTTCGTCGGCTTCGACCGCGGGCTCAAGCAGTTGTCCGTCACGCCGGTCACCGTGTCGGATCTAGAACAGCCCCCAGTGGTCCGGGCGGACGACTCCCTCACGGTGGCCGCGGCCGCGATGGGGACCTCCCGGTGGGCGGTCGTCCTTGATGCCGGAGGCGGCCTTGCTGGATGGATCAGCCGGGAAGTGACCACGGGCGACGGGGCCGTGCGCGATCACGCTCGCCGCATGGAGGCATGGGTGGGGCTGGACGACAGCCTGAAGGTCGCTTTCGCCGAGATGCTGCAGTGGAACGCCGGCTGGATCGCGGTGCTCGACGCCGAGGACCGATACCTCGGCGTCCTGACGCCCGCCACTCTCCACGCCGCCCTCCGCCGATCGGTCGAGGCGGAGAGTCAGGCCATCCCGCCGAGCGAGGTCGACCTCATCACCGTCAACGACGCCTGATTCCGCAGTGGACACATCCGGGCTACCCACGTCGCCCACCTCGCGGGCCCGCGCCTGTCCGGCGCTCCGGATGGCGCTGAGCACGGCCGCGCAGTTCAACCGCCCCGCTCGTCGTGGCCGAATCGTACGCCATGGCCAAAGAGTCTTGACCAGTAACTGACGGGGCAGGCAGAATGCGACCCAAGCGCAAGATGTTGAACGTTTCGACTCTAGATCAGTCATAAATGTGCAACAATCGAACCGGTGCGCTCGGCGTCAGCCGTTCTTCCTAGGAGGCAGACATGAAACGGGCCACAAGCTGGCCGGCCGTCGCCATCGTCGGCGGCCTTGTGCTCACTTCCTGCGAACTCGGCACGCACTCATGTTCTACAACGTAGACCTTTCGACCAAGCCGGCCGCGACGCCCCGCCCGCCACGTGGGAGGAACGATTCGGCGTGGCAGGACGTCTTCGGAGTCTCTATAGTCGGCATCGTGCCCGTGGTGATCCCGTTCGCGCTTGTCGAGAAGCGCCTGGTCGCGGGCCTGACCGCCGGAGCAGTGAAATGAACTTCATCGAAACCCCACCTGAGCGCTCCGACTCCCGTGACCGTGCCCAGCGGCTCCAGTCTCTGCTCGACATGCTCGCTGAGCACGGACGGCTATCGGTCAGCTCCGCCGCGGAGTCGCTCGGCGTCTCCGAAGCGACCGTCCGCCGCGACTTCAGCACCTTGGCCGAACAGCAACTCGTCACCCGCACACATGGCGGTGTCGTTGCCGCCTCGGTGGCCTACGATCTCCCGGTGCGCTATCGCGGGCGCGGAGACACGAACGCGAAGGAGCGCATCGGCGCTGCCGCCGGGGACCTCGTCGAGCCAGGCATGGTGGTCGCCTTCAACGGCGGTACCACCACCTCGGCCACGGCACGGCGACTGGCCGCCAGGTCCGAGCTGGCGCAGGCAGGCCAGCGCCCGGCCGTCACGGTTGTCACCAATGCGCTCAACATCGCCACCGAGATGGTGCTGAGGCCCTTCATCCGCACCGTGATCCTGGGCGGCGTCGCTTTGCCTCAGTCCTACGAGCTCACCGGCCCGCTTGCCACGCTTGTACTCCAGGAGCTGTGGCTGGACATGCTGATGCTGGGCGTCGACGGGTTTTCTCTCGACAGCGGCGCCTCCTGTCATGACGAGAGCGAAGCTGGCGTCAATGCCATGATGGTGCGCCGCGCCCGACGTGTCGTCGTCGTCGCCGGGTCGGAGAAGCTGGGCAGACGCTCGTTCGCCCGTATCTGCGATGCTGATTCGGTCAACGTTTTGGTGACCGACCGCGACGCGGACGCCGGCATCGTCGAGGAACTCCGGGCCGCCGGCGTCACGGTTGTGCTGGCCTGAAGCCCTAGCCAACAACCGCGAGACCGAGGGGCAAGCGGCCGCTCAGGCGGTGCGTTCCTCGGGCTCGTCGTAAGACGCCGCCGGAGCCGGTTCTTCGGCTTCGGGCAAGAGGTTGCGGTTCTTGTCGTCCCACGCGACGAGATCGACGACGGTAGGAGCATCGGAGAGGTCAGGCCAAAGGTCGTTCCATTCGGCGCCCTCGGCAAGCCGAGCCAGTTCATTGCTCGGCGTCGACGCGCCGGGGCGCGTACTGCGGGTGTAGGCGATCTCGACCTGGAGCTGGTTGACTTGCCCGCGCATGGAATCGATCCGCTCACCGGCGACGTCGAGCAGCCCAACCATGTGGTTGGTGAACTCCCGATGCTCGTCGGCATAACGGGCGTGCTCATCAGCGTACTCGGCGGCTTGGTCGGCACGGACCGTAGCGACCTCGATACGCAGACGACGTTCGAGACGGAACGCGATAGTACCGAGAACGATAGAAGCGGCCACTCCAACCGCGGCCGCCACAACGGGCCAGTTTCCCCCCATCGCGTACGCGCTCAACGCGCCCACAGCGGTCAGGACTGGCGTGAGCACGGCCAGTGCGCGGACTGCGGTCAGGCGGCGGCGATGACGGACGGAGGCCATGCCCGACACGGTACCCCCAAATCCCACCAGATCCGGGTGCCACACGCCGACAAATCCACCGAGATCGGAGTCCCTCATGATCATTTGGCCAGGTGACACGGTTGGGCCGCATCCCCGTACGCCATGTACCCGGCCGTGCCGCTCCAGACGCGCGAACGTCCACCCGCGAGCCCCCCAGGGCGGGGCGACCGGTAACTCACATGTGAGATAAGGTGGCCGCTCGTGACAGATGACTACAGCGGCCAGATCGGTTCCCTAATCCGTGACTCCCGATTGCATCGAGGCTGGACCCAGAGCCAGCTGGCTGAGCAACTGGGAACCAGCCAAAGCGCCGTCAATCGAATAGAACGTGGACATCAGAACCTCAGCCTGGAAATGATCGCCCGGATCGGCAAAGCGCTGGACAGCGAGCTCGTCTCAGTCGGCCAGGCCGGACCCACCCACCTACGCGTGACCGGCGGCCAGCGTCTCTCCGGCAGTATCGACGTGAAGACCAGTAAGAACGCAAGCGTCGCCCTCCTGTGTGCGAGCCTGCTCAACAAGGGCAAAACGGTACTGCGGGGCATCGCACGCATCGAAGAGGTCAACCGGATCATCGAGGTCATCGAGAGCATCGGCATCAAGACCCGCTGGCTCAACGACAAACGCGACCTCGAGATCGTCCCTCCAGAGCGGCTGAATCTCGACGACATGGATGTCGCCGCCGCACGGCGCACCCGGAGCGTGATCATGTTCCTGGGGCCGCTGTTGCACCGGGAGAAAGAGTTCAAGCTCCCGTACGCGGGCGGCTGCAGCTTGGGCACCAGAACGGTACAGCCACACATGGCGGCGCTGCGCCCATTCGGACTGGAGCTCAAGGCCACCGGCGGCTTCTACCACGCTGAGGTCGACCACTCGGCCAGCCCCACTCGCCCGATCGTCCTGATCGAGCGCGGCGACACCGTCACTGAAAACGCGCTCATGGCCGCCGCCCGCAACGACGGCGTCACCGTCATCCGCAATGCCAGCCCCAACTACATGGTTCAAGACCTGTGCTACTTCCTGACCAGGCTGGGCGTCGAGATCGACGGCATCGGCACCACCACGTTGACAGTACGTGGGGTCAAAGACATCGAGTGCGACGTCGATTATGCGCCGTCGGAAGACCCGATCGAGGCGATGAGCCTGCTGACGGCTGCGATCGTCACATCATCCGAGGTCACGGTGGCGCGCGCGCCGGTGGAGTTCCTCGAGATCGAGCTGGCCCTTCTGGAAGAGATGGGTCTCGACTTCGACCTCAGCGCGGAATACCGGGCAGGCAACGGAGAGACCCGGCTGGTGGACATCACCGTCCGGCCGTCCATGCTCAAGCCCTCCCACGACAAGATCCACCCCATGCCGTTCCCAGGCTTGAACATCGACAACCTGCCGTTCTTCGCCCTGATCGCGGCCACGGCCTCGGGGACCACGCTGATTCACGACTGGGTCTACGAGAATCGGGCTATCTATCTCACCGAGCTGACCCGGCTCGGAGGCAAGGTCACATTGCTCGATCCGCATCGCGTCATGGTCGAGGGTCCCACCCACTGGTCCGGGACCGAGATCATCTGCCCACCGGCCCTCCGGCCCGCAGTTGTGGTGCTGCTGGCCATGCTCGCCGCCAAGGGCACCTCCGTGCTGCGTAACGTCTACGTGATCAACCGGGGTTACGAGGACCTGGCCGCGCGACTGTCCCTGCTGGGCGCCACTATCGAGACGTTTCGCGACCTGTGACGGCAGGAGGAGGCAAGGCACGCGCTGGCGGCTGGGGGCCAGCCAGAGCGGTGTCTGATTTCCGCTAGTAAATCGGGGTTCCGCGCCCGCAGACTGTACTCATGCTTGACGCAGACGTGTGCTACCGAGCGGTCCAGGGCCGCGACGCGCGGTTCGACGGCATCTTCTATCTCGGGGTGACGTCCACCGGAATCTATTGCCGGCCGAGCTGCCCGGCGATGACACCGAAACAAGCCAACGTGCGCTTCTACCGATCCGCGGCTGAGGCGCAGAGCGCCGGCTTTCGCGCCTGCCGGCGCTGCCGGCCGGACACGGCCCCCGGCTCACCGGAATGGAACGTCCGAGCCGACGTGACCGCGCGCGCCATGCGGATGATCGCCGACGGCGTCGTCGACCGCGACGGCGTAGCCGGGCTCGCCGACCGACTCGGCTACAGCGAACGCCAGCTCCACCGGACGCTGACGAACGAGGTAGGCGCCGGCCCGTTGCGGATAGCCAGGTCACAACGCGCGCACTCGGCACGCATCCTGCTGGAAACCACCGACATGGCGGTAACCGAGATCGCCTTCGCAGCCGGTTTCGCCAGCATCCGCCAGTTCAACGACACGATTCGCCAGATCTACGCGCTGACGCCGAGCGAGCTGCGGGCCAGGGCCTCGGGTCGCCGGGCCGCGAGCCGTCCAGGCCGCTCATCGGCAACCGACAGGTTGGAGCCCACCGGCACCATCGAGCTACGGCTGGCGTACCGGCAACCTGCCGACCTGGACGGCATCCTGGATTTCCTGGCCTTGCGAGCAGTCCCCGGCGTGGAAGAGGTCAGCGGACGCACGTACCGCAGGAGCCTCACGTTGCCGCACGGCCCCGGGGTCGCGGAGCTGACGCCCCAAGCACACTGGGTACGTGCCGTGTTGCACCTGACCGATCCGCGCGATCTGACCGCCGCTGTTGCCCGGTGCCGCCGCATCTTCGATCTCGACGCCGACCCACAGGCGGTCGACCACATCCTGGGCGCCGATCCTGCGCTGCGTCCGCTGGTGGACGCAGCGCCAGGGCGACGGTCACCGGGTGCCGCTGACGGCGCTGAGCTCGCGGTCCGGGCCGTGATCGGGCAGCAGATATCGGTCGCCGCTGCCCGCACCGTCGCCGGCCGGCTGGTGTCCAGTCATGGCAAGCCGCTGGATGCACCCGTGGGCGCGGTGACACACACGTTTCCTTCTCCGGCCGTTCTGGCCGGCGTCGACCCCTCGACTTTCCCCATGCCGAAGAGTCGCCAACGCACCCTGCATGAGCTCACCAACCGGATCGCCGACGGGCGCGTGCGGCTCGATCCAGGCGTAGACCGCGCCGAGGCAGAACACCAGCTGCTCGACGTTCCCGGAATCGGACCGTGGACCGCTAGCTACGTGCGGCTGCGCGCGCTCAACGACCCAGACGTCTTCCTCCCCACCGATCTCGGCGTCGTCCACGGCTTACGTCAGCTCGGACTGCCCACGGAGGGTGATGCGCTGACCTCGATCGCCGAGCGATGGCGGCCGTGGCGCTCGTACGCATTGATGCACGTCTGGTCGGCCGCTTCTCACACTTCGACTTCGGGAGAATGACAATGTCTCAGATCTATTGGACCACCATCGACAGTCCGGTGGGCGAGTTACTACTGACAGCGGACGACGCCGGCCTCACCGGGCTGCACATGGAAGAGCGGCGCCACGGGCCCGCCGGAATAGATCCGCGGTGGGTCCGTGACGAATCCACCTTCGCCGACGCACACAAGCAGATCGATGCGTATTTCGCGGGCGAGCTGCAAGAATTCGATCTTCCTCTCAACCCGTCCGGCACGACATTCCAGCGCCGGGTGTGGGCCTCGCTGCGGACCATCCCGTACGGCGAGGTTCGCAGCTACCGGGAAATCGCGGAAGAAATCGGCCGCCCCACGGCGTCGCGGGCAGTGGGTATGGCGAATGGTCGTAACCCGATCTCGATCATCGTCCCGTGCCACCGGGTCATCGGCACATCCGGAGCACTCACCGGGTACGGGGGCGGCCTGGAGCGCAAACGCCTCCTACTGGACATGGAGTCTCAGGAAGCAAGCCTCCTGTAGGAGTCAGCGTGGACTCCGAGCGGCACTCGAGAATCCTGCGGCGTCACCATTCCCAGCCCCGGTTGCGAAGTTCGGCTTCCAATATCAGCCGGCGGACGGGGCCTTCGGTATCCGGAATCGGCACCCCGGACATCCGCGCCGCGTCACACAGCAGATGTTCGTAGGCCGCCGTGGCAGCGATCAAGTGGTGTCCTCGCGCCCATCGGCGCATGTCACGCTCGAGTGTGTGGATCTCAGCTGCGACACTCGAGAGGCGGTACTGAACGGCGAGGGTGTCGAAGGGATCCGGATGGTGCTCACGCCCATCACCGGGCCAGCGCTGGAACAGGGCCCGGAACAGATCCACGAAGCTCGTCCTCATATGCGACTCCACTTATGAGGATAGTCAACATTCTGTGCCTCATGTCACGTTTGCGGCAGGGATATCGAGGAGATTCGCGGGCTGCCGGGGTGGTCAGCTGAGTTCCTTGGCGTACAGGACGCCCGTGCGGCAGCGGTCGTAGCCGAGCCGGGTGTAGGCGCCGAGAGCGCCGGTCGGGTTCTCGGTGTCGACGTCGAGTCCGGCGTACTCGATGCCGGACTCGGCAAAGGCGGCCATCGAAGCCGCCAACAGGGCGCCGGCTATGCCGCGGCCTCGGTACTCGCGTCGCACACCCAAGAGGTCGGTCCAGCCCTCGCTGAAGCCTTGCGCCTCCCAGTCCTGTTTGTAGGCGCTGGCGAGGGTGTAGCCTACGACGCCGCCGGTAGCGGTGTCGTAGGCGACAAAGCTCCAGTCAGGCCGGAACCCCTCGGTGTTGATCACTTGGAGTTGCCATGACTCCGCGCTGATCGGGCTGGAGCCCCAATGGTCCCGGGCGAAAGACTCGTTGTGGGTAACCCTGACCTCTTCGTCGCGCTCAGCTGAGTAGCCCTCGATCCGGATTCCCTCTGCAGGATTGACGCCGGGCAATGGCTGCGCCAGGTCGCGCCGCATCTCGACATACCAGCGCAATGGGGTGAAGCCGGTGCTCTCGGCCAGCGCCTTGGCGCCCATATGGTGATCGTCGGTGAACACGCGGATCCGCGCCGGCAAAGAGGAATCGACCGCGCCAAGCTGCTGCCGCGCCCGAGCCTCCGACCATTCGATCAAAGCGCGCCCGATCCCGCGGCGGCGATACTCCGGATGGACGGCGCCGAACAGGATGGGCGCCAACGTGCCTGCCGTGACCGGCTCGAACTCCGAGCGAGCGAACGCCCGAAGCCGTCCTTGCGCGTCGAAGCCGCCGACGCTGTCCCGCGCCGGGTCCCGCCATGTGCCCTTGAACACGTCGGCAAGGTCTCGTTCGGATGAGCGTTCAACGGCATCATCGTGTTCCTCGACCGTACTGACGAGGGCATACCACGCCGGGACGTCGCCGGGAGTCAAGGCCCGCCAGGACAGACCTTCGGTGGCCGGGAGCACCGGCAGACGATCAGGTGCCTGCGCGCGCTCCGACACAGGCGACAGATTTGCGGTGGTCACACGCTCACGATAGAGATTCCCGCAACCGACGCCAACCGATTATCTTCGCCGCTCAGGCTCGACCATGATGTGCGTCGGGAACTGACTGTTCGCGTAGCGGCCCACCGACCAAGTTGAGACGGCGTCGACCCCGGCACTGACCGCCCCGCCGAGTATCGGAACCCGCTTGGCGAGCATCAACGTGGCGTGTTTGCCACCGATGCGCGCGGCCAGTTCCTGGGCGACCCGTGCCGCCACTCGCTCCACGGTGACCGGTTCCACCCTGCCGCGACTGACCGCGACCTCGTGCGGGGAAGCCGGCAGGTCCTTCTCGCGGCTGATCGGCTCGGCACCGTCCCTGCCCAGCAGCGTCATCAGCGCAGCGGTGCGGACTCGAGGATCAGCGATGTCATATCCGCGCAGGTGTGCGATGGCGGCGGACATGCGCAGATGCAACACCGCTACACCGGCGATGTTGGCGGGAATCGCCACTGGCATGGTGACCACACCACCGACGTTGGCAACGAAACCCTGGACGCCGGCCAGCCTGACGTGCTGCTCGATCACATCACGGATGGCGCGATCGACGTCGCGACGACGCTCCAGGTGCTTACGGGCGACCTCCCTGGCACCGGGAAAGCCGGTGAAGCCGTCGATCGCCTTGTCAACGAATTGCTGAGCGCCGCGGGCCGCCACCGCCGGCGCCGTGCGGCGCGCCGCCTGGTTGCCGGCCCACATGGCCATATTCGCCCGAAGACCCATGCTTACACCTTACGACGCAGACACGCGGACCGCTCCTGGTGCCCCGCAAGAAATCACCAGCCGGTTGCCGAGAAGAAATACCCTGGAAGCTGGCCAGCGAAATACCAGCCCTGGGAGGACACGGGTGCCAGTCGAGCCACCCCCAACCCGGTGGGAGCTTCCCGCCGTTCACGCGGGCAATGACGATCTGATCGCGATCGGTGCCGACCTCGAGCCCGGCACGCTGCTGGCGGCATACAGATCCGGCCTGTTCCCGATGCCGGTGGACCGGTTGTTCGGCCGGTCGGACGAACTGGCTTGGTGGTCGCCCAACCCACGTGGTGTCCTGCCGCTCGGAGGCTTGCGAGTTCCCCGTTCCCTACGGCAGGCCTGTCGGCGCTTCGAGATCCGCGTCGACACAGCATTCGACGAAGTGCTTGCGGCCTGCGCGGATCCGAGCCGGCCAGGTGCCTGGATCACGGACGAGATCCGCGGCGCATACAGCCGGCTGCGCCGGCTCGGGTGGGCGCACTCGGTGGAGGCATGGACGCGCGACGGTCACCTTGCCGGCGGGCTCTACGGCGTCGCGATCGGAGGGCTCTTCGCAGGTGAGTCGATGTTCCACGTCCGGCAGCGGTGGGGCCGCGACGCGTCCAAAGTCGCGCTGGTGGCGTTGGTCGAGATACTCAGGGCCGACGGCGCCTCTGGCCGGCTGCTGGATGTTCAATGGGGCACCCCGCATTTGACGAGTCTCGGCGTCGTCGAGATCTCGAGGAGTGAGTACCTGAGCCGGCTCCGGACCGCGCTGCGTCTCGAGCTTCCCCCGGCGTTCGCGAGTCACGGCCCCGATCAGTAGCCCTGCCCCGCGCCTCTACCTTCTCCGAATGATCGGAGAAGTTGGGGCGGCGTTTTCGGGTCTTGTGCGTCATGATGTTGGCATGCCGGAACTGCCGGAGGTCGAGGCGCTGGGCGCCTTCTTGCGCGAGAATGCGGTTGGCAAAGTCGTCACGCGGGTCGACGTCGCCGCGATCAGCGTGCTCAAGACGTTCGATCCACCAGTGACCGCACTCGGCGGTCTGACCGTCACGGCTGTATCCCGGCACGGCAAGTTCCTCGACATCGACTGCGACGGCGTCCACCTGGTGGTCCATCTAGCCCGGGCCGGCTGGCTGCGCTGGAGCGACTCCATCTCCCCGCGGCCACCAAAACCCGGCAAAGGACCCTTGGCCATGCGCGTCCATCTGAGCGACGGCTCGGGCTTCGACCTCACCGAAGCCGGCACGCGCAAGAAGCTGGCCGTCTACGTCGTCCGCGACGCATCAGAGGTCCCCGGAATCGCCCGGCTCGGCGTCGATCCGCTGTCGCCCGAGTTCACCCCGGATCGGCTGCGCGCGCTGCTGACCGACGCGGGACGGTCCCGGATCAAGGGAGTGCTCAGGGATCAGTCGGTGATAGCCGGCATCGGCAACGCCTACTCCGACGAGGTCCTGCATGCCGCCCGGCTGTCGCCGTTCCATCCGGCCTCGACATTGGCCGACGACGACGTCAGCCGCCTGCACGAGGTCATCGTCGGCGAACTGTCCAGCGCACTCTCACGAGCTACCGGACTGGCGGCGCGCGACCTCAAAGACTCGAAGAGAACCTCGATGCGCGTACACGGGCGTACGGGCGAGGCCTGCCCGGTCTGCCAGGATACGGTCCGCGAAGTCTCGTTCTCCGATTCGAGTTTCCAGTACTGCCCTACCTGCCAGACGGGCGGAAAGGTCCTCGCAGATCGCCGCTTGTCCCGACTTCTGAAATAGGCGGCCAGTCAACCAGCTACCAGGTACAGCAGGGCACGGCCATAGGCCTCCGCGGCCTCCTCGGCTTCCCGCGTGATCTCTTTGCCGTTCACCTCGAGCAGCACTGCGAAACCCGCGCGCTCCTGGGTGAGTCGCATGAATGCCCCGCCCAACAGCTCCCGCAGCTGAGCTTCGGTCGGCAACCACAGTGCCGCGTCCGTCTCCACGCTGTCCAATGCCCACTCGACAGTTCCGTTGAAGCCGATCACCCGTCCAGTCGGAAACTCATGAACGTCGACCACCATGGTGCTCACGACGAACACCTCGTCGTCCATGCCCCGATCCGGCAGAACGAAATGGTCACCGGCACGCGGCTCCCATCGCACGCCGGCTTCTCGAAGCTGGCGCGCCAGGCCGACGGAGATCATCTGCCCATTGTGCCGCGATCAGGGCCCGGAGGATCATCGACGTCCGGCAGATCAGCCCAGTCAGCGAGCACCTCGACGCTACGCTCCCCTTCATCCGCCATCACATATGCGCCTTCCTGCAGGCGGCGAATGAGTCCGCGGGTCCATTCCACGCCGCTGTCGGCGTTGTGGATCCACAGCCGCATGATCTCGCCGATGTGACCCCACTCCTCGGGGGGAGTGGTAGGGCTCCAATGCTCGAGCACCTCGCGTCGCCACTCTTGGAGCTTCACGATGCGCTCTTCGAGCAGTGCAATGGCCTCGTCGCGCCTGAGGTCGACGATGAAGCCGACCCCCGTGGTCAGCAAGTCGGTCTTCTGATCATGTGCCCGCACAGCCTCACGCAGAAGGTCCAGGTAAACCTTGTCTCCTGCCGGCGTCATCTCGTACTCCGTGCGGGGAGGACCGCCCGCTGTGCTTGGCGCGGTGTCGTGCGCGAGCAGGAGTCCTTCCTTAGCCAGCTGCTTCAAGGCGTGATAGATCGATCCAGGTTTGGCCGTGGACCATTCATGTGCGCCCCAGAACTCGAGATCGTTTCGGATCTGGTACCCATGCGCACGCCCGTGCTGCCGGACCGCCCCCAGGACCAGCAGCCGAATGACCGACACCTTCGTCTCCATCCACACCCCTTCCATGCCACAGCGTATCGACAACGCCGAGGGAATAGACAGGCGACTCATCAAGTTTGACTAGTTGGCGATCGGATGTTAGGTTCGCCCAACTGTTCAAATTTGACTAGTGGGAGGTCCACTGTGCTCAGCCCCAATGGCGCTGACGCAATCACCATCGAAGGTCTCGCCAAGGTCTACGGCAAGAAGGAAGCCCTGAACGGCGTCGACCTGAACATTCCCCGCGGCACCGTCCAGGCGATCCTGGGCCCGAACGGCGCGGGAAAGACCACCATGGTCCGAATCCTCGCGACATTGCTGCGGCCCACCCGGGGCCGGGCGGAGGTGGCCGGCTTCGACGTCGTCAAGGAGCCGGATGAGGTCCGGTACCGTATCGGCCTACTCGGACAGCACGCCGCAGTGGACGAGGAACTCAGCGGCCGTCAGAACCTGGAACTATTCGGCAGGCTCTACCACCTGGGTGGCAAACACGCGGCGCTCCGGGCCGAAGAACTGCTCGAACAGTTCGACCTGACCGACACTGGCAAGAAGGCGATCAAGCAGTACAGCGGCGGCATGAGGCGCCGGCTCGACCTCGCCGCCAGCCTGATCATGGCCCCTGAGATCCTCTTCCTCGACGAGCCCACAACAGGCCTCGACCCCCGCGGGCGCACCGAGGTGTGGAACGCGGTGCGCTCACTGATCGGCGACGGCACCACGGTGCTACTCACCACTCAGTATCTGGAGGAAGCCGATCAGCTAGCCGATCGGATCTCCGTCGTCGACCACGGACGGATCATCGCCGACGGCACCGCCGACGAACTGAAGTCCGCCCTGGGCGCGGACCGCATCGATGTCGTCGTGCAGGACGCCGGCAAGCTGGAAGTTGCGGCGTCCCTGGTCCGGCGAGCGACCCATGCCGAGGAAGTCGCCGTCGACACGTACCGCCGGCTCGTCAGCGCTCCCGTAGACGACCGCATGACCGCATTGTCCGAGACGGTGCGCGCACTGGAAGACGCCGGCATCGACGCCGAGGACATCGCGCTCCGCCGTCCCACGCTGGATGAGGTCTTCCTGAATTTGACCGGTTCCACCACGCGCAGTGACGAGGATCAGGAGGTCACCGCATGACGACGGCCACACAGCACCCGGACACGCGCCGGCACACACCGGGCTCCCGGACCGGGCGAGCCGTCATCGACGGCATCACGATGACTCGCCGAGGACTGGCGCATTGGGGACGCAACCCGGGGCAGCTGGTCGTCGGGCTGCTGTTTCCCGTCATGATGCTGGTGATGTTCGCCTACTTCCTGGGCGGCGGCATGGAGGTCGCCGGCGGCGGCGACTACAAGGAGTTTCTCGTCCCAGGCATGTTTGCCTTGAGCATGGCCTTTGGCCTCGAAGGCACCATGGTCGCGCTCACTCAGGACATCAACAAAGGTGTACTCGACCGTTTCCGCTCCATGCCGATCGCCCCTTCCGCGATCCTGGTCGGGCGTAGCACCGTCGACATGCTGAACTCGATCGTCGGCCTGCTCATCATGGTCGGTGCGGGGCTGGCGATCGGCTGGCGCTGGCACGGCACGCTGGCCGCCGCGTTCGGAGCCGTCGGCTTGCTGCTCTTGCTGCGCTTCGCCATGTTGTGGGTCGGACTGTACCTGGCGCTTGTCGCCGGCAAGCCGGAGATGGTGCAAGCGGTGCAGATTCTCGTATGGCCGGTGGCATTCATGTCCAGCGTGTTCGTGTCGCCCGACACGATGCCGACCTGGCTGGGCGCCATCGCCGAGTGGAACCCGATGTCGGCAACGGCGGGCGGCGTCCGGGAACTCTTCGAGAACCCCAGCTGGGGCGGAGATTCATGGGTGGTCGACAACGCAGTGCTGATGGCGGTGGCCTGGCCGCTATTGCTGCTGCTGATCTTCGCGCCACTCGCGGTCCGGCGTTTCAAGGCGCTCAGCAAGTAAGGCTCCGGGGCTTATCCGGGCCGGGAACAGGATGCCGCGGCCCGGATAAGCCGGTATCACATTATCTAGCTCAAGAACTAGAGATGCCTATAGCGACTGAGAATCCGTCAGAGTCGACGATCTTGGGCAACACGCGCTAACCCCATCTAAGGAAATCTAAAGCTCAACCTAGACGAGCCGATAGAGTCCGATGATGGATCCGGTACGCAATCCCTATGCCCCCGGCGCAGGCCAGCGACCACCGGAGCTGGCCGGACGTGATCGCGAACTGGAACAGTTCGATGTAGTTCTGGAGCGCATTGCCCGCGGCCGCCCAGAGCGGTCGCTGGTACTGACTGGCCTGCGCGGGGTGGGGAAGACGGTTCTGCTCAACGCCTTGCGGTCGCAGGCTATCCGCAAGCTCTGGGGAACCGGCAAGATCGAGGCTCGGCCGGATCAATCCATCCGGCGACCGTTGGCCAGTGCCCTGCACATGGCTGTGCGCGAACTCACCCCTCGACACCGGGACCCCGATCACGTCGACCGGTTTCTGTCCGTGCTCAAAGCCTTCGCACTAAGATCAGGCGGCGAGAACGCCAAGCTCCGCGACCGCTGGCATCCTGGGATCGACCTTCCGGCGGCCTCCGGCCGGGCTGATACCGGCGACATCGAGGTCGATCTCGTCGAGCTTCTGGTCGACGCGGCCGCGGTGGCCCGGGATGTCGGCGTCGGCATCGCCGTCTTCATCGACGAGATGCAGGACATTCCCGCGCCCGACGTCTCAGCTCTCTGCGCAGCCTGCCACGAGCTGTCGCAGCAGGCGCTACCGCTGGTCGTGGTCGGTGCGGGACTTCCACACCTGCCCGCCGTCCTGTCCGCCTCGAAGTCCTACTCTGAGCGACTCTTCCGCTACATCCGGATCGATCGCCTCGACCGGGAGGCAGCTGATTTCGCACTCGCGGCTCCCGCGGCCGAAGAAGATGTCACCTACGAACAAGCCGCACTCGACGCCTTGTACGCGACCACAGAGGGCTATCCGTACTTCGTACAGGCCTACGGCAAAGTCACCTGGGATCACGCACCGGCCGTACCGATCACCGCCGACGACGTCAAGGTTGCCGCACCCCATGCCGAAACCGAGCTGGCCGTCGGATTCTTCGGCTCACGCTACGAGCGCGCGACTCCGGCAGAGAGGGAGTATCTCCTCGCGATCGCCGCGTTGTCGGAGTTCACCGATGGCACGGTCACGACATCGGATGTCGCCGTTCACCTGGGCCGCAAGCCGTCATCCCTGTCGCCGGCCAGGGACGCACTGATCAAGAAGGGCCTGCTCTACTCCGCCGAACGCGGCACCATCGCCTTCACGGTGCCGCATTTCGGTCTCTACCTCCGCAAGTACGCCACCTGACTGATCTTGCACTCTCTCAGGACATCTAGCGCTGTCTAACGATTTCGGAATATTGACCTAGAGGCGCCGATACATGCCCGTCGTAGCGGCCGAGCGGGGCGCGCTGCTGCCTACCACGTGCCGTAGTCGTCGCAGACGATCTGCTCCTCGGGAATCTGCTGCTCTCGAAGCCGGCTCAGCGCGGCCTGCACCATCGTGGTGGGGCCGGCCAGGTAGACATCGTGCTGACGCCAGTCTCCGTAGGCCGAGACGATATTGCCCATCAGATCGGGACTGCGGTCCTCGGGGCCTTCCGGCGACACGACCGGAACGACGGTCAGCCGGCGATAGCGCACGCCGATCGACTCGAGATGCGGCAACGCGTAGAGACTGTCCCGGTCGCGACCGGCATAGAAGACGTGCACGCGCCGGCCGTCGAGTCGCTGCTCCAGCTCCTGCAGGCCCGCCAGGATCGGCGCGATACCGACACCACCGGCGATGCACAGCAGGTCTCGCTCCGACCGGGGGTTGGCGAGGTCGTAACCTTGTGGCGCACCTAGCCGAAGCACGTCCCCGGCCTCCGTACGCCATACCAGCGCGCTGCTGACCCATCCGGCTCCGACCGCTCGGACATGGAACTCGACGAGGCCATCGTCGCGGGGCGCCGACGCCATGGACAGCGCACGCCACATCTTGGGACGGCGAGACGACTGGACATAGCAGTATTGCCCCGGGCGATACGGGTAGTCGGTGTGCGGACGAGCTTGAATGATCGCGAGGTCGTCGAGGAGCCGCCGATGGAAGACGACCTCGGCGTCCCACCACGCGGGCCACATGACCGCGTCGCGCTCGGCGCTCTCGGCCATGATCATGGCGATGGTGTCGTAAGCATGGACCCAGGCCTTCTCATGCCTTTCGGTCCATTGCTCGCCGAGTTCCTGCCGGAACGCCATGACCAGAGCCGATCCCAGCGGACCGTAGTGCTCAGTGATGACGCCGAACTTGCGGTGGTCGCGGCCGAGCCCTTCCAGGTAAGACACGAGCTCTTCACGGTTCTCAGCGCTGCCGACGATCCGGATCAGCGCGGAGACCAAACGGGATCGCTGAACTTCCATTCCGGCCGGAAACAGTTCGCGCAACTCCGGCCGACTGGCAAAGAGGTTCGCATAGAACCGCCTCGCCAACGCCTCGAGTTTGTCTTCGGCGAGAGTGATGGTGGCGCGCAGCGCATAAGTATCGAATCCGAATGCGCCGGTCCGGACCGGTTCGCGGACGGCAGCGGCTGGTGCCGGAACGGTCTGCTGCTGAGTGTCGGCGTGCTCGTGCCATCCTGATTCGGGCTCGGGCGTCTCGTCGCCGTCGTCCGACGATGCGTCGGAATCCTGAAGATCTGAGACGGTCATCAGCCTCGGACCGCCCTCTTGGTGGCTAGCGCCATTCTTGGCCATGTCATCCCGCCGGACCTGCTCCACTCCATTCGGAACGGGACGTGCCTGTGGGGTGCCATCGATGTGCCCGCCGGCAGGCACGCCATTCTGTGAGTTTGGGTCGACGAGTGGTGCCACCGCAGAAGCGCCGGAACGCGCAGCATCGGGCGCAGCTTCGCCAGCCGCCCCCTCTTCTACCGGAACGCCATTCTTGCGCCCCGTGGTGTCCCGCTTCCCCGCTGCCCGGGAGTGAGTCCACATCGTCATCCTCTCCGCCCCGTGCTAAACCTAGCGCCCAAACCCCTAGTTACGTAAGGATGCAACAACGTCTGCGGGACATATGTAGGCGATGAGGGCATCGCGGGTAGACGATCTGCGCCGAAGGCGGGGGCCACAAAAAGCCGGATACGCTGGTGAGCGACCACTTCGAAAGCCTTTTGCCCGTTGGGGGTCGCGATACGGCACCTTTCATAATTCCTTCAGCACCGTCTCAATATGCGGATACAAGAGCTCCCCCGCCGACATGAAGTGGCCTTCATCACCATCTCCGAGACCTCTCGTGCGATATCGCTGTAGATGCGAGCCAAACGTCGCAAACTGCCGATGCACATAGGGGCCACCAATGTTTGACAGACGTGAATTCAGGGCACGACTCCACTCGGGCGTAACGTACCGAAGCATTCGGGAGGGAGGTGCACGATGGCTCGGACCGCAGCCGTCCGGCAGCCCGTGACGGCTGAGGACGCTCGGGCACTCGAAGTCGCCAATGCCATCAGCAGTGTGCCTGCCGCTCGCCATGCCGTCGCTGATGATCTTCGCGTCGCCGGCATTCCGCAGACTGTCCTGGACAGCGTCTTGGTAGTTGTCACCGAACTCGTCTCCAATGCGCTTCGCCACGCCACACCCATCAAGTTCTCTGATTCTCGCGAAGGCGTCCTCCTCAGGTGGAACGTGACGAATCGGCACGTTCTCATCGACGTGACCGACGGTGGTGGCGACGAGCGCCCCGAACTCAAACATGCGCCGCCCGTCGAGCTGGAGGGCCGGGGACTGGCCATGGTGAACGCACTCGCTCGCGACTGGTCGGTACGCTCGGAGAACGGCCGGGTGACCGTCCAGGCCGTCGTCGGGCCCTGGGAGCGAGGCATCGACAAATAAGGGAGCACCAGCCCTTTGCAGCCGCCCGCAACGGCGTTCCCCCGCACACGCTAGCGGAATTCAGGCCGCGTGACTCTTCTGCCGGACTCCCGAGCAGTTAGTCTCGGACACGTGAGTAACAGCGTCGAGATCCCAGTTGTCGGTCCGCGCGAGCCGTGCCCTTGTGGTTCCGGGAAGCGCTACAAAATCTGCCACGGCAAGAAGGCCAGGGCGGCCGACCGTCAGTATGTCAGTAGACCGTTCCGCGGTTTGCCCGGTGAATGCGATTGGGTCGCTCTCCGGGAGATCGTCTCGGCCGCGACGGCAACGGTCCAGCTGGCCGGTGAACACGGCGGCCGTGAGATCACCGTCGCCAGCATCCTTCCGGGCGCCGCTCCGGCGCTGGTGCGCGAATCCGGCGAGATCCTGCTCGGTCTTCAGACGGTTGCCGCGACCGGCGACCCCAGCGCTGACCTCGGACACACCTTGCAGCAGTCACTCGCCGCCGATCCAGGCTCGCCGGTCGCGCCCGGGCCCCGGCCGCCACAAGCGCCCCGCCTCCAGGACCTCGTGTCACCCGACTCGAGTTTTGAGGTCACCGTCCACGACGGCTTTGACTTCTGGCTCGATCCGGAGTCCGAGCCCACTGCCCATGAACGGTCGTTGCTCGAGAACGCCAACGAAGCAGCCGTACCGGCTGCCCGGCTCACCTCGGTCGAGGCCGCGTATTGGTGCCGACTCGGCGACCGTGACCAAGTTCGCTGGGTACTTCCCTACGAGGAAGAGCCACTGCTCGACGCCCTAGCCCGGCTCCACGTCCGAGGAGACGACACCTTGGGGCCCGACACCCGGCTGCTCGGCACCTTCCGCGCCCACGGTCTCCTGGTGCCGGTATGGGACCTCGCCGACGGCACCCAGGCGGACCAAGCAGAAGAGCCGGTGGCGGCGCTGCGGAAGCGTCTGGAGGAGGCCCTGGGGGAAACCACGGCCCTCGACGGTGAACAGCGCCGTGCACGGGCCGGTCTGGCCAACCGGCAGGTAACGATCCGCTGAGTGCGCTGCCAGCCACTGGGCTGATCCGAGGGGCAAAGCCTCGGGCGGACATGAGAACCCCGGTCACACATGACGGGGGAACACGTGCGACCGGGGCTTGCTCAAGATTACAGTCTCTGGGCGTGATGCGTCATTTGCCGCAGCAACTTTTTTCCTTAACCAGCCGAACTGACCGCATCTAATCGTTCAGATCCAGCGAATCACGCGCGATCGGGCACGACATACAACGTGGCCCACCCCTGCCGGTCCCCAATTCGCTGCCCGGAATGCGCAGCACTTCGATACCCGCGGCCTCAAGCCGGACGTTCGTCTCGACGTTTCGCTCGTATGCCACCGCTAGTCTCGGAGCGACGGCCAGCGTGTTGTTGCCGTCGTCCCACTGCTCACGCTCGGCCGTCACCGGGTCCAGCCCGGTATCGATGATCCGCAACTCGTCGATGCCCATGGCTTCGGCCGCGAGTTCTACGAACGGTGCCGGAGAGCTGACGACGAGGTCGCCCTCAGCCAGCCGGATAGCGAAAGCGTGAAGCTCGTCGACGACGTTCGGATACATCACGACGGCATCGGCATCCACCATGGTGCACACCGTGTCGAGGTGCATCGTGGCACGGTCTTGGGCCACCGGAACGGCGAGAACCGTACGGGCCAGGCCACTGCCCAGGACGTTGCGTGCGAGGCGTTCCACACCCGCGGGCGTTGTGCGCTCTCCGGTGCCCACCGCTACGACGCCCGGCGCCATCAGCAGCACGTCACCACCTTCGAGCGTCTCGAGCTCCGGAGTGTAGATCGCGTCCACCCCCTCGAATCGGGGATGGTGCGCATAGATCGCCGCGGTCAGGCTGGTTTCTCTCCGCCGCGCCGGCATAGCCAGGCTGCTGACTGCCACCCGATCCCCTACCCACACGCTCGAATCACGAGTGAACAGAAGATTAGGCAACGGGTCGATGACGAAGTCATAACGATCCATCAACACATATCCGAGGCCTCGACCCGCGGAAAACTCCTCATGCGCAAGCCCGGCGATCAAAACGTAGGCAAGGTCTTCGGGATGCAGGCCGCCAAGATGGGCCCGCAAAGCGGCACGAAGTGTGTCACCGAGGCGCGCGTCGGTCAGCACCGCGTCGATGCACAACTGCCGGGCCGCCTCCAGCCGCAAGGTCTCGACCAACAGCTCACGGAGATACAGGACCTCCACGTCGTGATTCCGTAGCGTCTCGGCGAAGGCATCGTGTTCTTCCTGAGCGCGATCAACCCAGGGGATGCCATCGAACAACAAGGCATCGTTGTTACGCGGCGTCAGACGTTTGAGTTCCGGACCGGGCCGGTGCAGAAGGACGGCTCGAAGCCGTCCCACCTCGGAGTCGGCGCCGTTGCTGCGTGGTCTCATCCTTGCCGAGGCTACGCGACCTTCCCTGCAAGCGATCGTCATAGACACGTTCCAACCACGATGACTACCCGCGCTAGCTGTGAGGCCAACCCAGTGCCTCAACGCGCGCCGGGCGCTCTAGAGTGTGGGAGATGAGCCAGACGTCGCCAGGTGTCGCAATCATCATCCCCGCCAAGGACGAACAAGCCCGCATTGGCGCCACCGTTCGCTCAGCGGCCGGCCTGCCCGCGGCCGACCTGGTGATCGTCGTCGACGACGGATCCACCGACCGTACGGCGGCAGAAGCGACGGCGGCAGGGGCCACGGTCATCGCGCATCCCCGCAATCGCGGCAAGGCTGCCGCCATGGAGACCGGCGCCGCCGCGGTCACAGCCATCGAGTCGCGGGAAACTGCGCGGCCGGCACCCCGGGCCCTGCTGTTTCTCGACGCCGACCTCGAAGACAGCGCCGCCAAGGCTGCTCCGCTCATCGAGCCGGTGATCAACGGCGAGGCGGACATGACCATCGCGGTGTTGCCGGCCCAGTCCCACGCGGGGGGTGGCCGTGGGCTCGTAGTGGATCTGTCTCGCGAGGGCATCGCGCGTGCCACCGGATGGGCCCCACGCCAGCCGCTGTCCGGCCAGCGGTGCCTCACTCGCTCGGCGTTCGAGGCCGCGCTGCCGCTAGCTCCCGGCTGGGGCGTGGAGACGGGGCTGACCATCGACCTTCTGCGGCAGGGCTACCGCGCGCTCGAGGTCGACGTCAGCCTGCACCACCGCGTCACCGGAACGGACTGGAAGGCTCAGGTCCATCGGGGCAAGCAGTACGCCGGCGTCCTACGGGCGCTGGTCACCCGCGGTGTCCGCCCGTCGCCGCCGTCAAGGCTTCGTCGCACCCGCGCGTAGCTCGGGCGTCGACGGTTCCTCGACGGGCGTGCCCTGGTCCGCTTCTCGCCGGGCCGCCACTATGGCGGACACAACCAGCGGAATGCCCGTGGTCAGCAACAACGCCGGAATGATGATGCCGGAATCGTTGGCGGCGAACCCGGCGGCGCCGGCCATGAGGCCAGACCATATGAGGAAATTCATGATCGGCCAGCGAGCCAGCGCAGCCCGCACTCCAGCAGCACCGGAGCGGCTGGTGAGCCACAGGATGGCTGCATAGGCGATCGGCACGGTCCACGCGTAGTAGGGAAGACGGTTCAGCGTCCCGAACGACGCACCCATCTTGCGCCAGATCACCGTCAGCGCCTCACCCGAGGTGAGGTCGTCGAAGAAGCCACCGAAATGGGTACGGGAGCCAGCCGGACGCAACCAGTCCAGCCAGGCGATGAGCAGGAACACCGCTAAAGCGGCCACGCCGGCCCCGAAGAGCTTGATGATCGTGAGCCGGGTGCCCAGGACACCGATGACAAGCACCGCGAAGCCAGGGATGGCGGCCAGGATGCCGCCCACGTCGGCACCGGCCTGCGGAGCGCCCGTGACGATCGTGGCGACCATCCCGATGACGGCCGTGACAGCTCCAGCTGTTCGCCGCGAGACCCCCCGGTCGAGCATCAGCTGTGCCAGCGCGGCAGCGGCCACCAGGCAGGCGGCGATGAAGATGGCGAACGGAATGTTACCGAGTCCGTAGAAACGGCCAGCCACCACCGGCGACAGCCCGAGGAGACTCAGTTGCTGCAGGTTGGAACCGGTCGTTACATCGATGGCCATGACCCCTGCGGTCACGGCACCCAAGAAACCCGCTGGTCCGTAGATGCGCCGGCGCCAGGGGCCGGTCACGGCGACTGTCGTGAGGGCCACGCTGATCGCGACGATGATCGACCAGAGGTAGAGCGCTGGCCGGTCGGAATGTGCCCATGGCGCAAGATTGGCCAGATATGAGGCTACCGGGAAGGATGCGATGGCCAGCGCTGCGACATGCACCGATCGCAAGACGGCCGGACGGCTCGCGGGGCGGAGCATCACCATGGCCAGCGCGATCCCGAACACGACCAGCTGGATGATGCCGAGGAACTGGAAGAACGGCCCGGACTGGGTGCGGTAAATCTGCGCCGCCGTGTTGGTGCTGAGCAGGTCCGCAATGGTCTCGGATGCTTCAGCCGGGTGCGCCCCGGCGGTCCTCCAAGGCCGGCCCACTGATCCCTGGGTGGGCTCCTCGAAGCCGGCGTACTCGAGCAGTGTCGATGCGACGTCGGTGATCTGGACGATCCCCGACCATCGAGTCGACGCCGATGTGAGCCAACGCGGGCCGTACTCGCCGCCGTCGGGTGTGGGCCCACTCGCCACGGCGACGCGAAGCGCTGAGCCGGCAATCCGCGACGGGTCGTTGTGCAGCGGGATGGCAGTGGGGCCGCTGTCCGAGACGCCGATGACGAGCAATGCGGTGTTCTCCGGCAGTTCCTCCCGGAGAGACGCGAGCAGGTCGTCGATGCCACCGGCTACCTGACGACGCTGCTCCAGGGCGTTCTGACGCTCCTGCTCGTCGCTGGCGGCAGGTGCGGGCGCGGGCATAGCGCCAAGATCGACGACCGTGACGGGACACTCACTCATCACGGCGGTGTCGACTTCAGCCGGGTTAGGCCCATAGGAAGCCACCCGGCCCGTGGTGTCCGCCAGCGCGAGCGCGGCACCGGGCCCGGCCGCGGTAGCGCACATTCCGCGTTCGCCGAGCCTGTCACCGACCAGCCCCAGAGTGGGGTTGTAAGCGTGGTTCTTCTGCTCCTCGACGTAGGTCTGCCAGCCAGGCACCATGGCGCCACCGTCGTCGTCGCGCACAGGTGTAGGAGCTGGCCGGCAGTACCGGTCCGCGGTTCCGTCGCCGTCGGAGTCGATGAGATCGGTCGAACGACGGCCTGAGCTGACGGTCAGCCAACCGTCGACCGCGCAGGTACGTGACCGGATGGTCCGCGCGGTCAGCGCCGCGACGGCGTCCGTGCCAGCCATCTCGTACAGCGTGGGCATGTCGTCTCGTGTGACGTCTTCCCAGGCCAAGCCTGCCACGCCGGCGAGGACCACGTTAGGGCCGCCGTGCTCGGAGGGCTCTGGCTCGTCGCCCGTGCCAGGCTGGCCACTCCCGCTGGCCGTGGTGGCCAGGCCGGCCATCGACGTCAGCGCAAGAGCAGCCACCGCGAGGACCCTACGGCCCATGCCGAAACGGCGGCCGCCGCCGGCGCCGCGCACTCTCCGCGTCATGGCCCCGGACTCACTTCCCGTTCCGCGCCAGAAGCTGACATGCTGAAATAGCCGACATCACGCTGTTAGATGTTTCCACACGCTGGTTACCGGTCACGCACTACCCATCAGACCGATACCGACCTGCGACCTGTAGGCAGCGGCACAGAGACTCCTCGACACCTCGACGCCATCTCTCTGACGTGAACGCAGCCGCACATAGCCGGGTTCCCGAAGCGTGCCCTTCCCCCGCCGCCTACAACCGGCCAAGGATGCCGGCGACTAGGTTGCCCGCCGGGTGTCTGCCGCCGAACCGGCGGCCCTGTTGATACGCCGTACGGGGTCCGTTCTGCCAGTGGCAGCCCAGCCGCACTCCAGCTATTTCGCCGCCGCCCTTTACATCCAGCTCGACGTCCGTTATAAAACCAATAGGTTCCAAAACTAAAGGGTTATGAATGTCTACTGACGTCCTCGACGCGACCTTCGCCGCACTGGCCGATCCCACCCGTCGCGCCATCCTGGCCCGGCTCACCGCAGGTGAGGCGACGGTCACCGAACTAGCTGATCCGTTCGACATGAGCCAGCCGGCCGTGTCGAAACACCTCAGGGTCCTCGAGCGTGCCGGGCTCATCACCCGCAGCCGCGATGCCCAGCGGCGGCCCTGCCGGCTGAACGCGCGACCGCTGGAAGAAGCGAACCGGTGGCTGGAGAACTACCGCAGCTACTGGGAGGAGAGCTACCAGCGCCTCGACGCCCTGCTGACAGAACTCAAGAACGACGAAGACGCAGCACCATGAGCGTCGATACCGGACTCACCGTCGCGACCCCCACAGCGACAGAGATCGTTCTGACCCGGAAGTTCGCCGCGGGCCGCGAGCTTCTCTTCGAGACCCTCACCCGCCCTGACCTGCTTCGTCGCTGGTACGGCGCCCGTGGTTGGACGCTCGTCGAGTGCCAGATAGACCTCCGCGAGGGAGGTACCTGGCGCTTCGTCTCACGTGGCCCGGACGGCGAGGAGATGGGCCAGCGTGGCGAGTACCGCCAGATCGACCCGCCCGCACGCCTCGTTTTCACCGAGGTGTTCGACAACCAGTCGTATCCAGGCGAGACACTCATCGCGCACCAACTGTCCGAGACGGAAGAAGTGACCACCCTGAGGACTGTCGTGCGCTATGCGTCACAAGCGGCTCGGGACAAAGTGCTGCGCTACCCCATGGCACGCGGCCTCAGCGAGGCCTATACCCGGCTCGATCAGGTGCTACGTGCGAGAACCCGGACGAGCTGAGAGCTCGCCAACCGACGAAAACACGAGATCCGGCGCCGAGCACCGAAGCGACGCGGCGGTCCGAACACTGAAAGGATGCCCGATGAACTGGACACTCGAAGTTGTGATAGTTCCGGTGGCCGACGTCGACCGAGCCAAAGCGTTCTACGCCGACCAACTGGGCTTCAACGTCGATCACGACACCACCATCGATGAGAAGAATCGCCTCGTGCAGCTCACGCCTCGCGGTTCCGGCTGCTCGGTTGTGATCGGCCACGGCGTGGTCCCGCACATGCCACCTGGCTCACTCAAAGGCCTGCAACTCGTGGTTCCCGATATCCACGCTGCCCACGCCGAACTCGTCGAGCGCGGAGTGGAAGTCAGCGAGGTGCAGGTCCTGGGTGAGAACCCCGGCCCCGTCGCGCACCCGCTCGACAACGTCGGATTCGTCTTCTTCAGCGACCCGGACGGCAACGCCTGGGCGGTGCAGCAGATCTCCAGCCGCGCAACGGCATCATGATCATGAACACTAGATGACCATATCGGTCAACTAGTGTTCATGATCATGGGGAGGGGCGGATCAGAATGCCTCTTCGGCAAGCTCCATGAGGGTGTTGTCAGTGCCTTCGACGATGCTTCGTTCGGCGGAAAGCCGGGGCAGGATCTGCCGGGCGAAGAACTGTGCCGAGGCCACCTTGCCCTCGTAGAAGGCCTTGTCGGCGGGTTTGACGTCTCCACGGAGCTTCTCCAAGGCCACGGCGGCCTGCCTGAGGAGCAGCCAGGCCAGCACGACGTCACCGGCCGACAGCAGCAGACGGGTGGTGTTCTGCCCGACCTTGTAGACGTTGCGCGGATCGCCGCCATCGGCAGAGGGGTCTGCCGACATCAGAAATCCGATCATGGCTCCGAGCATGCCCTGGATGTCCTCGAGGCCGGTCGCGAGCAGCTCGCGCTCGGCCTTCAGCGCATCGCCGCCCGCTTCGGCCGCGAGGGTCTCCTGGATCTGCTTCGAGAGCCAGCCGATGGCTTGGCCGTTGTCACGGACGATTTTGCGGAAGAAGAAGTCCTGCCCCTGAATCGCCGTAGTGCCTTCGTACAGGGTGTCGATCTTGGCGTCCCGTACGTACTGCTCCAGCGGGTAGTCCTGGAGATAACCCGACCCGCCCAGAGTCTGCAGCGACTCCGAACCCAGCAACACCCAGGAACGCTCCGAACCGTAACCCTTGACGATCGGCAGCAGCAGGTCGTTGACTCGTTCCGCCGTCTCGTCGGTCTCGCCCCGGGCTTCGGCGTCTATCACCCGGTCCTGCATGGTGGCCGTGTAAAGAACCAGAGCCCGCATGCCTTCCGCGTAGGCCTTCTGCGTCATCAGCGACCGGCGCACATCCGGGTGATGTGTGATGGTCACCCGCGGCGCGGTCTTGTCCGACGCGCGGATCAGATCCGGTCCCTGGACTCGCTCCTTGGCGTACTCCAAGGCGTTGAGGTAACCGGTGGACAGCGTGGCGATCGCTTTCGTGCCGACCATCATTCGGGCGTATTCGATGACCTGGAACATCTGCGCGATGCCGTTGTGCACCTCGCCGAGCAGATAGCCCACGGCCGGCTCACCATCGCCGAAGGTCAGCTCACAGGTGGAGGAGACCTTCAGCCCCATCTTCTTCTCGACGTTCGTGGCGTAGACGCCGTTACGCTCGCCGAGCTCACCAGTCTCCAGATCGAACCGGTACTTGGGCACGATGAAGAGCGACAGCCCTTTGGTGCCCGGCCCGCCGGCGCCTTCGACACCTACCGGCCTGGCCAGCACGAGGTGGATGATGTTCTCGGCCATATCGTGCTCGCCGGAGGTGATGAACCGCTTCACGCCTTCGATACGCCAGGTGCCGTCGTCCTGCTGGAAAGCCCGCGCCCGGCCCGAGCCGACATCAGATCCGGCGTCGGGCTCGGTCAGAACCATGGTGGCGCCCCACGAACGATCGATCATGATCTCGGCGATGCGCTTCTGCGCTTCGGTGCCGTTCTCCCATACGACGCTCGCGAACGCCGGTCCGGAGGCATACATCCACACCGCGGCATTGGACCCCGTGATCATCTCGGCTGCCGCCCAGTACACCGAACGCGGCAGGGGCGTACCGCCCAACCCTTCCGGCAGGGCGAACCGCCAGACCTCGGAGTCGACAAAGGCCTGATAGCTCTTCTTGAACGACTCGGGCACCGTGACCGTGCGACGTTCGGGGTCGTAGGTCGGTGGGTTGCGGTCGGAGTCCTCGTAGGACTCGGCGAGTTCCGCACGGCTCATCCGGTCCACCTCGGCCAGGATGCTTCGAACGGTGTCGAGATCGAAGTCCTCGTATCGCCCCTTTTCCAGCAGTTCTTCTCTGCCGAGCACCTCGAAGAGGTTGAACTCGATGTCCCGCAGATTGGACTTGTAATGGCCCATGCTTCCTCCGTCAGGCCGTCCCGAGCCGGGTAGTTACTGGTGAGTAACCCCATGATGCTACTCGCCAGTAACTTTGGCAAGTCCGGCGCCACCGTGCGCGTGGCCTTGATCGTCCCGACTGTCCGGTAGATCCTCAATGAACGAACAGCCGATCACTACCGCGAACCCAGCAGGAGGACACCACGTGGCACGGGACAAGCTGCGGCCCGCGGAACGGGCGCTGCGCGATTCGCTGGAGCGGGGCGAAGAAGCCGTCCTTGGCCTGGACATCGATCCCCGTGCCGTCTCCGACCCCTCGATCTGGCCGGAGAACCGGATCGTCCACGCTGACCCGCTGGCCGAGTTTCTCCGCGACGGCACCGCATCCCACGGGGCCGCCGTCCGGTTGACCGGCGTCCGCGTCACCGGCAACATGCTGTTCCGCTACGGTCGCCTCGGCCGGCCACTGCGGCTGGATCTGTGCTGGATCGACGAAGTGGTGGGGTTCGCCGAGCTGATGGCCGCCGGCATCGAACTGGTCCGCTGCCGGCTACCCAGCCTCCGGACCGAGTCGATCGACGTCGAAGGCGCCTTCACGGTCCGTGACTGCCACCTGGGCGCCGCCGTCATCGCGGATACCCGCGTGCACCGCTCGATGTCCCTCGAAGACAGCCGCCTCGTCGGCTCGGAGCCGCCCTTACACGCCCGGAACCTCACGGTCTGGGGCGATCTGGTGCTAGATCGCGCCAGGGTGTTCTCCGAACGCGACCAAGCCATCTATGCCGAGCGGCTGCGCGTCGGTGGCCGGCTCGGGCTGGCCGGAATCCGCGCTCGCGGCGCGATCGAACTGGCCGGCAATACCTCGATCGACGGCCGGGTCGACATGACCGGTGCGGTGATGCGCAACGGCACCGGCACCGCTTTTGATGCCACCCGCCTCACCGCCGCCGGGGTGCTCGCGAACAACGTACGGTGCACCGGAAGGCTCGATCTCCGCCATGCGACCATCTCAGGCACCATCGCGTTCAACAGCGCGGTACTAGCTTGCCCGAAGGGTTACGCCCTCTCCGCCGGCGACGTGAACGCGGACCGGATCGAGATCGAGAACGGAGCCCGGATCCTCGGAGCGCTGTCGCTGCCCCGCAGTGTCATCCGCGACACGCTGGCCATGCGGGATCTGTCCGTCCGCGAGACCGGCGGGCGCGCCGTAGTCGCCAGCGGCGCACGGATCACCAACATCGTGGCCGATCGGGCGACCTTCCACGGGCAGGTCGCGTTCGACGAGATCGAGTCCACGAATCTGCGCCTGGTCGACACCACGGTGTCGTGGCCGCACGACACCTGGTCAGTCAGCCTCCAAGCAGCAACCATCCGGCGCGAGCTGAATTGCGAGGGGTTGCGTAACGAAGGCACGTTGAACATCTACGCCGCCCAGGTGGGCACCGGCCTGTTGCTAGGTGGCGCCCACCTGGACGGCGCCGGCCAGCGTGCGCTGGCCGGCTCCAGGGCGGTGGTGGGCGGCAGGATGACGCTGCGGCCCGATTTCCACGCGATCGGCGATGTCGACCTCGCCCACGCCGATATCGGCAAGAGCCTCGTGATGGACGGCTCGAACATCCGGGGAAAGCTCCGGCTGTTTCACGCGCGCGTACGCAGCGATGTGCTCCTGCGCCATGCCGAAATCGAGGGGCCCGGCATCGTCGTCGACGCGATCGGCCTTCAGGTGGACGGCCGCATCACTGCCCGCAACCTCGTGGCCAAGGGCGCGGTGCGCCTGACCGCGGCGGTCACCGACAGCCTGTCGCTCACCGGGGCTCGGATCATCAACCCGGAGGGGAACGCCCTCATCGGCTCGCGGGTGCACGTGAACGGCGACTTGATCCTCGGCGACGATCCCTACTCGTCCAACGCGGGCTCGTTCTGGGCTAACGGCAGGGTCATCCTTCGGGACGCCGTCATCGGCGGAGACGTGATTCTCGACGGAGGCGTGTTGAGCACGCCCGGTCATCAGGCACTGGACTGCACCGGCATCGACGTCGGCGGAAAGATCTCACTCAAACGCACCGAAATCGTGGGCACCGCCGGGCTCGACCAAGCACACGTCCGGCGCCGGATCATCATCAGAGACGCCAACTTCGCCGGCCACGGGATCGACGCCCCGGATGGCCCGGTTGTGCTGAGCGCACTACAGACAACCTCGGACGACCTGCTCATCGACGGAGGCCAGTTCCACGGGACCATCCGGCTCAGCGGTTCCACGTTCGCCTCAGGCGTCAGTCTCAGAGGCGCCCGGATCGAGGCCAGCGATGGCTCAGCGTTGGTAGCCGCTGACATGGCCTGCGGGGTATTACGGCTGACGGATCTGGAGGTGCAAGGTGTCATCGTCCTTTCCCGGTGCCGGGTCGCAGGCGACCTGGAGTGCAGTGACCTGTCGGTGATCGGCGAATCCCGGCCGCTGGTAACGATAAGACAGGGCGAGATCGCGCGGCAGTTGTCGCTGAACGGGCTGTCCGTGCCGCGCCGGCGTGCCTTGTCCGACCCCATGGAGATCGACCTGTCAGCTGTACGCGCAGGCTCGGTCGATTTGCCCAACGGTGAATGCGGAGTCGACCTGCGCGACGCCGAAGTACGTACGCTGGTTCTCGATCCTTCCGACACCACGACGGTGCTGCTCTCCGGTCTTACCTTCGATGATCCCGGCGGTGCGGATGTGAGCACCGCGCTGGCGTGGCTACGCCGCGATCCGTCGGGCTACCAGCACCAGGCGTACCAGCAACTCGCGGCACACTACCGCCGCGTCGGCGATGACGCCGCGGCCCGGCGTGTGTTGCTCGCCCGCCACCGGCACCGGCGTGATCTCCTCCAACGCTCGTTCGGGCATCTGCTGATGAAGGCCTGGGGCTACGTGCAGGACGCGATGGTCGGGTATGGCTACCGGCCCGGACTCGCGGCCATCTGGTTCGCAGGGCTGCTGGCCATGGGAACAGCGTTCTTCGCCACTCGGACACTCGAGCCGGTCGAGGCGGGGGTCCACCCGACGTTCAATCCGTTCGGCTACACGCTCGACCTCTTGATTCCCGTGTTCCGGCTCGGCCAGATGCTGGCGTGGGACCCTCGCGGTGCCGACTTGTGGGTGGCCTACGGACTGATTGTCATGGGCACAGTGCTGGCCACCACGATCGGCGCCGCGGTCACCCGTGTGTTAGGGCGTCGCTGAGGGTAACGGCCAGGGTAGCCGACACCGGTGCGGGTGCGCTCTGCCATGATCGGACGCGGCCGCACTCAACCGGGTCCGGCTCATAGTTCTGACAGATCCCGGAGGCACACATGATCTCGATGGAACGGGCCGGCGGGCGGGCGCGTCCCACTCATATGAGACGACTTCGAGTGTTGATTGCCGTGGCCGGCGTAGTCGCCGTGGCCGCGTGCGGAAACAATGGCGATGACGACACAACAGTGGTCCCAGAGAACGGTCCTGGCTCGGAGACCGAAGAAGACGCGCCTTTGATGGGCACCCAGTGGCGGCTCGACAGCCTGACGACGAACGACACCAGTGTTGACGCCCCGGACGATGCCGATGCCTTCGTGGTGTTCGAGGACACCCGGATCGGCGGGAATACCGGGTGCAACAGCTTCGGTGGGGACGTCGAGGCTGCCGAGGATGATTCGCTGACGCTCGGCCCGGTGATCGCGACCAAGCGAGCGTGTCTGGGCGAGATCGGTGAGATCGACAGCGCCATGCTCCAGGTCCTGCGCGAAGAGGTCACCGTGCAGATCGACGGAGACCGGATGACGCTGACAAACGCCGCGGGCGACTCTCTAGACCTCTACGCGGACGGTGAGGCCGATATCGACCTCGAGGACGAGGTTCACGATGACGAGCTCGACGACGACGAGTGAGCAAGTCGTCCACAGATTTTGCGCACAGGGGTGTGGGTAAGGCCCGGCCCCGCTGGCCGGCTTGTGGATGAAGCTGTGCACAAATCGTCGGCCCGGGTTTCTCGGTCCATACCCCTTGCGCAATGTGCACGGCGAGGACTAGACATGCTCCATCGTCCTTGCCGGGCGGTCCCGTCATCACCAGGGAAACCTGGCTGATGGAGACCGAATCTGGCAGGACTGGGTCAACCGAGAACGGCAGGCGGCTTGCCGGGGCAACCCGGTGAGACACGGCCGGTGCGTGACGGCTTGTACGGACCGGAAGACCTGATCGCTATGTGTTGGTGGCGGGTGGGAGACCACACGCGACGAACGCAGTCGCAGCATCGGAGGCGACGCCGGGCACCTGGGTCGCACCAGGTCCCAGGCTAGCGGTCGACCCGAAGGCCCCTCGGACCCTTATTCCGAGGGGCCTTCACCTTGTCTACCGTATTGCCGCGCGATCCCCGTCCTTCGACACGCGACCCGTAGAGCTAGCGGATACCGAGCGCGGCGACCGGAGCGGCCTTGGCCGCCCGGCGACCCGGCAACACACTCGCGACCAGCCCCGCCGCCACCGCGATACCCAGAATCACGGCGAACCACAGCCACGGCACGTCCAGGATGACCTCCCATACCCCGCCGAAAGCCGTGAGTGTGCCCAGCCAGCCGTAGAGCAGGCCGAGCGCAAGCCCCAGCACCGCTCCCACCACGGCGACGAGCACACCCTCCACAGCCAGCATCTGCCGGAGCTGGCGACGAGTCATACCCAGTGCTCGAAGCGTCGCCGATTCTCTGCTCCGTTCGATCACCGACAACGACAATGTGTTGCCGACACCGATCAGGGCGATCAGCACCGACACCAGCAGCAGGCCGATCACCACCATGAGCATGGTGTCGAGGACGCTGCGCACCTCCGCTCGCTGAGCGGCGGCGCCGGTAACCGGGATGGCGCCGTTTCCTCCGGCCACGTCGCTGACGGCATCCTGAATCGCCCGGACCGTCTCAGCCGCGGTGGCATCCGAGGTCAAGCCCACCCACAATTCGCTCGCCGGGGCACCGGGCGCGAGGGCCGTGAGGTCTTCCTCGGTCACCACGATCCCCCGCCCGTCCGGCGCGATAGCCACCCGCATGTGGACAACGCCGCCAGCAGCGGAAAGCCGGAGGGTGTCGCCATCCAGCAAATCAAACTCGGAGGCGAGCCACGCCGGCACGATCGCGGTGCCCGCACGGAGCTCGTACAACTCGACGCGAGCCACCTCCGCGACCGCCGCCGGATCGACGCCCAAGACGTCCACTTCCAACCCCCCGCCTCGGTCGGCATCACCTTCCGGCGGGCCCGGTTCACTATTGCCGCCGGTCAGAACACCTTCCACATGTGCCCGTGTGGCGAGCCACGGCACGGCGGTCTCGACTCCCTCGACACCACTCACCGCCGCCGCCGTACCCGGAGGCAGCTCGCCCATCGAGTCGCTGGATTGGACCGGTCCGACCACGACGTCGACCGGATAATGGCTGTCGAGTTCGCTCTCGAAGGTCGCCCGCGCCGATGCTGCTCCCACCGACATCGTGGTCACCAGCGTGACGCCGATCAGCAAGGCAACCATCGTGGATGCCGTGCGACGCGGATGCCGAACGGCGTTCACCGCCGCGATCTTGGCGGGTACCCCTCCAGTCCGCCGCAGTATCCGAGCTACGGCGGCCAGCAATGCCGGGACGATCACGACCGCACCGGCCATCACACCACCGAACGAGACCGCCCCACCCAGCACACCGAGGGCTAACCCGGCAGCGGTGCTTGCCTGACTGGTGATCCACGCCCCGGCCGCCAGCAGAACACCTCCGGTGCCGAGCAACCCGGTGCATACCAGCACCCGGGCAGCCGACGTCCTTGTGCCCGTCCCCTGGACAGCGCTCGGGCGCAACGCGGCCAGTGGCGCCACCCGAGTTGCTGCCCGGGCCGGTCCACGCGCGGCCAATACGGTCATCGCCGTTCCGACCACCAATGGAACGACGACGGCGAGGACTGACACCTCTGCGTGGCGCGGAACCCATGGGCCGTCGAAGAGGCTCCTGAGTCCGATCACCGCGAGCTGGGCCAAACCAACACCTACCGCGATTCCCGCTACGGATGCCACGACCCCGAGCACGGTGGCTTCCACCAGGACACCGTTGCGCACCTGCCGCCGCGTCGCCCCAATACAGCGCAGCAGCGCCAGCTCACGGGTGCGCTGAGCGACCAGAACGGTGAAGGTGTTGGCGATGACCATGCCTGCGACGACGAGTGCTACCCCGACCAATCCCGCGAGAACGGCGGCGAGGATGTACGCACCGGAGGTAAACCGCGCGGTCAGATAGGCCGCGTGCTCGTCCGCGGTGCGGACAACACCGCCTGATTCGCGCAGCTGCGGCGCCAGCGTGTTGCGCAGTTGCTCCGATGACGTGCCGTCCTCGGCCGTCACCAGGATGCTGTGGTACATGCTCTCAGGCAAGCCGGCCCATCGTGCGACGTCGGCAGAGGTACCGAACACGCTCGGGATATGCGGGTCGAAGGCGGCGCCGGGGTGAGCGAAGAGCCCGGTCACGGTCAACCGCTCCGCCGGGGGGCCGGCGTCGCCTTCGCTCATGTTGTCCCATACCGGGGTCTCAACCGTCGAACCGACCGTGAGGCCCAGCCGCTCGGCCACCACGTCGGCGATCATGACCTCGCCCGGCCGCGCCGGGTGCTCACCTCGGCTCGGCTCGATCCGGAGGGCGGGTGTGCTCGGCAGCGGCGCGGCCAGCGGGCTGTCACTGCGATGGCCGGCTTCGAGCACCAGGTACGTGGTGAACCGGCCGTCAGCGCCTGAGACCCCGACCGACTGGCGGACCTGTTCCACAAGCGCCGAGGGAAAGGCGTCGCTGGTCGTCGATACGACGACGTCCGCCTGGGCGTAGCCCACCGAGATCGCGTTGTACGCGGTGCGCTCGAGGACATTGGCGCCGACGGCAGTAGCTGTCACGAACGCGGTGGCGATGATAATAGCCACGGCGGCGGCCACGAGCCGCCCGGCGTGGCTGCGCATTTGCGTGAAGGGTGTGCGCAGCATCATCAGAGTTCCGCGTCCCAGAGCCGATCCAGCGCGATACGGATTCGCTCGGAAGTGGGCTCGGCGATGTCCGCCGCCAGCTGGCCGTCGGCCAGCAGCACCACACGTTCGGCGTATGCCGCCGCTACCGGGTCGTGCGTCACCATGACGATGGTCTGTCCCAGCTCACGCACACTACGCCTGAGGAAATCGAGCAGCTGCGCCCCGGCTCGCGAGTCCAGGTTGCCCGTGGGCTCGTCCGCGAAGACGACGTCTGGTCCGCTCATCAGGGCCCGCGCGATGGCGACCCGCTGTTGCTGCCCTCCTGACATCTCTGCCGGGCGGTGCTCCAGGCGGTCCGCGATGCCGAGTATGCCGGTGAGCGCGTCGAACTTCTCCGGATCCGTTCGCCGGCCGGCCAGTTCGAGAGGGAGCTCGATGTTCTGTCGTGCCGTCAGCGTCGGAATCAGGTTGAACGCCTGGAAGACGAAGCCAATGCGCTCCCTCCGGAGCCGGGTGAGTGCGTTGTCGCCCAGCTGGGTCAGCTCCGTGGACCCGAGCCAAACCCGGCCCGACGTGACGCTGTCCAGCCCGGCCAGGCAGTGCATCAGCGTGGACTTCCCGGAGCCAGACGGCCCCATGATCGCGCTGAATTTCCCGACTTCGAAAGCAATGTCGATGTCGCGCAAGGCCCGGACCGCGGCGCCACCGGAGCCGTAGACCTTCGTGAGCCCGGCCGCTGTGACGGCATGCCGCTCAGCCGCGGCCATCTCGTGCGCCGCGGGCTCAGCCTTCATGGCCGACATGGACATGGGTGTCTCCCCTCATCGGATGCTCGTGGTCACGTCGACCCGTCGTCATCTGGGAACGACGCTAGGCGCGAGCGGGCGGACGGAACGTCGGAGCTAGGGCGGGTCCGGGTGTCAGCCCGTGGCGGTACCGGGGACTCTTGCGATCACTCTTCGGGTGGACGCGACTGGCACCTCGTCTCTGCTGGAGTTGAACCATGTCTCAATCAACATTCCTGACCCGGCGCGGAGTTCTTGCTGCTTTCGGTGCGGTCCTGATCGGTGGCATCGGCACCTCGATCGTGGTGCGCGGCTCGGATGACCCCGCGCAAACGGCGGATCCGCTGGGCGAGTCGTTTCCAGGCGACATCGGGCCGCCTCCATCTGGTGACGACACGAAAGACCCACACGAGATCGACCCGGCGCTGGACGAGGGGCCAGATCCCGGCGGCCTGACGTCTGCCATGGCCGCCCGGGTCGACGAAGCGGTTCACGCCGCCGCTGAGCAAGGAATCGAGCTGGTCGTGACGTCCGGCTGGCGCAGCTACGGGCGTCAGGAGCAGCTCTTCTGGGAGGCAGTCGACAAACACGGCTCCGAGGAAGCGGCTGGGCGATGGGTCCTGCCACCAGACGAGTCGATGCACGTGCGTGGTCTCGCCGTCGACGTGGGACCACCGGAAGCCGCCGCCTGGCTAGCGGAGAACGGCTGGAGATTCGGGCTGTGCCGCCGCTACGACAACGAGCCGTGGCACTTCGAGCCCACCACGTCGCCCGGTGGCACCTGCCCAGGGACACAACCTACGGTTTGACCAGCCCGGTCTGATAGGCGACGACCACGGCCTGGACCCGGTCTCGCGAACCGAGTTTGGCGAGGATCCGCCCGACGTGTGTCTTGATGGTCGCCTCGGATACCACGAAGTGCGCGGCGAGCTCACCGTTGGACAACCCGCGCGCCATCTGGACGAGGACCTCGCGCTCGCGCTCGGTGAGCTTGCTCAGCACCTCCGGTCCGGCGTCGGGTTCCTCCTCACGCAGCAACGGCGCGACATGGTCGAGCAGCCGTCGGGTGGTGCTGGGCGCGATCACCGCGTCACCGCGGTAGACCGTGCGAATGGCGCCGAGCAGTTCCTCCGGCGGCGCGTCCTTGAGCAGAAAGCCGCTCGCCCCCGCCTTGATCGCGGCCAGCGCGTATTCGTCGAGGTCGAAGGTGGTCAGCACGACCACCTTGGGCACGGGCGCGTAGCGCGGGTCGCTGAGCAGCGCCCGGGTGGCTTCGATCCCGTCCAGACGAGGCATACGCACGTCCATCAGGACGACGTCGGACCGGGTCACCCCCAAGGTCTGCAACGCGTCGGCGCCGTTGTCGGCTTCGGCCACGACCTCCAGGTCGGGCTGGGAGTTGATGACCATGCCGAGCCCGGCCCGCACCAAGCGTTGATCGTCGACCAGGACGACCCTGATCGGGCGGGCGGGCGACTCCGGGTGATCGGCTGGTTCGGACTGGCTCATCGCGGTGGGCGTCACTGGTTCATTGTCTCCGTTGTCAGGTACGGAATGCGGGCACGAACCACGAACCCGCCACCGAGAACCGGCCCGGCTTGGAGTTTCCCGCCGTAGAGAGCGGCCCGCTCGCTCATGCCGGGTATGCCGTTGCCCGCGCCCGCGGCCTCGTTGCGCAGCGAACTGTCGGCAGCCGCGCCGCGGCCGTCGTCGGTGATGGAAAGCAGCAGCCCGGCAGGGGTCCAGTCCAGCCGCACCTCGGCTGTTGCGTCCGGCCCCGCGTGTTTGAGGACATTCGTCAGCGCTTCCTGGACGATCCGGTAGATGGCGAGTTCGATACCGGACGACACCGGGCGTACGGTGCCCGTTGTCGTGAAACGCACCGGTAGTCCGCTGTCCTGGATCCCGGCGACGAGATCGTCGAGGTTCGCCAGCCCGGGTGCCGGTGCGCGGACGTCCCCGTCCTCCGTGCGCAACACCCCCAGCAGCCTGCGCATCTCGGTCAATGCACTCCTGCCGGTCTGGGAGATCGTGGTGCAAGCTCGCACGGCGGCCTTCGGATCGTCGTTCGCGGCGTAACGACCACCGTCGGCCTGGGCGATCACGACGGACAACGAGTGCGCCACGACGTCGTGCATCTCCCGGGCGATCCGGGCCCGCTCGTCAGCGGCCGCCAGCCGAGCCTCTTGCTCACGTTCCACCTCCAGCCGGTGGGCGTGTTCTCGCAAGCCGTCGAGCTGCTGACGACGCACCCGCTGGAGGTCGCCGACGGCCCATGCGGCCAGGACGAGGGCGACGATGCCGATAGCGACCGGCACGGCGGTGTCGAAGGTGATCACATACCGCGCAACGGCCAGCGGGGCCGCGATCAGACTCAATACCAACCCGGTCCGGGCTGCCCAGCGCCTACCGTAGGCCGCCAGGGCATGCAACGCGATCAGAACACCGATCTGGGAGGCCTGGATCGGAATCGCGAACAGCCACTGCAGGAAAGCGGTGCTGAAGACGAGGAAGCCGGTCCACTCCGGCCGGACTCTGCGCAGGGCCAGCGGCAAGATCAGACCGGCGGAGACAAGGGGTGTCCCGACGGTGTACAGAGCCTGGTTCACCCCGAAGGTGAGCGAAGGCACCAGCACGTCACCACTCAGCGACAGCGCGTACGGATCGAAGAACACCGGCCAGCCCGCGAACCCGAGCACGAAGAACAACGACCCGGCCAGAAGAGAATCGACCACGAGGGGATGGTCTCGCAGCCACAGATATACCTGGTCACGCCTTCGCACAGGCAATGACCTTATGCGCTGCGCAGCCCCGGCGGCGTCATCCTGCGGGTTGACCTCTCCGGCGCGCCCTCCTTCCTCCGTGATCGTGAGCGCGTTGTGGCTGTTACGGGAGGCGTTTTGGACCAGTTTGTCCCGTCGAGAACAGCCACAACGCGCTCACGATCACGGAGGAAGGGGAGGCGAGATCACCTGCGCCTGGCAGGTCAGATCCGGATCCGGCGCATCGACCTGGTGCCCGCATACGCTGCCAGCGCGCCGAAGGCCAGCGCCACGGCGAACCCCCAGAAGATGGCCGGGTTGGACAGGTCTCCGGCGAACAGCGAACGCTGCGCTTCCACCACGTGGGCCAGCGGATTGATCCGCGAGATCGCGAACAACCAGTCCGGCGCCAGGTTCATCGGCAGCATCGCACCCGAGGTGATGATGATCGGTGTGTAGGCCAGGGTCATCACTCCCCAGAACGCGTACGCGTTCTGCAGCATCAGCCCGACCGCGAGCGAGCCGATACCGAGCGCCGCAGCGAGCACCGCCAGCAATGCCGCGCCGACGATCATGCCGTTGAGATGGACCTCCAGGCCGAATGGAACGGTGGCGACCACCACGACGACCGCCTGGATCAGCACGACGATCACGACCCTGAGCACCCGGCCCAGCAGGAACGCGAGCCGGTTCGCCGGCGTCACGAGCATCCGCTCGAAGGAGCCAGCCTGCCGCTCCTCCTGCAGGCCAGACCCGATAAAGGCTCCGGTCATGAAGACCATCAGCACCAGGATCCCGGGAACAAACCACTGGATCGTGTTGTCAGTAGGCATCCCCGGCATGGTCCCCAGGCCAGCAACCAAGGGTCCGAACAACACCAGCAGCAAGAGTGGGTCGGCCAGCGATTCGATGAGCGGCCACGGGGTGCGGATCTTGGCACGGAACTCACGGTTGAAAACCGCGCCGGTCACAACGAGCAGATTCATGTCAGTGTCCTTCCTGGGATGAAATGGTTCGAGATTGGGGACCACCCGTTGGTCATTCGTCGCGCAGGCTCCGGCCGGTCAGCGTGAGAAAGACGTCGTCGAGAGTCGGTCGCTTCACCTGAGTACCGCGCAGCGTCAACCCGGCCGCGTCCAGCGATCGGACTAGCTCTGGAATGGCGGCGTCACCGTTCTCGACCCGGAACGTCAGCTCCGCATCAGCCTGGTCCAGCTCGTGGGCGGTGGGTATGCGTCCTGCCACCTCAGCCGCGGCCGCGACCTGTTCCGGCTCCGCGAGCTGCACGGTGACGAGGTCACCCGAGACTTTGGACTTGAGCTGGCTGGGTGTGCCGTCGGCGATGATCGTGCCGTGGTCGATCACGATCACCCGCTCCGCGAGAGCGTCGGCCTCGTCCAGATAGTGGGTGGTCAGGAAGACCGTGACGTCCTCCTCCCGGTGCAGCCGGCGGATGTGCTCCAGCAGGTTCGCGCGGCTTTGGGGATCGAGGCCGGACGACGGCTCGTCGAGGAACAACAGCCGAGGCCGGTGGATCAGCCCCATCGCAATGTCCAGGCGACGACGCTGGCCACCGGAGAGCCGCGCGACGTCACGGTCGGCCTGAGCGGACAGATCCAGCTGGTCCAGCAGTTCGTCGACGCGAGCCTGGGCGGTCCGGCGATCGAGGCCATAGAACCGCCCCTGGGTGAACAGCTCCTCACGCACCCGCATGCCGTCGAACGAGCCGTTGCCCTGGCCGATGTGGCCGATCCGGCGCCGGACCTCTACCGGGTCACGGTCGATGTCGTACCCGGCGACGGTGGCGGTGCCCGCGCTAGGCGGTAGCAGCGTCGTCAGCATCCGTAGAGTGGTGCTCTTGCCGGCGCCATTAGGACCGAGGAAAGCTACCAGCTCGCCCGGGACGACATCGATCTCGACGCCGCGTACCGCCTCAACGGTCTCGTTCTTCAGCGTGAAGCGGCGAGTCAGATTCTTCGCGTGGATCATTGATGTCTCCTTGAAATTCGCCTTTTTGGTGTCGGGGTGAAGATGTGCAGCGAAGGTGTGGGCCCTGGTCAGGCCGCGAAGGGCAGTTCGGCACGGGCCGCTCGCAGCGCCCGTGCCCACCACGTCAGCTGCGCGAGCATCCGGCGCACCGCGATGCCCGCCGCCTCGGTGTCTCGCGGGCGGCCGTCGTCGCCGAGGCTGCCGTCGAACCGGTTGAAGCTGACCACGTCGGCGATAGTCACCGTGTGCAGGGCGTTGAACACCTGGCGCAGCTGCTCCACGGCGCGCAAGCCCTGTGCGGCCGTTCCGTAAGCGACGAAGCCGACGGGTTTGGCGAACCACTCGTCGCAGCAGTAGTCGATCGCCTGCTTGAGCGAGGCCGGATACCCGTGGTTGTACTCGGGCGTCACGACGACGAACGCGTCGGCCCGGTCCACGCGCTTCGAGAAATCGAGCATGGCCGGCGTCGCCCGGCGGGGATACCGCTGCGGGAAAGAGAACTCGGCGAGATCGATCACGTCGAGTTCGAGAGCGGCCTCCTGCCGGGAACACTCGGCGAACCACTGCGCAATCGCCGCACCACCGCGGCCCTCACGCGTACTGCCGACGATCACCGCGGTTCGCAGCGGGGCATCGGCCGAGGCTCGGCTGTTGACGATCCTGTCCATGACGTCCTCCGGTAGCGTGGGTGTTCTCACCAGAAAGGCGCTGGCTCGCATCTGGCAATCGCTAGATTCGATCCAGCGAGATCGCCAAGCACGGCGGAGGACAGAAGACGTGGCACCCACGCTCATCGGCCGCGAACGCCCTTTAGAGCTGGTCCAAGCCGAGGTCAACCGCACGTTGGACAGCCACGGCGGCCTGGTTCTGGTGACCGGCGAGGCGGGCGTTGGCAAAACGACTCTGGTCACACGGGCGTTGAGCGAGGCCTCGTCGCGAGGCGCGTTGATTGCCAGTGGCGCCTGCTGGGAACACGAGGGCGCACCAGGTTACTGGCCCTGGGTCCAGGTGCTGCGCAGTGTGCAGCGCGAGCTCGGGCCTGAAGGCTGGGCGTCGGCTACCGAGGCGGTAGGTGAGGGCCTCACCTATCTGCTGGGCGACTTCACGGTGCCGCCGACGTCCGCCGAATTCAGCGACGCGGCGTTCCAGCTGTTCGACTCGGTGACATCCCTGCTGGCGACTGTCGCTCGTGAGCAAGCTCTGGTGATCGCCCTCGACGACCTGCACTGGGCCGATCCCGCATCCCTTCAGCTGCTGGACTTCGTCGTGCGCCATACCTGGTTCGAGCGAGTGCTGCTGGTCGGGACGTATCGCGACGTGGAGGTCGAGACGTCCGGTCACCCGTTGCGTGATTGCCTCCGACCGCTGGAGATGAAGGCCACGGCGGTGACGCTGACCGGCCTGGACGTCTCGGCCGTCGCCGGCGTCATCACCCAGATCACCGGGTCCGCGCCCACCGAGGAGTATGCGGTCGAGATACATCACCGCACCGGAGGGAATCCACTCTTCGTCGAGCAGATGGCCCGGTTGTCACAGGCCGGTGGGCAGTTGGACGTCGTGGCGCCTGGGCTGCGCGATGCTGTCCATCGGCACCTGTCCTACCTGCCGAGGCCGATCCTGAACGTGCTGACCGACGCCGCCGTGCTTGGGCCCGAGTTCCACCGTCAGACCTTGGCCGCGGTCGCCGGTCTGCCGGCGGCCGAGGTACGCCAGCTCTTGGACGAGGCAACGGTGACGCGCCTCGTGGTGCCGATGGGATCCGGCCGGTTCGCGTTCGCGCACGACCTCGTCCGGCAGACGCTGCACGACACTCTGGAGACCGCCGAACTACGGGCTCGGCACGCAGCCGCCACCAGAGCGCTGAAAGAGCGCCCCCGGGACGACACATCGGCTTCACGCCTGGCCCATCACGCGTACCTGGCCGTTCCCGAGATCTCCGAGCCCGCGGCCATCCGTTATCTGCTCGCGGCAGCGCGGGAGGCATCGTGCCGGCTGGCTTCGGAGGAATCCGCCACGCATTACCGGCGGGTGCTCGAGCTGATCCCGGCCGATCATCCGTGGCGGCGCGCATGGGTCACGTTCGCACTCGCGGACCAGCAGCGACGCGCCCGGAAGACCGATGACGCCCGGCAGACGTTCGAGCAGGCAGGCGTCATGGCCGAAAAGCTGGACGACGCCGAGCTTCGTGCCCGCGTTCAGCACGCACTCGCCGAGTTAGCGCCGCCCAGCGACGGGCCACGCATCCCGGCCGGAGAAGACGGAATCGGCAACGTCTTCCGGTTCGACGGCTCGGTGTGGACGCTCACTTTCGCCGGACGAACCGTTCATATACCCGACGCCAAAGGGCTACACGATCTGCACTTTCTTCTGAGCCGCCCGGGTGTGGACGTGCCCGCGGTGGATCTCCTCACCGACGGCAGCGATGCGGAGATCCGCGCTTCTCGCCAGTTAGGCGGCGACGACATGCTGGACGACACCGCGAAAGCCCAGTACCGGCACCGGCTCACCCAACTGGACGATGAGATCGAACGAGCCCTGGGTCAGCACGACGACGCACGAGCGGGCGAACTAGATCGCGAGCGTGCTGCTCTGCTCGACGAACTTCGCGCCGCCGCGGGACTGGCCGGGAGAACACGGCGGCTCGGAGACGAGGCCGAACGCTCTCGCAAGACCGTGACCGCCCGGATCCGCGATACCTTACGCCGGCTGGCCGACCGGCATCCCGAGCTAGCGGAGCATCTGCGTTCTTCGGTCATCACCGGCACCCAATGCCAGTACCGTCCGGCCGGCGAATTCAGCTGGGAGCTGTGACGCCGATCTCACCGGCTTGACCTCAATAATGGTTAAGCTTCTAAGTTCATTTCAGGTCGTCAGACGCGTGGTCGGCGGCCAGCTGACCCGAAAGGACCTGAAATGACAACCACTGCGCCCCCACGCGCGGGATTGCGAGAATGGATCGGGCTAGCCGTGCTGGCCTTGCCGGCCATGCTCGTCATCATGGATCTCACCATCCTGCACCTCGCGGTTCCACACCTGAGCGCGGACCTGCAACCCAGCAGCACCCAGTTGCTCTGGATCACCGACATCTACGGTTTCGTCATCGCCGGATTCCTGATCACCATGGGCAGCCTCGGCGACCGCATCGGCCGCCGGCGCCTGCTCTTCATCGGCGCAGCGGCGTTCGGAGCCGCCTCCGTGCTCGCCGCCTACTCGACCACACCCGAGATGCTGATCGTGACCCGTGCCCTGCTCGGTGTGGCCGGCGCGACACTGATGCCCTCTACCTTGTCGTTGATCCGGAACATGTTCCTCGACGACCGGCAGCGCACCACCGCGATCTCTATTTGGGCGATGAGCTTCATGGTGGGTGGCTCTGCCGGGCCGCTGGTAGGTGGAGCGCTGCTGGAGAACTTCTGGTGGGGTTCGGTCTTCCTCGTCGGCGTCCCCGTCATGGTGATCCTGCTGGTGATCGGGCCGTTCCTGCTGCCCGAGTACAGAAGCACCAACGCCGGTCGACTGGATCTCGTGAGCGCGCTCTTGCTGCTGGCCACCGCTCTACCGGTCATCTACGGCATCAAGGAACTGGCCAAAGACGGCTGGGGGCTCCTGCCGGTCGCGGCGATCGTCGTCGGAATCGGCTTCGGCCTGGCCTTCATGCGCCGGCAGCAGACCCTCGACGACCCGCTGATCGACATCAAGCTCTTCCGCAATCCCGCGTTCAGCGTTTCGCTCGCCGCCATGACCACCGCCGTGTTCGTGATGATGGGACTCAACCTGTTCGTCATGCAGTACATGCAGCTGGTTCACGGCCTGTCGCCCTGGCGGGCGGGGTTGTGGGTCCTGCCGTCGACGGCGGCCGGCATGATCGGCATGATGCTGGCGCCGATGCTGGTGCGGCGGATCCGGCCGGCCTTCTTGATCGCTTCCGGTTTCGCGCTCGGCGCCGTCGGCGTCTCGTTGTTCACCCAGGTCGAAGCAGGCGGAAGTATCGCTCCGCTCATCATCGGCGCGTCCTTGATGGCCGGAGGGTTCGCACCGGCCGCCGCGCTCGGCACCGACCTGGTGATCAGCGCCACTCCACCGGAGCGAGCCGGCGCGGCCTCGGCCGTATCCGAAACCAGCCAGGAGTTCGGCGGAGCGCTCGGACTGGCGATTCTCGGCAGCGTCGGGGTCGCGGTGTACCGGAACAATTTGGACTCGGTCCCGGCTGGCACACCTGAAGTCGCGGCGGAAGCTTCGCGTGACACGCTGGCCGGAGCACTCGTCACGGCAGAACAGCTTCCGGCCCAGGTTGCCGAGCCGCTGCTCGTCGCGGCGCGGGCGGCGTTCACCCAGGGATTCCACACGTCGGCGATCGTCGGCGCGGGCCTGATGGTGATAGTCGCGACGTTCGTCGCCGTCCTCCTGCGACACATCCGCCCCCACGACACCCCGGGCGAGAACACCGAAGGGGCGGGCGGCAACGCTGAGACCGACGTGGCGGCCACGCTGAAGCACTCTGAGCCGGCAGCCGAGAACCTGGAGTCCGTGCCACCCGTCGAGCTCGAACTCGAGGTGATACCTGGCCCCGGCGAGCGGCTCGATAGCGTGGGTCCCAAGGGAACAAGCTGATCGGTTCGCCCGGCGCGAGCACCCACCCGGTGCTCGCGCCAGGCAGCCGTGGACCACGACAACACCTTGTGAGGCCGCTGCCATGACCCAGCCCACCGGCGAAAACGTCAGCTCTGCCGCCGAACTCCTAGTTCGCTGCCTGGAGAACGAAGGCGTCACCGTTGTCTTCGGCCTGCCCGGGGAGGAGAACATCCATCTCACCCTCGCGCTGGAACGCTCCGGCATCCGTTACCTCTTGACCCGCCACGAGCAGGCGGCGTCGTTCATGGCGGAGATGTACGGGCGGGTCACCGGTTCGGCCGGAGTTGTCTCCGCGACTCTCGGCCCCGGGGCGATCAACCTGCAACTCGGCGTGGCCGATGCGATGACCAACAGCACTCCACTGGTGGCGCTGTCCGCACAGGTGGGCCGCGACCGCAACTACAAGGAATCGCACCAGTTCGTCGACCTGGTCAGCTTGTTCAATCCGATCACCAAATGGTCGGCGAGTGTCCCCACCCCGGACGCGATTCCGGAGATGATCCGCAAGGCGTTCAAGACCGCGGAGACCGAACGTCCCGGCGCGGTCTATCTGGCGGTGCCCGAAGACGTCGACGACGCGTCCGCCGAGCCGTCGTTGCAGCCGTTGCCACGCAACGTCGTGCAACCGGAGGCGCCGTCGCCCAACCAGGTCCGACGTGCGGCCGATCTGATCCGGCAAGCCGAGCACCCCATCGTCCTGGCCGGACACGGGGCAGCTCGTGGCGGCGCGTCGGAGGCCCTCACGAAGTTCGCCGAGGCCCTCGGCGTGCCCGTGGCCACCACGTTCCACGGTAAGGGCGTCTTCGCCGACGACCACCCGAATTCGGTCGGAACCTTCGGGTTCATGGGCCGCGACTACGCGAACTTCGGTTTCGAGGAAGCCGACTTGATCATCTCGGTCGGCTACGAACTCCAAGAGTTCGACCCCGTCCGGATCAATCCGGATTCCGACAAGAAGGTCATCCACGTACACCGCTTCCCGGCGGAGGTAGATGCCCATTACTCGGTGGACGTCGGCATCATCGCCGACATCAGCTCGTCTCTCACCGCACTGCTCGAGGCATTGGGCGATCACCACTGTCCAGCCACTGGGCCGACCCGGTCCAGCACCTTGCTGGCCGAAGAGCTCGACCATGGTCGCCAGGACGACCGCTTTCCGCTGGCCCCGCAGCGCGTCGTCGCCGACACGCGCGAGGCACTCGGCCGCGAGGACATCGCCCTGGTCGACACGGGAGCGGTCAAGATGTGGATGGCGCGTCTGTACCCGACCTACTCATCGAACACCTGCCTGATCTCCAACGGACTGTCCACCATGGGCTTCGCGCTGCCCGGCGCGCTGGCAGTGTCACTCGCCAAGCCGGACCAGAAAGTGCTGGCCATCATGGGCGACGGCGCGTGGCTGATGCACTCGCAGGAGATCGAGACGGCGGTGCGAGAGAACATCCCGCTCACCGTGCTGATCTGGGAGGACAACGGCTACGGCCTGATCGAGTGGAAGATGCAGATGGAGCTCGGCGAGCACAGCAACACCGCGTTCACCAATCCCGACGTCGTGAAGTACGCGGAGAGCTTCGGCGCGAAGGGGTATCAGATCACCTCCGCCGACCAGCTGCTGCCCACCCTTCGCACGGCCTTGGACGAGGACGGCGTCTCGGTGATCAACTGCCCGGTCGACTACAGCGAGAACCTCCGCCTGATCCAGCGCCTCGGTGAGCTCGACGCCGCCCTCTGACCTATCTCACACCCCGAGCTAGATGATCATGTTTGGTCCCTGGCCACCTGGACCCAGGACTGGCCCGAGCCGGCATGCAGCTGTTCCGCTCGCTGCCTCGGACCACCACGGACCAGGTCTTGCTCTGTACCGATCTGCATGCCAGGAACATTCTGGCCGCCGAGAGGGAGCCCTGGCTCGTCATCGACCCCAAACCGTACCTTGGCGACCCTGCCTACGACCCCTTGCAACATATGCTCCACCAGCAGCGTCTTCGTCAGGACCCTCATGCTTACGCTCAGCGCATGGCCGATCTTCTCGGCCTGCAGGTCGAGCGGCTGACTCAGTGGCTGTTTGCCCGCTGCGTCAAGGAGTGCATCGGCCTTCCGCAGCTTCGCGATGTCGTTGTTCGCCTCGCCCCACCTGATTGAAGCGGCGCGTACCCCATCCCGCGATCACGGGGTCGTCAGGAAATAGTCGTCGGCATCAGAGTCCCAGACAAGCTCAACAACGCCCGCGGTCGCGGCGGCCCGGCAGAACTGCAGAAAGCTGCCGTAGCCGAGCTTCTTCTCACTGAAACCAGGCTGGTTCTTGCGGAGCCGGTTCTTCAGGCCGGACAGCGCGACCGGACCGTCAGCGAACTCCGCTACGGTCGATCGCAGCAGCGCGAAGGCTTCCTCCCGATCGCCGTGTTCGGGCAGCGAGACCTCTGGATCCCCCTTGGCTTGACCTTCGGCCAGCTCGAGTACCTTGCGTTCGGCGAGATGCCGCAGAAGTTCACCGAACGCACGGAATCCGTAATCGGCCTCGTTGAACGTGGGATCTTTGCGCAGCAGGGTTCGTTTGAGGGTGGACGCATTGACCTGGCCACTCGAAGTCCGTTGCAGGCCGGCCACTGTCTGCGCCACTCGCACCGCGAGTTGGTCGACGTCGTCGGTGTCCTTGTCGGCAGCCGGTTCGGACTCTTGCTGCACGGGCGCCGGCTCCGGGACCGGCTCGAGCGTCCGGCGCTTGGAACGCTCACGTGAACGTGGTGCCGGAACCTCGACACCTTCGAGGCGGTCGTAATAGAGGAACTCGTCGCACGCGGGCGGCAGCAGCTTGGACGTGGACTGCTCCACGCCCACGCCGATGACCCGCTTGTTGAGTTCACGCAGCTTATGGACAAGCGGGGTGAAGTCGCTGTCTCCAGTACAGATCACGAATGTGGAGATGTAGTCGCGCTCGAAGGCCATCTCGACGGCGTCGACGACCATCTTGATGTCCGCCGCGTTCTTGCGCGACGCGCCCATCCGCTGCGGAATCTCGATCAGCTCCACATGAGAACGGGTCAGCGCCCGGCGGTCCTCGTCGAAGTAGGACCAGTCCGCGTATGCACGACGTACGACGACCCGGCCCCGCTCGGCCAACGCGTCGGCAATGGGCCGGAAGTCGAACGTCATACCCGCAAGGTGATCACGCGCCCCGAGCGCGAGGTTCTCATAGTCGAGGAAGACGGCCAGGCGCTCTTCTTGGTCCACAGCAGCCAGCGTACGCGCCGGTTCAATGACGGACATCCAGTTCGGCCACCAGCTTCTTCGGGGCGACGACACGGTAGGCGTCGACGACGATCTCGGCGATCTCCTCCCAGTCGACCGGAACGTCGAGCCAGACGCCGAGCCACCCCCGGTGACCGACGTAGGGCGGCCGGAAGAATCGATCCGGGTCCGACGAGATCAACGCCTCTTGGGTGCCGGGCGGCGCCGCGCACCAGAAGGCCAGCCGATCATCGTGATGGTGATCGGCGTAGCTGACGAACACGTTCTTGCCCCGGACGAACCACGTCGGCTCACCATGACTGAGGCGCTCCGTCGCTTCCGGCAGGTCAAGGCACAGGCGTCGTAACCGGTCCAGCGGATCATCGCTCATAGCGTCATTGTGCCTGCCAGCGGTGACAACCGGCAGCTACGCCGCATAAGCACACAGCAAGACATGCGGGCTCACGCCCAGCAGCGCGGGCGCGGCCTCGACCCGGCGGATCGCCCGCATCAGCAGGTCCCGATCATCAGCCAGCCACCGGTCCACATCCGGCAGCATCGCAGCCGGGCCTTCGACGGCCAGAACCGAGGTGTCGACCAGCCCCGCGTCGCTCGCCTCGTCCATCAGCTCCCGTGGCTCGTGGAAGTAGGCCGTGGTGAACCATTCGGGGACGTCGTCAGGGTTACGATGCTGGCCGTCGATGAGGTCTCGCTCGACGATCGCTTCGAAACCCGGGTGACGAAGCTGGCCTCGGAACAACCCGCCGAGTGTCGAGGCGTACCGGCTGATCGCGGCCGCGGCCACCACACCCCCGGTGCGAAGTACACGGCGCGCCTCCGCCAGCGCCCGTACCCGGTCGGCACGCTCGGTCAAGTGATACAGCGGCCCCAGCAGGAGCACGGCGTCAACGCTGTCGTCAGGCCAGGCGAGCTCGCGGGCGTCGCCCGTTGACGCGCTCGCCAAATCGGGTATCTCGCGAGCCTGCTCGACGTGCAACGGCACGGCATCGATCAGGTGCACCTCGTAGCCCTGCTGCGCCAGCGGTGCAGCGTGGATGCCGGCGCCGCCGCCCACGTCGAGAACGACGGCCGGCACCGAGGGTAGAACCCGACCGAGCAGCTCCTGCGTGCGTAGGAACTCGACCAGCCCGGCACCGGCGGTGAGCCGGTCGCGCTCGTTGCGGCTTACGTAGTGATCCCGGATGGCCGGGTCTATGTCGGACACATAGCTGGTCTAACCGTGTGGCCCGCCCGTCGCAACAGGGTTTCACAACTTCGGCACGTGCGACCTTGCAGGACGTCGTGTTGCGTCCTGCAGGGTGTGCGCTGGAGCGCTCACTCTGCAGGACGCTGCTTAACGTCCTGCACTTCCAGTGCCGCTGTTGAGGCGCACCGTGTCCGGCACTAGCGCATGAACCACGGCGTATCGCTACGCGAACGCTCAAACCAGCCCAACCACAGATCTGGCCGGTGGATCTGGACCGCGTCTTCGATCGCGCGATAGACCTGATCCGTCATGGGCAACATGAGCCGGTAGCGCGCTTCCGGCAGTTGCGGCTCGGGGGGCCGCTCCTGGCGGCGACGCCGGTCGAGTTCCGGCCAGCGGCCCGCCGGGCTGGTGACCTGTTCGAAAAGGTCGAGCTGCGGCATGTGCATCTTGCGGCCGTTCTTGGTCGACACCATGTTGTACGAGATCCCGACGCCTGCCAGACCGTTCCAGGAGAACCGCGCGAGGTCGTGACCACCCTGCCACGCCAAGCCGGTTCGGTCGATGGTCAGCACCGACCGCGCCCCTAGCCGCACGCTGAAGCGGCGCACGCTGATGACCAGCGTCAGGATGAGTAGGAGCACCAAGGCCCCAATCGACGCGGCAGGAAGCCAATCTTCGTCCCCGCGTATCGATTGGACCAGGATGACCAGCGCGATCACCGCAAAGATGACAACGAAAACGGAGAAGCAGCCGATCCGCACCTTGGCATGCCCGCGAAGCTTCGCTGCCAGGTCGATGGTGACCGACGCGTCATCAGAATCCACCGAGCCCGCGCTTGCTGCCTCCGCCTCATCCTGCGCAGAGTCCGGCCCCACACGCGCGGTTCGCGACGGTGGCCGGAAGGGCAACCCGCCGGCCTGCCGCAATGCGATCTCGGCGCGGCTTCGAGGCGGATGAAGGGCGGCGCTCCACTCGCGCACGTTCGGCCTGTGCAACCCAAGGCCGACTGTGAACGCGCCCCCGTACGCCAGGATCATCATCCACCACGCTTGGGGCAGGTCGCCGAAGAACCCATCGCCAAAGCTGTCGCGCATCATCACGCCGATCAACGCCACTGCCACGAGGCTGAACCCCGGAATGACGGTGGTCAGCAGGGCGACCACCCGCAACGCCATCGGCCCACCACGCCAGAGCCGATAGAGCACCGTGTATAAGATCGCCGTCCCCAGCAGCATCTGTACGGCAATGTCTCGCAGGCTGTCGTCGGTCCACATCGGGGCCCACCAGCCCACGACCGCGGCCCAGAGAAGCGCGAGATATGGAACGCCCAATGTGACGACCACTGGGCGGACTGGCGCATCGGCGCTGGGTTCGGCGATCTCGTCGGCACGTTCGATGCTCACGGACTATCAGTATCGTGGTGCGCTACATAGCCGGTATGCGGCACTCCAACGAGCCGCTTCCGGGCCACGCAGCTTACCCGGTCGCCTGCTGCTCTGCTGCCGAGAGCAACAACGCAGCTGTCTCCGGATCGGTGACCAGCCGGTTGAAATAGCCGGCCTGGGCACCCGCGATGATTCCGGCGACCTTCTCGGCACCGACGGCGACGGCGATGCCGTAGGGAATCCTCTCCAGCATGTCGAGGCCGGTGGCCATCAACCGGTCGCTGCCCGGAAAGCTGACCGGCTTGCCGTGCCGGTCATAGAAGCGGGAACAGATATCGGCCACCGCCATTCGCAGGCTGGCGGCGTCCGTCGGGACAAAAGCGGGAAGCGACTGCCTGGTCAACGGCGGAGCGCCGATGCCCACCATGACACACTTGGCGGACACCCATAGTTCGAGCACTCGCCGGATCGAGGGGTCGTCCAGCAGACTCGCGTAGAGATCTGGTCCAGGTAGGGCCGGGGCGTATAAGAACGTCGGACGCCCGCCGATCTTGACCGCGACCGCCCTGGTGATCTCGTTGGTCTGATACCACGCCTCGGGCTCGTCCTGACCACCGACGGTGGGAGCCACCAGGACGCCGGGCAGGCGGGGCAGATCAAACTGCGCTGCCTCGTAGACGGTGCGGCCGCTGGAGACGAGCAGCACGTCACCCGCCGTCAATCCCACCGACTCAAGGGCCTCGGACAAGGCCGGCGCGAGTACCCGTCCGGTATGTCCCGACGCTGACGTCTGCGACAGATGGACTCGCTGCAGACCGAGTTCGGCCGCCACCTGAGCGGCGAGATCATCAGTCTGTTCCATCTCGGGGAGCACCACCTCGATCCGCACGATGCCCTGGCGGCGGGCTTCCGACAACAGCCTGCTGACGGTGGCCCGGCTGGTACCGATCCGCCTCGCCACCTCGGCCTGATTGGCCTCTTCGAGGTAGTACAACCGCGCCGCGGCATACATGAGGTCAGGAGGGAATCGAGAGTCGGCGCCCGCGCGGTTGTCTGACGCGTCCTCCCCGTCGGTGCTGTACATGCCCTCAGACCCTGTCTGCATGGTCATCCTCCTCCACATCCGCAGTGTTGCACATTGTTTCAGGCTCCACCATTCCTTGCACAAAAGTTCTGGACAAAGTTGCAGTACGACCTTAGTGTGGTCCGCGTTACACGTACTTAACCTGCGCTACACCGACACGCGGGAGGTCTCCATGCAATCCCCTATCAGCAAGGCGCCAGCGAATCCGCTGGTCAACGAGCCGTCGACGCCCACCGGTGGCCTCCCACAGACGATGCAAGCCGTGGTGTGCCACGGCCCCCAGGACTACCGCTTGGAAGAGGTGCCGGTGCCCGCGCCGCCGCCCGGCGGTGCTCTGGTGCGGGTCGAGGCTGTCGGCATCTGCGCGAGCGATCTGAAGTGCTACCACGGTGCCGCCAAGTTCTGGGGAGACGACAGCAGAGCGGCCTACACCGAGTCACCGGTGATTCCAGGCCATGAATTCGCCGGCCGGATCATCGCCCTGGACGACGCTGCGCGCGAGAGGTGGGGCGTCGACACGGGTGACCGTGTCGTTTCCGAGCAAATCGTGCCGTGCTGGCAATGTCGCTACTGCGCCCGCGGACAGTACTGGATGTGTGCCCCGCACGAGCTCTACGGCTTCAAACGACGCACACCCGGGGCGATGGCGTCGTACATGGTGTTCCCGCCGGAAGCACTTGTCCACCGGGTCAGCGACACACTGCCACCCGCACATGCCGCATTCGTCGAGCCGCTGTCCTGTGCGCTGCACGCCGTCGAACGGGCGAACATCCGGTTCGACGACGTGGTGGTTGTGGCCGGCTGCGGCCCGATCGGTTTAGGGATGGTCGCCGGGGCGGCAGCCAAGTTCCCGGCACATGTGATCGCCCTCGACGTATCCGACCGCAAGCTCGAACTCGCGGCCAAATGCGGTGCCGACATCACACTCAACATCTCGCGGGACGACCCCCAGCACGTCGTCGGCCAGCTCACCGATGGTTACGGCGCCGACGTCTACCTGGAGGGAACCGGCCATCCGTCAGCCGTCCCGCAAGGACTGAACCTGCTGCGCAAGCTGGGGACATTCGTGGAGTACAGCGTCTTCAAAGAGGACGTGACCGTCGACTGGAGCATCATCAGCGACGACAAAGAGCTGGACGTGCTGGGCGCCCACCTAGGGCCGCACTGCTGGCCGGCGGCGATCCGCATGGTCGAGTCCGGGCGGCTGCCGATGGATGAGATCTGCACCCACCAGCTGCCCTTGGCCGACTTCCAGGCCGGCCTCGATCTGGTCGCTGACGGAACCGAGTCGATCAAAGTCTCACTCATCCCCGAGTGACCTCTGAAGATCCCTGCAGACCCGAACTAGACCTCAGGAGCAGTGGCATGACCGGACGCAGTACACCCATGTTCTCGGCCAACCGCGACCCGTTGCGCCGCCGGGACCTTCTCAAACTGATGGGCATCGCCGGGGGAAGCGCGGCGCTCGCACCGATACTGTCAGCCTGCGGCGTCGGCGGTGGAACGACAACCGACCAAGAGAACGGCGCAGAAGAGGTGAGCGGCGGGTTCGACTGGCGCAAAGCCGAAGGCGAATCCATCAAGATCCTCCAGACGCCACACCCCTACCAGCAGAGCTTCCAGCCGCTACTGGAGGAGTTCACCGAACTCACCGGCATCGATGTCGTCGCCGAGCTGGTGCCGGAGGCGGACTATTTCACCAAACTCAACACCGAATTGGCCGGCGGAAGCGGCGAGCACGACGTCTTCATGCTCGGTGCCTACTTCGTCTGGACCTATGGCCCGCCAGGCTGGCTGGAAGACCTGAGCCCGTGGCTGGAGAACTCCTCGGCGACCAGCGACGAGTACGACTTCGAGGACATCTACGAGGGTCTGCGAATGGCCACCCGGTGGGATTTCGAGAAGGGCAGCCCGCTGGGCAGCGGTGGGCAGTGGGCGATCCCCTGGGGCTTCGAGACCAACGTCGTCGCCTACAACAAAGCCGAGTTCGACCGGCGCGGCATCAAACCAGCCGAGACATTCGACGACTTCATGCAGCTCGCGATCGACCTGACCGACCGGTCGGAGAACCGTTACGGCGTCACGTTCCGCGGTTCCCGGTCATGGGCCACCATCCATCCCGGATTCATGAGCCAGTTCAGCCGCGAGGGCGCGGTCGACTACGAAGTCAACGGCACTGAGCTGGTGGCGGCGATGAACTCGGAGACAGCCGTCGACTTCACCAAGAAGTGGGTGGAGCTCGCCAAGGAGGCAGGCCCGACGTCGTGGACCACGTACGAGTACCCCGACTGCACCCGTGACCTCGGCAATGGCACCGCCATGATGTGTTACGACGCCGACTCCGCGACCTACCCGCAGAACAAACCCGGCGCGAGCCAGGAGGCAGGCAACCTCGCGTGGCATCCCGGGCCGGCCGGGCCGGACGGCAACTACGCGACCAACCTGTGGACGTGGTCGCTGGCCATGAACGCGGCCTCGCAGAAGAAGCTCGCTGCCTGGCTGTTCATCCAGTGGGCGACCGGCAAGGAAGCCATGTCCGACGCCGTGCGCGAGGGCGCCTTCGCTGACCCGACCCGGCAGTCCGTGTTCGACGGGGCATTCAAGGAAACGCTCGGCGACTTCCCGGGCTATCTCGAGACCTTCGAGACCGTCATCGACAGCACGAGCATCCAGTTCACGCCCCAAAGTCGCTTCTTCGAGACCACCGAAGACTGGGCCGTGGCACTCCAGGACATCTACTCCGGAGCCGACGCCAAGAGCCGGCTCGACGATCTGGCTGCCGCCAGCACCGACATCGTGAACTCCTGACCAGCGCAGCTGGACCGATCGCGAAAGGAGGTCGCCGGTGTCCACTACGGTCACGGGGCGCACCCAGGAGCCCACACCGGTCAAACGAGAACCGGACCGGCCACCGTCCGTGCCCACCTGGCGGCGCAAGGCACGTCCCTACCTGCTGTCGATTCCCGCCGTCCTGATCATCGCGGGCATTCTCTACCCGTTCATTCTCGGCTCCTACTACAGCGTGCTCAACTACTCAGCCATCAACCCGCTGCCGTCGTTCGTCGGCTTCGACAACTTCTCCAGGGTGCTCTCGGACAGCCGGTTCTGGGGCAGCGTGCGGGTGACGCTGGTGTACGCGGTAGTCGCCACCACGGTGGAGATGGTGCTCGGCATCGGCATCGCCCTGCTGCTCAACCGCGCCAGCCGGATAGGGAAGCTCTTCGAGCGGGTGCTGATCCTTCCCTTGATGGTGGCGCCGGTCATCGCCGGGGTGATCTGGGGCCTGATGTACAACCCGCAGTTCGGGGTGATCAACCACATCTTCGGGCTCGGGTCGACGTTCAACTGGCTGAGCACGGATATGGCGCTCTGGTCGGTGATTCTCGTCGACGTCTGGATCTTCACCCCGTTCGTGGCGATCCTGGTACTCGCCGGCATCCGCTCACTGCCAAAGGAGCCGTTCGAGGCGTCTGAGGTGGACGGAGCCGGCTGGTTCTACATGTTCCGGCGGCTGATGCTGCCGATGATCTGGCCGTACATCCTCGTCGCCGTCATCTTCCGGTTCATGGACTGCCTGAAGATCTTCGATCATGTCTATGTGCTGACGGCGGGTGGGCCGGGCGCGGTCACCCGGACGCTGCAGATCGGTGCCTACGAGGACTCGATCATCAACCTGAACTATTCCCAGGGCAGTACCTACATGTTCCTGCTGTGGGTTCTCGTGTTCATCACCGCGAGGTATCTCGTCAGTGTGCTCGGCAAGGCACAGCGACGGGCCGCCGGGGCGGAGGGCTGAAGGCATGGTCAAGGAATTGCTACCCGGCCGCCGCCGGTTCACCGCCGGGTCGGTACTCGCCGATATCGCCCTCGTGGCCTGGTTCGCGTTCGCGCTGTTCCCGATCTTGTGGATGGTGCTGCTGGCACTGAAGACGCCGGCCGAACAGACGTCGACGTACTTCGTGTTCTCGCCGACGCTGGAGAACTTCGCGATCGTCCTCAGTGACCGCGGGACGGCTCTGACCAGTGTCGACTTCACCAGCACATTGATCACGAGTGTGATCAGCTGCGCTGGGGCGGTGCTCGTCTCGCTGGTGATCGGGGTACCGGCCGCCTACGCGGCGGGGCGGTGGAAGTACCGCGGGTCCAACGACGTGATGTTCACGATCCTGTCGTTCCGGTTCGCGCCCGAGCTGATGGTGATCGTCCCGTTGTTCGTCATCTACCACCAGATCGGGCTGTTCGACACCAGGGTCGGCATGATCTGGGTGTTGCAACTGGTGACCATGCCGCTGGTGGTGTGGATTCTCCGGTCCTACTTCCAGGACCTGCCGGAGGACCTGGAACAGGCGGCCCTGCTCGACGGCTACACCCGGCGGCGTGCCTTTGTGATGGTGGCACTGCCCCTGGTCCGCCCAGGGATCGCCGCCGCGGCTCTGCTCGCATTCATCTTCGCGTGGAACAACTACGTGTTCGCGCTGATCCTCACCGGTAACGAGGCCAGCACCGTGACGGTGGCGATCACCAAGTTCCTTGGCGGTGGCGGGCAGGCGTACTACAACCTCACGGCGGCAGCCGCGGTCATCGCCGCGTTGCCACCACTCATACTCGCGCTCAGCATCCAGCGGTATCTGGTGCGCGGGCTGTCATTCGGGGCGGTGAAGGCCTGATGGGCACCTTGAAAGTGCAAGGACTGCACAAGACCTACGGCCAGACCACGGCCGTCGATGGAATTGATCTGGCAATCGAGAACGGCGAGTTCTTCGCCATCCTCGGCCCGTCCGGTGCCGGCAAGACAACCACGCTGAAGTGCGTCGCCGGTTTGGTCGACGTCGACGACGGACGCATCGAGATCAGCGGCCAGGACATGACCGGGGTGGAGCCCTACCACCGCAACGTGGCGATGGCCTTCGAGAGTTACGCCCTCTATCCGCAGAAGTCGGTGTTCGAGAATCTGGCCTCACCGCTGCGCTCCGGCCGTTCAGGCCGGTTCAGCTCGCAACAGCAGCGCGAACGCATCGAGACGGTCACCACCACCCTTGGCATATCTCACCTGCTGAACCGGTTGCCACGGGAGCTCTCGAACGGCCAGCGGCAACGCGTGGCTCTCGGCCGGGTTCTGGTGCGCCCGGCTGACATCTATTTGCTCGACGAGCCGTTGTCGCACCTCGACGCCAAGCTGCGTTCGGCGATGCGGGCTGAGCTCAAACAGCTCGGACAGTTGTCGGACATCACCACCCTGTACGTGACGCACGACTATCAGGAAGCGCTGGCGCTGGGCGACCGCGTGGGCGTGATGCGTGCGGGTCGCATCGTCCAGGTAGGCACGCCTGAAGAGGTGTGGAAGGCGCCGGTGGACACCTTCGTCGCCCGTGCACTGGGCCAGCCCGAGATGAACCTGCTGGATGGTCGCGTCGAGAGCGGCCGGATCGTGGTGAGTGCCGGTTCGATCGACGTGCCGGCACCGCCGTCGCTCCACCTTGCGGACGGTCAACGGGTCCGCGTGGGTATCCGGCCGCGGGACGTCTCCACCGCCTCCGCCGAGCCCGGCCGCGACTCCGCCGGACGCCTGAGCATGCGCGACTCCGCCGGACGCCTGAGCATGCGCGGCACCGTCGAACTGGCCGAGCGGCTGGGGCGGTCGGTCGAGATGAGCGTCGACGTCGGCGGAACTCAGGTGATCGTGGTCACCTCCAGCGATGGTGCGCGCGGCGAAGGGGACCATGTCGACCTGGACGTTCCCCTCGAACACGTGCACATCTTCGCCGGGGGTGACGCGGGAGCGGACACCACGCGGCTGGGTTCGGCTGCGATGGAAGGGACACAGCGGATATGACAGCGGTGAACGACGTTCTCTCCGGAGCCAGCACGGCACAAAGCCTGGTGCTGGACCGCTTGTACAAGACCTACGAGAGCCGCGGACGTGAGTCCTTCCGGGCGGTTCGCGGGCTCGACTTGGAGATCGAGCCAGGTGAGATGGTGGCGCTGCTTGGTCCGTCCGGGTGCGGCAAGACCACAACGTTACGGATGATCGCCGGTCTGGAGACGGTGACCTCCGGGGACATCCGGATCGGCGGCGCCTCCGTGGCCGACCTGCCCGCCCGGCGGCGCAACATCGGTGTCGGGTTCGAAAGCTACGCACTGTATCCGCCGTTGTCCGTGCGGGAGAACCTTGCCTACGGTTTGAAGGCGCGCAAGGCCAAGGACGTGCGTCAACGGGTCGACGTGCTGGCCGAACGGCTCGGCATGACGGAGTTGCTCGACCTGCGCCCGGCCGGGCTTTCCAGCGGGCAGAAACAACGCATCGCACTGGCCAGGGCGCTGATCCGCAACCCACCTGTGCTGCTGCTCGACGAGCCCTTGTCACACCTCGACGCCTCGCAGCGGCAGCGGGTGCGTCGGGAACTCAAGGTTCTGCAGCGTGAGTTCGGGTACACGACGATCGTCGTCACGCACGACCAGCTCGAAGCCCTGAGCTTGGCCGACCGGATGGCCGTGATGGACGGCGGCGTGATCCGGCAGTTCGGGACGCCCGACGAGATCTTCGACGATCCGGCCAACCTGTTCGTCGCCGACTTCGTCGGCGAGCCGAAGATCAATCTGATCGAAGGCACCGTACGGGCCCATGGTGACCGGGTCACCGTGCAGGTCGGGCAGTCCGGTGAGCTGCTGACCGCCGCACGATCCGCGGCAGACGGCCAGCGCGTCACCGTGGGTGTACGCCCGCAGGACTGCCGGACCGGCATCGGCGCCGAAGCAACGGTTCTGCGGGGCGAGATCAGGGTCTACGAGAACCTGCTCGAGTTCGGCCAGGCCACCGTGATTCTGCCCGGTACGGACACGCCGATCACGGTGCAGACGGCGCCGGGCGACCACTGGAGCCATGGCGACACGATCCGTTTCGACGCCCACCCGGAACGCGTCTACCTCTTCGACCCCGAATCGGGTGAACGGCTGCGATGACGACCCACGACACCTGGCCCGAAGGAGGCCGACCATGACCTACGTGTACAACACCGAGCGGGCATTCAAAGACGAGGCGATCGACGGGCTCGTCACCGCCTACTCCCGGATCCTTCGCCGCGTCCCCGACACCTCGGCCGTCGCGTCGGTGACCGCACCGGCGCCGGGACGGGTTTCGACGATCGTCGGCGGCGGGTCGGGACACTACCCGACCTTCGCGGGCCTCGTCGGCCCCGGCCTCGCCGACGCCTCGGTGTGCGGCGACATCTTCACCAGCCCCTCGGCCGAGCAGGTCTATCGCACCATCCGGGCGGTGGACGGTGGGGCTGGTGTCGTGATGCTGTTCGGCAACTACGCCGGCGACGTCATGCACTTCGGGCTCGCAGCCGACCAAGCCGCAGCACGCGACGGCATCGACGCCCGGATCGTCCTGGTGACCGACGACATCGCGTCGGCGCCGCCCGAGCGCATCGGCGAACGCCGCGGCATCGCCGGCGACTTCTTCGTCTTCCGCGCCGCCGCGGCGGCCGCGCACCGCGGTGACTCACTCGACGAGGTGGAACGTATCGCCCGGCACTGCAACGATCGCTGCCGCACCGTGGGCGTCGGGTTCGACGGCTGCATGGTGCCCGGCCGCTCGGAGCCGCTGTTCACCGTCGAGGAAGGTTCGATGGTGCTGGGGCTCGGCATCCACGGCGAACCAGGGATCTCGACCATGCCCCGCTCCAGTGCGGACGAGCTGGCAGGCCTGCTGGTCGACCGGCTGCTGGCCGAACGCCCGTCCGGCGCCACTCGCGCCCGGATCCTGGTCAACGGCCTTGGCCGGGTCAAGTACGAAGAACTGTTCGTCCTCTACCGATCGCTGGCCGGCCGATTCGACGCAGCCGGCGTCTCCCTGACCGAACCTGAGGTCGGGGAGTTCGTGACGTCGATGGACATGGCCGGCTGCTCGGTCACCCTGGTGTGGACTGACGACGAGCTCGAGGGCCTGCTGTCGGCTCCGGCCACCGCGCCCGGCTACATCCGCACCGAGCGGCTCCCGCTCGACGGGCGCCAGGCCGCGCCGCTGGGCGCCACGGGCGCGGAGGACCAGCAGAGCAGCGGATTCCCGGAAATGGAGCTGACGCCGTCCGGGCGAGCTGCGCGCGCCGGTCTTGCCGTCGTCGCGGGCCGCTTGAAGGAACTGGAGGACCACCTGGGAGCGCTCGATTCGGTCGCCGCCGATGGCGATCACGGAACGACGATGACCCGTGGCATGGACGCGGCGGTTGAGGCGGCCGGCCGCGCCGGCCCGGATGCCAGCGCCGTCCTGATCGCCGCAGGCATGGCGTTCGCCGATGCGGCCGGCGGAGCGTCGGGAGCCCTCTGGGGTGCCGGACTGACGACCGTAGGGCGGCTGATCGAGCCGGCCGGCCCGGAGGGCCTCGAGGCAACGCTGCTCGCTGACGCGCTCGCCGCGGCAGAGGAAGCCGTCGTCCGGCTCGGGCAGAGCCAGCCCGGCGACAAAACACTCGTAGACGCGCTGCACCCACTGGTGGAAACGTTCCGCTCGGCGATGGCCGACGGGGCTGACCTCCGCGCTGCCTGGGCTCATGCAGCAGACGCCGCGCAGTCGGCCGCCGCCGCCACCGCCCAGATGACGGCCAGGCGCGGCAGAGCAGCCCGTCTTGGCGACCGGAGCGACGGCACACCCGACCCGGGCGCGGTCTCCCTCGCCGCCTCGGCGGCGGCCCTTGCCGCCCACTTCGCCGGGGAGCGCTCCGGCACACCCGCCGCCCCCGAAACCACAGGAGCACAGCTATGACCCATGCGTGGCGGATCGTCGTCGGCGCTGACGACGCCGGACTGCAGCTCAAGGACCTGATCGCCGACACGTTGCGCACTGACGGACGGGTCGTCGACGTCAGCGACCTCGGCGTCCACGACTCCGAGGACCACCGCACCTATCCCGACGTCGGCCTCGCCGCAGCCGAGGCGGTGGCCCGAGGCGACGCCGACCGCGCCGTGCTCGTCTGCGGAACCGGCATCGGCATGGCCATCGCCGCCAACAAGGTCCCCGGGGTCCGCGCCACCGTCGCCCACGACAGCTACTCGGTGCAACGCTCCGTGCTGTCCAACGACTGTCAGGTCCTTGCGCTCGGTGCCCGGGTCGTCGGGCCCGAGCTGGCCCGCCTGCTGGTGTCGGAATGGCTGGACCTCCAGTTCGACACCGCGTCGGCGTCCGCGAGCAAGGTGGCGATCATCTCCCGCTTCGAGGCCGGAGAGGGCGGTGAGCACGTGCACTCCTGAGCACTGTCGCCGCAACCTCGCGTGTATCCGCTCGTGATACGCCTCTCCCATCCGCCGCCACCGCTGCCTAGGATGTGGGGCAGCCTGCCCCGACGATCGTGGTGGTGGACATGGACGAGCTTCTCCTCGGTATCGACATGGGAACCGGCAGCAGCAAAGGGGTCCTGTCCACGCCCGACGGCCGGATCGTGGCCACCGCCGCTCGCTCACACGCGATGTCGCTGCCGCGGCCAGGCTGGGCCGAGGTGGACGCCGAGGCCGTGTGGTGGAACGACGTCACCAGCCTCGCCCGCGAACTAGTCGGACGCAGCAGCGGGGCGCGCATCGCCGGGGTCTGCGTCAGCGGGGTGGGACCGTGCCTGGTGCTGTGCACCGCGGATGTCCAGCCCGTACGCCCGGCGATTCTCTACGGAATCGATACCCGCGCCACGGCGGAGATCGAGGGACTGACCGATCGCTTCGGCGCGGATGAAGTCTTGCGGCGCTGCGGCAAGGCATTGTCTTCCCAGGCCGTCGGGCCCAAATTGCTGTGGGCCCGACGCAACGAGCCAGCGTCGTGGCAGCGCACCGCGCGGTGGTACAGCTCCAGTTCGTTCATCACCGCGCGGCTTTCCGGCGAGTACGTGCTCGACCACCTCACCGCCAGCCAATGTGATCCGATGTACGACATCCATGCCCGGGACTGGAACCGGGAGTGGGCCGACGAGGTCGCCGGTGGTCTACCGCTGCCGCAACTGGCCTGGTCCGGTGAGGTAGTCGGCAAGGTCACCGGCCGGGCCGCGGCCGAAACCGGGCTGGCCGAAGGCACACCGGTCTCGGCGGGCACGGTCGACGCCTGGGCCGAGGCGTTCAGCGCCGGGGTCCGCGAGCCGGGCGATCTGATGGTCATGTACGGCTCCACCGCGTTCTTCGTCGGATTGCTCACCGAGCCCCGAGCCGATCCGGTGCTCTGGACCACGGCCGGGGTGGAACCCGGCACGTACACACTGGCCGCCGGGATGGCCACGTCGGGAAGCCTCACCGGGTGGCTGCAGGAGCTCGTCGGCGGTGTCGCCTACGAGCAGCTGGTTGAGGAGGCGTCGCAGGTGCCGCCCGGGTCTGAGGGGCTGATGATGCTGCCGTACTTCGCGGGGGAGCGGACACCGCATTTCGACTCACGGGCGCGAGGCGTCGTCGCCGGTCTCAGTTTGCGGCACGGCCGCGGGCACCTGTTCCGGGCTGCCTACGAGGGCATCGCCTTCGGTACCCGCCAGATTCTGGAACTGCTGGACGACGACGGCCCGCCGGCCCGGTTGATCGCGGTCGGCGGCGGCACGCAGAGCCCGCTGTGGACGCAGATCGTCAGCGATGTCAGCGGGCGCGAGCAAGCCATCCCGAAGGAGACCATCGGCGCCAGCTACGGCGATGCGCTGCTGGCCGGTATCGGCGTCGGGTTGCTGGAACCGGGGACCAACTGGTCGAGGATCAGCCATACGGTGACGCCGGACGATTCCACTCGGGACGTCTACGACAGCCTGTACGAGACCTACCTGGAGCTTTACCCGGCGACCCGCCCGCACGTCCACCAACTCGCGCAGCTGCAGGAACAGACTCTGCCGTCCTGAGACTAGGTGCGCCGAAGCGTCGGCGATGCCGCCAGCACCGCTAACGTGCATATCACCAGGCCAGTCGCGCACATAGCGATCACCGTGCTGGCTTGTGCCAGGTCGACGAGTGCGCCGAGGCCGTTGTTGGTCACCAGCAGCGGCAAGGACTGGGCGAGAAGTACCACGGCCTGGATCCGCGCCGTATGTGTCCGGGGTGTGTTGCCGAGGATCAGCGGAACCACGTGTGTGGTGAACAGGCCAGTGCCGACACCTGCCACCGCCCCGGCAGGGAGGGCCACCGCGAAGGTGGGGGCCAAGGCCAATGCCGTGACACCGGCCGCCGCCACCAGTAGCCCCGTCGCCGCGGTGTACCCAGGGCGGGTGCGCGCGCCGGAGACGGTGACAATGCCCGCCACGGCTACCGTACCGAAGGCGATCGCGCCGACCACGACGCCGGCCGAAGCGGGCGGCCATTGCCGCTCCCGGGCGAGTAACGGCACGAGAAGTGACGAGAGCGGCAGCAGGAACGCCGCCGCCCCGATGATGAGCAGCAAAGCCGGGCGCAGCAGGGCGTCTTGCGCGGCGAGTTTGAGTCCGTCGGCGGACCGGCGCCACCAGGGATCGGCTTGGATGTCTGGCTGGTGGTGCTGGGCCAGGCCACGACGGCTGAGCGCGATCAGCATCGCCAGCATCACGCTGTAGGCCGCCGCATTGGCCAGGGCCGCAGCGGCCAACCCGGCCGTCGCGACGAGCAGCCCACCGAGCGGAGCACCGACAAAGCCGCTGAGCTGAAACACGATCTGCCGGGCTGACGCCGCCCTGGCCAGCCCGCCGTCGGCGACCAGGAGCCTTGGCACCGATGCTGACGCGGGGAAATGGAAAGCATCAACCAGGCCGATCGCCAGCGCGGCTACGAGCAGCAATGCGGGCGCGTCACCGGCCTGTGACGCAACACCCGCCACGCACAGCATCAGGGCGAGCATGACCGCGGCCGCGCCGGTCAGCACCGGCCACGCACCGACACGGTCCGCGATGGCACCACCCACCAGCGAGAACAGGATCCTGGGCAGCACCACCATGGTGAGCACCAGCCCGGCGAACAGCCCGCCCTGGCCGGTGGCGCTCCACGCCATCGCGAAGGCCATGACCTGCGTGCCGAGCATCGAGCACGCGGCACCGGACAACCAGAGCCAATACGCAGCGGGGACGTGGGAGTCGTGCGGTGACGACGCCGGCGGCGCCGAGCGCTGCCCAGCCATCATGGCCGCACGGGCATCAGCAACGACACGAACTGCTCGTCGTCGGGACGACGTAGCGCCACGGGTGCCAGCGGCCCGGCGATCTCCAGCGTGATCCGCTCCGCTGCGCAAGCGTCTATCGCCTCGAGTAGGAAGCTTCGATCGAGAATGACGTCTGTCTCGGTCTCCGGCTGATTTGCCGTCACTTCGAACGTCCCGTCTGAGTGGGCCCTCAAAGTGATCACCGTCGTCCGCACGCCGTCGGATTCCCGGTAGAAGGGCCGGGCCGTCACCGAGCTCACATGCGCGCGAAGGTCTTGGGCATCGACGACGAAACGGCTGCCGCCTGCGTGCCGGCGCAGGATCTGCCGATAATCGGGGAACGCATCGACCATGCAGTCGGCGCTGACGTGGGCGGCGGCAGCCGTGATCGCGATGCGCCCGCGGTCCAGGTCAATGGTCGCGTCGCCGTCGTGGTCCAGCAGCGCTCGCGCGTCGTCGAGAAACCCCGCCGGCGCGACCACGCTCATCCGCGTGCCGGCCCGCTGAAACGCCACTACCTCGCATGCCGTCAGGCGATAACGGTCGGTAGCGACGATCCGGACCGCGGAGCTCTCGCATTCGATCAGTGCACCGTTGAGACGTGGCTCCCGCGAAGCGTCAGCCACCGCGAAACGGATCGCGTCGAGGGCCCGGGCCAGAGCTCGGGCGTCGACGTCGACGCTGACCGACTCGTCGGGCCAGCGCGACGGCTCCCCCTGCTCCGAATCCAGGAGGGAACGTAGCCTTCGCAGTTCACGGCGGGCGTCGTCCAAACGGTCTTCCAGCCGGCGGACGTGGGCGTCAAGCACACTGGTGGCTGCCGCCACGTCGCAACGCTGCTCCAGTACGGCGGCAATCTCGGCGAGCGGCAGGCCCACTTGACGCATCCCGGCCAACAGCCGCGCCGACGCAAGCTGGTCGGCGGAGTATCGGCGGTAGCCGGTTGCTGGATCCACAACGGCAGGAATCAACAGCCCGGCACGATCGTAGAAGCGCAGGGCGCTGACGCTCAGTCCGCTGGCCTGCGCCATGTCGCCGATGCCGCGCAGTTCGTCGTCGTCCACGCCATGCACCCTGGCACCTCGACCAGGTTGAGGGTCAACCAGTCGCCTCCCAGAAGAACTGCAACTCGATGCCCTCATGCGGATCGCCGCCGAGCGTCGCATCCTGTGCGGTCGTCAGGTTCAGGTTCTCGATACGCAGGTATTGATGTTCCAGGTGGACATCCAGCACCACCGGAGTGTCGTCTGGAAGGCCCCGGATGTACTCGCGGATGGCACCAACGGTCAGCATGAAGCACATCATGCCGGTCAACCGCTTCGGCGTTGACCGCCGCCACCGGTCGTTGGTTGCCGTATCTTGCAGGAATGTTGGGCCTTCTGTTGATGATTCGCCGCTTCATCGCGGCGGTGCGCATCTCGTGGCGCGATCGTGCTTTCCGGGGCGTAACCGTCACATTGGTCACGTTGCTGGTCAGCGCCACGATCTTCTACACACTGGTGGAGGGCTGGTCGGTGCTGGACAGCGCCTACTTCTCCGTCGTCACGGGCCTGACGATCGGCTACGGCGATCTGACGCCGGAGCAGCCGATCGCCAAGGTGTTCACGATGCTGTACGCGCTGCTGGCAGTGGGCCTGTTCGTTGCCCTCGCCACGTCGTTGGCCAACTCGCTGATGGGCAGGCGGGCGCACAAGAAACGCTCTACGTCGCGGCACAAACGCGGCTCGCACGCCGATGAGCAGGACGTAACACAGCGTCCTGCAGAGTGAGCGCCATGAGCCACGGCCCGCAGGACGAACTGTAGCGTCCTGCAGAGCGTCCGACGCCGTGAAGACGGGTGCCCCAGGCGGTGACCCACCACTCCCGGCACCGTGCCTAGTCGAGTGGTTTCATGAACGACCAGAGGTGGCCTTCGAGGTCACGAGCGCTGTACTCGCGGTATCCGTACGGCTGATCGACTGGCTCGTGCACGACACTCGCGCCCTCGCTCACGGCGTGGCGGTAGTGGGCATCGACGTCGTCGACCATCACGGCCACGCATGCGGTCGCGGCTCCCACCGACTGGGGCGAGCCAAGCCCCCAGTCATCCTGCTCCTGGTGAAGCCAGATGACACCGTCACCCGCCTGCAACTCGGCGTGCACAGCCCGGCCCTCATCATTGCGGTCGACCCGGCCCGGCCCCAGGCCGAAGACCCGGACCAGCCAGTCGTGAGCAGCCCCGATGTCCTCGTACACCAGCAACATGATCCGTCCCTGAACAGCGGTGTCAAGCATGGTCATCTCCTCAACGGTGGTGAGCAGGTCGTGGGTGAGCCGAGAGTCCCCAGTACCGATCGAGCCCAATAGACCAGCGAGGCGGGAGCGAAGCCGGCCCATCGCCTCGAGCCGGCGGTCGAGTTCACCGAGGTGAGCTGTCATCGCGGCGCGCAGATTCCAGGCCGGTTCCTCGAGCGCCCGGCCGATCTCAACAAGTGGCAGGCCCAACCGTCGCAGCACGCAAATCCGGTACAACCGGGCCACGTCGGCGTCGTCGTAGAGCCGGTGTCCGGCGTAGGTACGCGCCGAGGGCACCAGCAAGCCGATCTCCTCGTAGTAGTGCAGCGTGCGGACGGTCAGTCCGGTCGCCGCTGCCAATTCGCCTACTCTGCGACCGGTCCGGTCTCCCTGGCCCGTTGCCATGAACTCGACCGTACGACCTCACGTCGCGTGAGGTGCAAGGTTGCAGCCAAGAACACTTGGCGGTCTTGACCCGTCAAACAGGTGCTAGGAACTCTCGCGCGCCGCGGAGCTTGGTCCGGAGATGTCGCTGGGTGGCGGTGCAGTCCAAGCGCACGTCGAGCGGACCAGAGAAGCCGGCGGCGGCACACCGGCCCGACGGGAGGGCATCGGCATCCAGCCCATCCCGCCGCGCGACCAGTAGCCCTAATTCGTAGCGGCTCACGGCATCCACACCAGCGATGTGGTGCACTCCGGCCAGATCTGACGATGCGAGCTCAAGCAGCGCCGCTGCAAGGTCGGCGACGTGTACCGGGCACCGCACCATGTCGGTGAACAACATCCCCTGGCGCTCACCGGTGGCCAACGCATGGACGACGGCTTCGTGCGACGATCCGCCATCCCCGATGATCAGCGACGTGCGGGCTATCACCGCTCCCGGCGTAATCGCCCTGATCGCCGTTTCCGCTGCGGCCTTGGCTGCACCGTAGGGCGTGATGGGGTCGGGAACGCTGGTCTCGTCGTAGTGAACATCGGCACCCGAGAAGACGGCGTCGCTGGAGACATGCACAAGACGCGCACCGACCGCGGAGGCGGCGAGTGCGACATGTGCAGCGCCATCAGCAGTGATGATCCAGTCTGTTTGACGGTATGCCGTATTGATCACGACGTCCGGTCCGAGCGTGCCAACCAGGTTGACGACCTCTTCACGGTGGCGGATATCGAGCAGAGACCACTCGACGCCATCAACCTCGCCCAGCCGGTTCAGATAAGTCGCGGTCACGTCGTGGCCCGCTTCCACCGCCCGCCGCGCCAGTTCGCAACCGAGGAAACCACTACCACCCAAGACAAGAACCTTCATGGCCGGGCGCACCGAACAACGTCACGGAGTGCCATCCGAATGACACTATGCCGGAAACCTCCGATCAGGTGCGTGGACCGAGGAACAGCCCCCCACTGGCATCGATGACCTGGCCGGTGATCCAGCGGGCGGCATTCGAGGCCAGGAACGCCACGACGTCGGCGACGTCGTCGGCATTGCCCAGCCGGTTGAGCGCCGTCGTTCCAGCGATGAAGTCGGCCAGGCCCGGCGCTTCGAAGAACGCACCGTTGGTCGCCGTCCGGGTGGCGCCGGGAGCGACCGCGTTCACCGTGATTCCCCGGGCCCCGAGCTTGTTGGCCAAGGTCATACTCATCGTCTCGACCGCTCCCTTCGTCATGGCGAAGGAGGTCTGGGTGGGGTTGGCCATCCGGGTCGCCACGGACGAGATCGTGACGATGCGGCCGCCATCGGGCAGGAGGGGCAAAGCTCGCTGGATGATGAAGTACGGCGCCCGGACGTTCACCGCGAAGAGGTGGTCGAACTCCGTGCGGGTTGTAGTACCGAGTGGACCGGCGGGCGCGGCTGCCGCGTTGTTGACAAGGATATCGAGCGGCCGTCCGGCAAGACCGGCCTCGACTCCGGCGAAGAGAGTCTCGACGTCGTCCTCCACACCAAGCTCTGCACCGACGGCCACCGCTGTCCCGCCAGCACGTTCGATCTCGCCAACCGTCGCCGCCGCACCCTCCTGGTCCGTGCCGAAATGCACGATCACCATCGCCCCCTTCGCCGCTAACCCGGCGGCGATCGCCTGCCCAATGCCGCGTGATGCTCCAGTCACCAGCGCCGTCCTGCCGATCAGATCAGTCATGCCAGCCACCTCATGTTAGTTACTCCCAATCTGGTAGTTACTATCAGTGAGGTAGTGTCTATCACATGCCCGACCAGTACTCAACCCTGCGAGCGAACCGGCGAGCCGAGACACAGCGCATGATTCAGTCGCATGCGGTACGGCTGTTCACCGAAAACGGCTACGACGCCACCACCGTGACCGACGTCGCCGAAGCCGCGGGGGTGTCGCCCATGACCGTGTACCGGCACTTCCCCACAAAGGAAGACCTCGTGCTCATCGACGACCACGTCCGGCTCGTCGCCGAGCGAATGGCCGCCACGTCCGCCGCCCAACCCTTGGTACGCCGCATCAGTCGCGCGCTCATTGACGGGGCCGCGACGCTCACGGGCGGCAGCCGCGGCGACAGACCCACGACAGCCGGGCAATTCCTGCTCGCCCGTCTCCGGCTCATGATCACGACTCCGGCCTTACGGGCCAGACACCTGGACAGCAACTACGCCCTTCAGCAGGCGATCGTCGAGGCACTCGGCGACGATGCCGCCGACCCCGACACAGCGTTCCACGCCCATGCCGCGGCGAGCGCTTGCCTGGCCGCCATGCACACGGCATTGGTGCGCTGGGCCGAGGATGACGGACAAACCGACCTGCCCGACCTCATCGCGAAGGCGCTTGCTGCTGCCTTCGGCGATGACGTCGTCGATGACCACCGGGCCGGATGAAGACACCTTTAGGGACGCGGTTTACGCTGCTCGAGCCAGTTGGGGTCTACCGAGATCGCGTCCGCTGGCACGCCATACTGATCGGCCACATCACGCAGTTTGTCGGTGCCGCGGCCAAGGGTGAACGTATGCCCGTCGGGATCACGAACGATGAAATCGCGCATCCCGTAAGAGCGAGTGGCCACGGACTCGACGATGTCGGCACCGGCCTGTTGATACTCGGCGCATAGCGCGTCCGGGTCCTCGACATAGACGTAGGCCGACTGAGTAGGTGGCGCCCCGCCCCCTGCCCATTGCATCAGCATCAGCATCTCGATCTGTCCGTTGGCCATCATGGCGACCTGTCCAGAGGGCATGCGCCAATCCAGTCGGAAGCCGAGCGCCTCCTGGTAATAGGCAAGCGAGCGTTCCATGTCCGCCACCGGCAGGCGCGGCATCACGTGAAGCCAGCTCGACACACAAGTTTCCGCACTCATGGGATTCTCCTCGGTCATAGCGTCCACCGCATCGAGCAGACCGCGAACCTCCTCCACACGGCCCTCGAGCCGGGCCCGGTGGTCCTGAAAGATACGGCGGCGCTCAGCCTCGCCCGCGCCGGAGATCATCCGGCGAATCTCCCGAAGAGGCATGTCCATCGAACGCAGCAGGGCGATCACCCTCGCAGCGCCGGTCTGGCCGCTGCTGTAGTAGCGATACCCCCGGCAGAGCGGCCGGCCGGCTCCAGGAGACGAAGGCGGTCATACCGCCTGAGCTGGGGGATGGACAGACCCACCAGTTCAGCGAACGCGCCGATCTGCAACCGCTCCTCTGCGCTATCCATGGCACTGATTCTGCAAGCCTCACGCGAGTGAGAGTCAACCCCGTCCCGCCGCCCCCTCATAGCTGCCATCGGTACCAGTCTCAGCATCGGCACTTCGATACCGCCAGGTGAGCTAAGCGCCCCTTTTCTGGCATTCTGCGCCACCTGACGGTATCGAAGTCAGCTTGTGGAGCGGGTGACGATGTCAGATTCCACACGGTCTCCCGATGAACGCGGCGGCCACCGTTGTCAAACTGATCCATTAACAGGCTGCGGGGGCTTCCAGCCGGTCTCGGCAGCCCACCGCTCGGCGGCAGCCATCAGTACATCGGTGGCCGGGTCTTTGATCTGACCATACGTAGTCAGCTGGGGAGCCACGGCACGTGCTAGCCGTCGCTTGAACTCTGCCCAGGCATCGCGTGCCGGTTGGTCATGGGTCAGGAAATCACGGAAGAGCAACGCGTACCGCTCATTGGGGCGGCCTGCGACCCGAACGTGCACATTGCCTATCCGGGTACCAAGGGGAGGGCGAAACACCAACTTGTCCCAAGCAGCCGGATCTCCATTCCAACTCTCCGGGACGTGATCCCGATACTCCGAAGGGCCCGGCGATACTGTAAACCCTGAGCTCAACAAGCCCTCCGTAAGCTTCACATCGGACAGGCTGCGCACGATGGCTTGGACATCAATGCAGTCCTTCGCCACCATCCCCGGCACAGACGTCGAGCCGATGTGGTCGACCCGCACCACCGATGGTCCACATGCCTCCCTGATCAGAGCAGCCAGGACATCGAACTCTCGCGCCCAATCGGGCCGCCATTCGATGAGCTTGAGTGACACGACCACGTCCCCCTGTTCTCGGCGGAGACTCGCATTCTCTCAGTTAGCCGATGCTCCGCAGGAAGCGGATAAGGCCATCGCCGACCAACTGGACGCCCAGCTCACCGAAACCGGGCACGACGAGGATGACGACGGAACGGCCGGGCTACCCGCGACAGTTGGCTAATGGCCCGTGAAATGCCCAAGGAGGGAACAGAATGACCCGCGCTCACCCGGCGTGAGCGCTTCACACAGGCCGTGGCCTGTGTTGATGCGGTGGAGCGGGTGACGGGAATCGAACCCGCACTGTCAGCTTGGGAAGCTGAAGTTCTACCATTGAACTACACCCGCATACGCCGCCCATGCGGACGGCGTCGTCGTGGATAATACCCGCTTTCTGCTGTTGAAGACACCTCAGGTGGTCGGCACCGGAATACGTGCGGGCAACCGGATAGTGAAGACGCTGCCTTCACCAACCGTGCTCTCAACACTGATCGTCCCGCCGTGTGCTTCGACGAGGTGCTTGGTGATCGCGAGTCCCAGGCCGCTGCCGCCGGTTGCCCTGCTTCTGGACTGTTCCACCCGGTAGAAGCGGTCGAACAGCCGGGGCACGTGCTCCTCGGGTATCCCCGGGCCGTCGTCCTCGACGGTGAAGAGCACCCAGTCCCCCTCCGCGTCCTCGGGCCGGACCCGGACGGTCACGTGGGCGCCGTCGTCGGAGAATCGCACCGCATTGGCGACCAGGTTCCCCAGCGCCTGCCGGAGCCGCTCGGGATCAACAACGACGGTGGCCGACTCCGACTCGAGTTCGATGCTCACCCCGGCGTCGTCCGCCGATGCCCCTTGGACCGCGACGACGTGCCGGGCCAGTTGCTCGGCGTCAACCTCCTGAGGATGAACCCGCAGCTTCCCGGCATCAGCCAGCGCCAGATCTTGCAGGTCGTCGATCAGCCGCTCTAGCAGACCCGACTCCTCGAGCAGCGACGAGACCAGCGCCCGGTCGAGTGGCACGACGCCATCCTCAGCAGCCTCCAGATACCCCCGCACGTTGGACAGCGGCGTGCGCAGTTCATGAGCGACGTCGCTCACCATGGCCTTGCGCTGCCGCTCGTTCGTCTCGATCGACTCAGCCATCGAGTTGAAGGCGGTACCGAGCCGGGCCAGCTCGCTCTGGCCGCCGACGTCGACACGCGCGCTGTGATCGCCTTCCCCCATCCGGGTCGCCGCTGTGGTCAAAGCGTGGATCGGGCGGGTAAGCCGACGGCCGACCAGCACGGTCACGCCGGTGGCGGCCGCGAGCACAGCCAGCCCAGCCAAGGTGGTCCGCCACCAGCCGTCACCGAAAAATGGGTCGAACCGGCCCGCGTCACCCGAGTAGAGCAGCGCAGGCTCGGCGACGAAATCCTCCATCGTCTCGTTCCACGCCGATTGCTCGCAGTCGATCCAGTGGTTCCATTCCGTCTCGTCGAGCGAGGACAGATCGCCATGAGCGCTTGGCTCCGGGATGACTCGCTTGAGCCCGGCTTCGACGTCCACCACCATGTGGGGGACGTTGCCGTTGTCGAGGCATTCTTCCAGCAAGTTGATCTCCTGCCGGTTGAACGCCAAGGCCGCGTCGCTTGCTTCGAACAGCTCCGCCGGCAGGCAGGAGTGGGCGGCGGCGCCACCGAGGTCCAGCGAGTTCAGCCCCTGAACGAATTCGCCAGAGTGATCCTCACTGACCACGCCGCGGAGGACCTTCTCCACATAGGCGTCGCCGAGGAGCAAGACCTCGCCGGAAGGGGTGACCATCACCTCGTCGTCAAGATCGAGATCTTCCTTCAGACACTCCTGGGCATCCGCAGCCAAGGAGAAACGCGCGGCTGCTTCGTCGGGATCGAGCCGCCACACCGGCGAGACGCTCGACGGCGCCGCGGCAGAGACGGCGAGCTGGCCCACGGTGCCGCGAAGCGAGTACGGATCCGAGATATCGTGCAAGGCCATCGTGTCCATGGTCTCGGCGACGAATGTGTCACCCTGGTAGCCGACCACCGTTGTCTCCACCCCTTGGAACTGGCCGGAGAGCGCGTCGATCTCCGCGGTGGGAGTCGAGGCCAGCGCTGGGGCAGGCTGACCGGAGATGGCGGCGGAATCGGCCAGGACGTCGCCGTCCAGGGTGGTCAGCGCCACCCGGCGGCCGGTGCGTTCGGCCAGTTCGGCCACGACTGTGTCGACGCCGTCCCATGAATCGTTCCGCGAGGCGTATTCACTCAACCCCTGGTAGATGAAGGTGTCAGCCTCCAATGTCCGCTCGAACTCACCACGGAACCGTTCGCTGGTGTCCCGGCTGGTCAGCCATGCGGTAGCGGCAATGGCGAATACGGCCACGGCTAGTGAGAGGCCCAGCAACCTCAGCAGGACGCTATGTCGCATCGGACGCCCCCACGGTCACTGCCTGACCGGATGGTCTGATCTTCTCGGTCATCTTGTAGCCGACGCCGTACACGGTCAACAAATATGCCGGCCTGGTGTGATCGGACTCGATCTTGCGACGCAAGTTCATGACGTGGACATCCACGGTGCGCTCGAGCACGTAGTGGTCGAAGCCGAACGCCTGCTCCAACAAGTACTGCCTACTGAAGACCCGCCCGGGCGAGGCGGCCAGGCAGGCCAGGATCTTGAACTCCGCGGGTGTCACCACTACTCGGTCGCCTGCCAGCCGGACCTCGTGCCGCACCGGGTCGACCTCGAGCTCTCCGATCCGATGGACCGCGTCGTCCAGCGAAACTTGCCGCACAGCGCGGCGCAGGACCGTCCGGACCCTGGCCACGAGCTCCCGCGGACTGTACGGCTTCGTGATGTAGTCGTCGGCGCCGAGGTCCAACCCCAGCAGCAGATCGTCCTCGGTGCTTCGAGCGGTCAGCATGATGATCGGGACGTCTGCCTCGGTGCGCAGGATCCGGCATACATCCAGCCCGTCGACTCGCGGCATCATGACGTCGAGCACTACCAGGTCGGGTGAGCGACGCCGTGCCTCGTCGAGTGCCACTCTGCCGTCGGGCGCGACGATGACCGAATGACCCTCCCGCTCGAGGTAACGGCGCACAAGATCGGCCTGTTTGTGGTCGTCCTCGGCTACCAGGATTCGGGCTCCCATGCGCGCCAGTGTTCCAGGATCCGGTCAAGAACTTGTGAAGAGTGAGGATCTGACCGCGCTTTCACAGGTACTTCACAGCTTCTCGGCACCGTATGCGGCATGACGAACAACTACCAGCGCACAGCATTGTCCTTCTGCGCCGCGACATTCCTTCTGATGACTGGCTGCTCGAAAACCGACACAGCTGACGGCCCGGATGCCGACCACGACACCTCTGGTCCACTCGCTGAGTTCATGAGCCATACACCGGTGACATCCGGTTTCGGCAGACATGGGTTCAGGGCGGACGACGATGTTCCGGAGCACTCCGAGGAAGAGTTCCGGCAGCACCGCCACGTCGAGGAGTCGGTCGCCGAATGTATGCGCGACGCGGGCTTCGAATACGTGCCCACAACACTGGAGAACGATGACACCGGCCCGAATGAGTTCGACGAGGCCTACTCGCTGGAACCTGCCGAATTCGCGGAGCAATTCGGTTATGGCCTCACCACCATCATTTTCACCTCGACCGCCAACGAACCCCGCGAACCCGACCCCAACGAGGAAATACAGGAGAACCTCGGCGGTGCCGCGCGCGAGGCCCACGACGACGCGCTCTGGGGAAAGCAGGACGAGGATTCCGGCCTGCGGGAAAACTCCGGTTGCTACGACCAGGCGTATGCGGACATGGTTGACGACCAGCCGAATCTGGATGAGATCAGCAGCGAGTTCGACGCCCTGTTCAACGATGTTGACGCGCTCTTCGACCGTGTTGACCGGGATCCGCGGGTATCCGCGATGGTCGACGAATGGCGGGAATGTATGGCCGGCCAAGGCTTTTCGGGATTCGAGGAACTGGACCAGCCGTACTGGTCGATTCAGGACCGGGCGTCCGAGGTAAGCGTGCCGGAGGCCGAAGCCGCTTCAACATCCGGCGACGTCGGCGTCATCGTCGAGGGAGACACCCGATTCGTGATCGCACCGCAGGTTCTGGCCGAACTCCAGAAGCACGAGATCGAGCTGGCGACCGCCGACCTGCAATGCCGGGCCCAGCATGAGGCCGCATACCACGAGGTCGCTATGGAACTGGAGGAAGAGTTCGTCGATGCTCAGCGAGCGGAGCTCGAGCGGTATCGCGAGTTTCTCCACGGATCGGGCGCGTCCTGATGACTGCCACGACCACCCGCCCCCGTATCCGGTTCCTCGAGATGACGATCCCGGGAAGAGTCCGGCGCTGATCGCTTCTTCACCAGATCTTCACAGCTCCTCATGCAGTCTCGGGCTCATGAACAGACGAATGCGAACCACGATGTGGGCTGCTCTGGGTATGACCGGGCTGGTACTTGCCGGATGTAGCGACGACGACTCGGCCACTTCCAACCGGGGGGAGATGTCAGAATCGGGAGGCGAGGAGAGTCCCCTGGCCGAGTACATGGGCTCATCAACTATCGGCTTCGGCGGTAGCAGCGTTGTAGCCGTCGCCGGCTTCGGTGACCAGGAACCCACGGACGAAGACCGGCAGAGGTACCGCCGCGTACAGGAACTGGTCGCGGAATGTATGCAGGAAGAGGGCTTCGAGTACGTGCCGACCTCACTCGACGACGTCTCGGCCGGAGTCTCACGGTTCGAGGACGCGTACGCCTTGGAACCGGAGGAATTCGCCAAGGAGTACGGCTACGGCATCTCCACCCTGATGTTCGGGCCAGCGGAGGGCGACGGCACGCCGGACGATCCCAACCAGGCGATTCGCGCTGAGCTGTCCGAGTCGGCCCAGGAGGCATACGACCTGGCCTTGTGGGGCGATGTGCCAACGATGGCGGTCAGCGTTGATGACGACGGCACCGTCCGGGACGAGAGCCTCGGTGACCAGGTCGACTTGGACGGCGCCGACACCGGCTGCATGGGCAAAGCAGGCGACGAGGTCTACGGCGAGTCCACCTTCGATGCCGAGGAGTTCGACCACTCGCAGTTCGACAGCCTGTGGAACGAGATCGCCGCACTGCAGGACCGGATCCGCCGGGACCCACGGATCGAGGACGCACTCGCGGACTGGCGTGGCTGCATGGCAGACGCCGGATACGCGGACTTCGACGCCCCTGACGACGCCCAGAGTGCGGTCTTCGACCGGATGATGGAGGCGAGTTCATCGGGCGATGCCGAGACCGGCTTCGTGGTCGGTGATTCGGCCGACACGATCGACCCGGCTGTTCTCCGGGAAGTTCAGGAATACGAAATCGACGTCGCGACCGCGGACTTCACCTGCAACCAGGACCATTTCGACGAGACGTACCGCGAAGTCGCTCATCAGATGGAGCAGGAGTTCGTCGACGCCAACCGCGAGGAGCTCGAGCGTTACCGCGATTGGCTGGCTGAGTCGGGTGCGGCCGGGTGATGCGTTCGCGCAGCCGAGTACTGGTGATCGTGGTCGCAGTCGCCGTCGGGGCGCTGGCCGCCGGCGTCTTCGCCGGTACGCGTATTACCTCACCGGAGGAGGCCGCCGCGCGGACAGCACCGCCCACCGCGACCGCGGTCACCGTTCCGGTGGAGCGGCGGACTCTGGAAAGTGAGGTGACAACCCGCGGGGAGGCGTCGTACACCGGGGCCGTCGATGTCGCGCCGGAGCTGGCCGGGCTGGAGACCTCTCCCGTGGTCACCGGTCAAGTTCCTGACGTCGGCGACCAGGTCAAGGCGGGCGACGTCCTGCTGGAGATCGTCGGCCGGCCGGTCATCGCCTTGCCGGGCGATCTGCCGATGTACCGCTCACTGCGGCCCGGCATGTCTGGCCCGGACGTGGAACAACTCGAGAAAGCGCTGGACGCGCTCGGGTTCGATCCCGGCACGGTCGACGACACCTACACCAGCGCCACGGGACGTGCGGTGGCGGAACTGTTCGACGAGGCGGGATACAGTCCACCGGCGGCGGCCCCGGATGTTCAGGCTGAGCTCGACACCGCCCGGCAGGCCATGCAGATGGCCGAAGACGAAGTCGCCGACGCCGAAGCCGCACTCGATGCGGCCAAGACCGGGCCGTCCGAAGCGGAGAAGGTCGCCGCCCAGAACGATGTCGATCAGGCTACCCGAGCGTTGAAGCAGGCGCGCCGGGACGGCGACACGGATCTCGTCGCCGAGGCCGAGGCTCAGCTGAGGCTGGCCCAGGCGACCCTGGCCGATCTGCAGAAGGGTCCGGACACATCCGCGGAGCAGAAGATGCTGGACAATGCCCGCCAGCGGCTGAGCGATGCTCAGGCCGCCCGGGATGCGGCCGCCACCGAAGCCGGAACACCTCTGCCCGCTTCCGAGGTGGTCTTCGTCTCCTCGCTGCCGCGTCGGGTCGACGACGTCGAGGTACGCCGCGGAGGCGTCGTTGAGGGAACCGTGATGTCCATCAGCGGAACCGACCTCGTCGTGACGGCGGAGGTGGACGAGGCCGCTCGCGAGCTGCTTGAAGAGGACATGGAAGCCATGATCGAGTTGCCCAGCGGGGAGCAGATCACAGCGCCCATCACCCGGATACGTGAACCGTCCGGTGACTCCTCCGGGCACCGGGTGACCATGACACCTGAGGACCTTACCGCTGATCAGGTCGATGAACTCCGCGGCGCCAACGTGCGGGTGACGATCCCGGTCGAGAGCACCGAGGGTGACGTCCTGGCGGTGCCGCTAGCAGCGCTCACAGCCGGTCCGGGTGGCGAGGCGAGGGTCGAGGTCCAGCGCCTTTCCGCGGAGGGCGAAGAGATCATCGAGCTGCTGGAGGTGGAGGTCGGGCTGACCGCGCGCGGCTATGCCGAGGTCGAGCCCGTCGAAGGGTCACTCGAGGAAGGCGACCTGGTGGTCATCGGCGGCGAAGCCGACACGGGCGACGGCGAAGGGGAGTCAGATGACGAGCGCTGACCCATCGGCCGCGGTAACCCCTCCCGTAGTGGAAATGACCGGAGTCAGCCGCTCGTTTCCAGGCCCGCCCGAGGTTCAGGCCGTGCGCGATGTCAACGTCACGATCTGGGAAGGCGAGTACGTGTCCATCATCGGCCCGTCCGGCTCCGGGAAATCGACACTTTTGCATCTCCTGGGCTTGCTAGACCGGCCGACCACCGGCACGTACCGGCTGGACGGAGTGGATGTCAGCGGGCTTTCCGAGGCCCGCCGCTCCACGCTGCGCGGCGAGCGGATCGGATTCGTCTTTCAAGCCTTTCACCTTCTGCCACACCGGAGCGTGCTGGAGAACGTCGGCCTGTCCATGCTGTATCGACGGGTGCCGAAGCGGGAACGCCTGGAGCGATCCCGTGCCACCCTCGAGCGCGTCGGCCTGGGGCATCGGATCGACTTCGAGCCGACCACACTCTCCGGCGGCGAGCGGCAACGCGTGGCCATCGCCCGGGCGCTCGTCGCCGAGCCGAGCCTGCTGCTCGCCGATGAACCGACGGGGAACCTCGACTCCGGTAATGCCGAGGCAGTTCTCGAGGTGTTCGACAAGCTGCACGCCGAAGGCCTCACCTTGGCGGTGATCACCCACGACGACGACGTCAGCCACCGGGCCGATCGGCGGGTCCGGATCACCGACGGAACCCTGAGCGAGGGAATCGACCAACCAGTACCCCGGAAGCTTGCCGCGGATCCGCTCGGCGCCCCGGCCAACCAGGTGATGTCATGAGATTTCGATTCACCTTCCGGGATCTCCTGGGCGAGGCGCTGGCCGGCGTCGCAGCGCGTCCCTCGCGGCTGATCCTGACCACCCTCGGCACTGTTCTGGGGGTAGCCGCGTTGGTCTCCACCATGGGGCTCGGGCAGACCGCCTCCGGGCAGATCACCGACCGCTTCGACGCCGTGGCCGCCACGCGCGTCGTCGTCGAAGCCGGTGAGCGCGACGGCCCCGACGGCTCGGTTCAGGCCACTCAGTTGCCCTGGGATGCCACGGAACGGGTCGACCGGTTGGCCGGCGTCGCCGCATCCGGCACCTTCGCTCGCGTGGACGTCGGCAAAACGCGCGTCCGCGGCATACCTGTGGTCGATCCGGCAGGGGGGATCGACCATGACATTCCGGTCATGGCCGGTTCACCCGGCCTGTTCGACGCCCTCAACGGCGTGCTGTCCACCGGCAGGTTCTTCGACTCCGGGCACGACGAGCGAGGCGACGAGCTGGTCGTCCTCGGCCGGTATGCCGCGGAACGGCTCGGCATCACCCGCGTGGAATCGCAGCCGACCATCTTCATCGGCGAACGGCCGTTCACCGTCGCAGGCATCCTCGATACGGTCTCGCACCGCACTGAACTGCTGGATGCCGTCATCATGCCCATGGGCACGGCCTCGTCGGTGTTCGGTTTGGAAGCACCCGAAGCGCTGGAGATCCGGACGGTCCTCGGTGCCGCCCAGCTCGTCGGCGGCCAGGCGCCACTGGCTGTGTCGCCGAACAATCCAAGCCTGCTCAGCGTAGAGGTTCCGCCGCGTCCCGGTTCTATGCGAGAAGACGTGTCCACCGACGTCAATGCCGTGTTCCTCGCCCTTGGCGGGCTGGCGCTCCTGGTAGGCGGCCTCGGCATCGCGAACATCACGCTGCTCTCGGTCATGGAACGCGTCTCGGAGATCGGTTTGCGGCGGTCAGTAGGGGCGGCACGTAGGCACATAGCGGGTCAGTTCGTCGCAGAGAGCGTCGTCATCGGCTTTCTCGGTGGACTAGTCGGTGCAGCTGCCGGCGTGCTGGTGACCGTGGGCGTTTCGGCACTGCGCGATTGGACACCACTGCTGGACTACCGCTTGGCCGGCACCGCGCCATTGCTGGGCGCGCTGATCGGCCTCGTCGCCGGGATGTATCCGGCTTGGCGAGCGTCGACGATAGAACCGATCACGGCGTTGCGCAGCGGCTAAGCCGTTCCGTCACGTGAGACAACTGGTTGCGATCTAGTCTCGATCACCCCACATTGTGGGGTCCGCGCTGCCCCGGTGCGTGCGACCAGGTAAACCGGTCGTATAGCGTTGGGCAGTGGACCAGGACAAAGGCGGGGTTGCCCGGACTGGTCGGGTGGTGACGCCCAACCCAGTCATCGCCTGATCGATGGTGCGTGGCGATGTCATCGCGTCGCTGTATGCGAGCGTAGGTCAAACCCCGGCTTGTCGACGAGTCGCGTGGCTCACGGGCTGCCAGTTCGGCACCCGAGGTGCCCGATCCGGTGAACCCGGTGTGTCGCGTGGCCAACGAACGGAGAGGTGAGGTTTTGGCCGCGGTTCGCGCGGAAGGCCTGTACAAGGTGTTCGGCCGCAAGGCCGACCAGGCAGTGCGTCAACTCAAGGAAGGAGCTAGCCGCGAGGACGTTGCCAAGCTCGGTGCGACGGCAGCCGTCATCGACGCGAGCTTCGAGGTCCAGCCCGGCGAGATCTTCGTCGTCATGGGGCTGTCCGGGTCTGGCAAGTCCACACTCATCCGCATGCTCAACGGTCTGTGGGAAACCACCGACGGGCATGTCTATATCGACGGCATCGACATCGCCAACGTCAGCGACGCCGAACTGCGCAAGGTGCGCAAAGAGAAGATCAGCATGGTCTTCCAGCACTTCGCTCTGCTGCCGCACCGCACGGTGCTCCAGAACGCCGCCTATGCCCTCGACATCCAGGGCATGGACAAAGAAGAACGATTCACCAAGGCGGCCGAAGCGCTGGAGATGGTCGGGCTGGCTGGCTGGGAGGACAAGTTCCCCGTACAGCTTTCAGGTGGTATGAAACAGCGGGTCGGGCTCGCGCGTGCGCTGGCCGCAGGCAGCGACATCATGCTGATGGACGAGGCATTCTCGGCACTCGACCCGCTGATCAAACGTGAAATGCAGGATCAGCTGGTTCAGCTGCAGAGTTCGCTGAACAAGACCATCGTCTTCATCACACACGACCTCAACGAGGCGATGCGCCTTGGCGACCGGATCGCCGTCATGCGCGATGGCCGCATCGTCCAGATCGGCTCTGCCGAGGAGGTGCTGAACGATCCCGCCAACGACTACGTTGCTCAGTTCGTCGCCGACGTCGACCGCACCCGGGTACTCACTGCTTCCAGTGTCATGGAACCGGCGCAATATGTGGTTAATGCACAGGCAGGGCCCCGAGAGGCACAGCATGCGATGCGGGAGAAGCAGATGAGTGCGGCTTTCGCCGTTGGCCGCAGGGACAACAAACTGCATGGCGTGGTCTACGACAAGGATGTCGTCAGTGCGGTCCAGCGCGGCGACACGTCGCTCGACGGGGTCATCGACTCGAACGTCGCATCGGTCCATCAAGACACCTACATGGTCGATCTGTTCGCGCCCGCAGCCGAATCCCCGCTGCCGCTCGCGGTGATCGACGACGAGAAGCGACTGGTCGGCGTCGTTCCGCGGGTCACGCTGCTGAACGCCATGGCAAGCATCGCCGACGTCGTCCACACGGGTGAAGCAGTGCCGGCACCGGACGAGACTGAACCGATCGGCCAACCCGATGCCGACCATGCCGAACCGGTACCCGGTCCAGGGCCTGACATTGGCCGCACGGTAACGCCGGATTCGACGGGGGCCTGATCGTGTTCAGAACTGAATCGTTCGACCCGCTCGATCCGCGCATCGACCTCGGTGACCGGATCGAGGACGGGATCAGGTGGATCGTCAGCACCTTCTCCGTGGTCTTCGACGGCATTCAGAACGGCCTCGAAGGTGCGTTCGATGCCATGGACACGGTACTCGAGACGCCCCACTTCCTCATCATGATCGCCCTGTTCGCCGCGCTGGCGTGGGGCGTACGGTCGTGGAAACTCGCGGTTGTCACCGTCGTCGGGTTCTACATCATCGCTGCGGTCGATCAATGGAGCGAGGCGATGTACACCCTGGCGATGGTGCTGGTCGCCGCCGGCCTCGCCGTCGCACTATCCATCCCAATCGGCATCTGGGCCGCGAAATCGTCGTCGGTCAGCAACGCTGTGCGGCCGGTCCTCGATTTCATGCAGACCATGCCGCCGCTGGTCTATCTGGTTCCGGCGATCGTCGCGTTCGGCGTCGGTGTGACCGGCGGTATCGTCGCCACGATCGTCTTCGCCATGCCTCCGGGTGTCCGGTTCACCGAGCTGGCGATCCGGCAGGTAGATGCCGAGGTGGTAGAGGCCGGGCTGGCCTTCGGCTCGACACCGCGGCGTATTCTGCGGCAGATCCAGCTGCCACTGGCCATGCCGACCATCATGGCCGGCATCAACCAGGTCATCATGCTGGCCTTGTCCATGGTGGTGCTGACCGCATTCATCGGGGCCCATGGCCTCGGCCGCGAGGTCCGATCCTCGCTCACCCGCGTTGATCTGTCACTCGGTGTGGAAGGAGGTCTGGCGATCGTCATACTGGCCATCTATCTGGACCGAGTTGTCGCTGCGCTCGCTGATCGCGCCCCTGTGGTCCGAGCCAGCCGAGTCCGGGACTAAGCACCCGGACCGTGCAAGTCACATAACAAGTTAGGGGAGAGGAACAATGCGAAAGTCCAAGCTCACCGCACTGGCCGCTGGCCTCGTCGCGGGCGGGCTCGTACTCGCCGCCTGCGGCGCGGACGACGACGCCGCCGACGACGCCGACGTCACCGCGCCGGGTGAAGAAGACCCGGACGAGGACGAACCCGACGAAGACGACCCAGACGAAGACGACGACGTAGCCGCCACGGAATGGGCGCCCTGCGACACCACTGAAGGTGCCGCAGAGATTCCCGACCCGGAGGGAACCGGTGATGACGAGACCGACCTCGTCATCGGGATCTTCGACGGCTGGGACGAGTCGTACGCGTCTGCTTACCTGTTCCAGGCGGTTCTCGAGGACATGGGTTACTCCGTGTCGTTCGAAGAACTCGAGGCCGGTGTCACCTACGCGGGCGTCGCGGCCGGCGACATCGACTTCATGACCGATGGCTGGCTGCCCGTCACGCACCCGCAGTACCTCGACGAGTACGGCGACGACATGGAGAGCCTGGGCTGCTGGTACGACAATGCCAAGCTGACCATCGCCGTCAACGAGGACGCGCCTGTTCAGTCGCTGGCCGAGCTGGCCGACTACGCCGACGAGTTCGACGGTTCGGCCGTTTACGGCATCGACGCCGGCGCTGGCTTGACCGACATCACCGAGAACGAGGTCTTCCCGACCTACGAGCTCGCGGATGGCGGCTGGGCCTTCCTCGACTCGTCCACTCCAGCGATGCTGGCGCAGCTTCAGGCCTCGCTCGATGCCGGCGAGAACGTCGTGGTGACCCTGTGGCACCCGCACTGGGCGTACGACGCGTTCCCGATCCGTGACCTCGAAGACCCCGAGGGCGCGCTGGGTGAGACGGAGTACATCTACAACTTCGGCCGGTCCGGCTTCGAGGCCGACTACCCGAATGTGGCGCAGATGCTCCGCAACTTCTCCATGACAACCGACGAACTCGCCGAACTGGAGAACATCATGTTCAGCGAGGACCACTACGACGGTGGCGACCACGAGGCGGCTGTCGCCGAGTGGATCGCCGACAACCAGGACTTCGTCGACAGTCTCAAGGCCGGCACGCTGTAACCAGCAGCGGCTGAAGATCAGTACACGTTCCCTGTCTCACGGTCACACGTGAGACAGGGAACGTCCTTTTCGGCGGTCATGTCTTCTGTTAGGTTCTAATCGATGTCGTTGCCGTCCTCGGACGCGCGTGACTGCGAGCCAAGGCCTGATGAGGAGACCCATGCCACGGACAGCACACGTGAGCAGCAGGAGCCCCTCGGCCCCAAACAAGTCGGGGGCCAAAACGTTGTCGGCAAGTGCGCTGGGCATCGCATTGGTGTCGGGCTTGTCGCTCACCACCACAGAGCCCGCCGCCGCAGAGATGGCTGCGGAACCTCCAAGCTCTCGGTGCTCCTTCGGAGTCTGTGACGACAACGGTGGCCATGGCGACGCCCGGCAAGGCTACCTCAGCGTGAATGTCTGGGGATCCGGCACCACAGCCGGTGAAGATGGCTACGAGATCCCGGGAAACACGGTGTGGTCCAGGCCACCGTGTTATTACTTCGAGCTTCCGCACTCCGGTGCGGAAGCCTATGCCCAGCGCTCCTCCTTCACAGGGGGACCGACAGGCGGGGGAAAATGGACGCTGGAAATGCTCGAAGAGTACAAGGACGAAGATGAAGGCAACTGGTGGGACACCGGCTGCGCGGGAGTCAGCCTCGACGAGGCTATCGAGTTCACCGAAAACAATCCGGTGACCTACGTGTTTCCCGGAGATCCGATCCCAGTTCCAGACATCCCGCCGGAGTTCCTGCTCGAGGCTGCCCATGATGCCCTGGAACTGCCTGCGCCTGAAGTCTCCTGGAACCCGCAACGGCAAGGCGACGGCGCGACGCTGGTCAACATGCCCACCTGGTTCTGGCTCGACGACGGGCCAGTGGACCTCGAGGTCCACGCCGAGGCGGCCGGCAACCGCGCCACGGTCGACGCGGTTCTGAGCGAGATGGGGTTCTCCGCGGCCACAGCAGAGTCCGTCGTCTGTGACGGGTTCGGCATTGCATGGGCTCCCGGCGCAACGTCCGACTGCTTCCTGGAGTTCCGCCGGTCCAGTGCCAACCAGCCTGGTCAGACAACCCGGGTACAAGCCCAGAGCCATTGGTCGGTCGAGTGGTTCTTCAACGACGAGCTACAGGGACCCCTGGATCCCCAGACCACCCAGCAAGAGTTCCTCGTGCCGGTAGCCGAGGTGCAAGCCAGAGTCACCGGTTGATCGAGAGGGTGGAGTGAGCATGGCACATCGGTTGCGCATGCCCCTGCTCGCTGCGGCGTTGTGTGTGCTTGCGGCAACGAGTTGTTCCGGCAACTCCGCAGAGCCCGTTGGGCTGGACGCTACCGATCCGCCCAGCACGGTGGCGGACGATTCGACGCCGGAGCCCGAACACGGTGAACCAACCAAGGGCGGCGAACGGACACAAAGCGCCGACACTACCGAGACCGCGCCGCCGGACAACGCCGGCGAAATGAGCCTCGGGGGACAGACACACGAATTTCCCGAGGCCGGCCTGACAATTGTCGAACCCGACGAGATTCCCGAAGAGGCCGCGCAAGCCGTAGCCGTATACATCGAGTACCTCCGCGAACGGCGCACAGCCCAACGTGAGGTCGAGTTCGACGAGCGAATCGAAGATCTCGCCTACCCGGCGTTGGCGGAGAGCCTCGAGAGCTCAATCGACTACCAAGCAGAGAACGGACTACGCTACAGCGGTGAACTCGTCGTCCACCTCGAAGTCGAACACAGCGACGAGATCTACGTGCTCCTGGGTGGCTGTCTCGACGGCACCGATCTCACCTATATCGACGACGAAGGTGAACACGCCATACGCGGCGCACAGGGCAACGCCACGGCTGTCATCAGTGCCACTGTCGACGCCCAGCTCGGGGAGTGGATGGTCAGCGACGACCTCATCGAGGACGACACCCCCTGCTGACCGGCACATCGGTGTCGCCCTGGCTTCCACAGTTCGGTATCGTCCGAGCATGCTGCTTTCGGATCGGGACATCAAAGCCGCCGTCGAGAACAAACGGGTGGCGCTGGATCCCTACGATCCTGACATGGTGCAGCCGTCGAGCATCGATGTGCGGCTCGACCGGTACTTCCGGGTCTTCGAGAACCACCGGTATCCGCATATCGACCCGTCGGAGGAACAACCTGACCTGACCCGGCTCGTCGAGCCGGTGCAGGGCGAGGCGTTCATCTTGCATCCCGGTGAGTTCGTGCTGGCATCCACCCTCGAAGTCGTGACGCTGGCCGAGGATGTCGCCGCCAGGCTCGAAGGAAAGTCCTCGTTGGGCCGGCTGGGCCTGCTCACACACTCGACGGCCGGTTTCATCGATCCCGGATTCAACGGCCACGTCACACTGGAGCTGTCGAATGTCGCCACGCTTCCGATGAAGCTGTGGCCGGGCATGAAGATCGGGCAGCTGTGTTTCTTCGCCCTGAGCAGCCCAGCGGAGGAGCCGTACGGTTCCGGTCGGTATGGTTCGCGCTACCAGGGTCAACGCGGCCCCACCCCGAGCCGTTCGTTTCTGAGTTTCCACCGGGCGGACATCTAAGTTACTGGCGGGTAGTCTAGTTTCTGCCGGATCGAACATATCCTTCCGGCAGAGGAACATTTGAAGGGAGCCTGCCCTCGATGCAATACGTCGCCGTTGCCGTAGCGCTTGGGGTCACCGCGCTGGCACTCGTGGTGCTGACCGACGCCATCATCCGGATCGTGCGGGTCATCCGGGTAGGACAGCCTGAGCACGGCCGCACCGACCACCCCGGCCGCCGGGTCGCCACCGTCGCCCGGGAGTTCTTCGGGCATACCAAGATGGTCAAGAGACCGCTGGTGGGCGTGGCGCACTGGTTCGTCGCGATGGGCTTCTTCCTCCTGTTCATCACCCTCGTGACCGCCTATGGTCAGCTCTTCGACGCAGAGTTCGCGCTGCCGCTCATCGGGCACTGGCACCCACTGGAATGGCTGCTCGAGGCCTTCGCCTGGCTGACTCTCCTGGGCATTCTCACCCTCACCGTCATCCGCCAGGTGAGTCACCCGCGTGAAAAGGGCCGGCGTTCGCGCTTCTTCGGCTCGACGTTCTGGCAGGCGTACTACGTCGAGTTCACCATCGGCGCCATCGCCACCTCCATCCTGCTGCTACGCGGGCTGGAGTACCGGCTGATGGGCGATGCCTCCCACTTCCCCTTCACGTTCTTCATCGGCGAGGCGTTCTCGGGGGTGGCCACCTCCACCGTCGAGATGACGGTGCACGTCGTCGCCGCCGTCAAGATCACGATCTCGTGGTTGTTCTTCGCCGTGATCTCCTGGCACCTCACCATGGGCGTGGCCTGGCACCGAGGGCTGGCATTCTTCAACATCTTCTTCAAGCGCAACGCCGACGGCCGCCCCGCACTCGGTGCCGCGAAGCCGTTGGCTGTCAAGGGCGAACCCGTCGACTTCGAGAACATCGACGATCTCGACGAAGATGCCGCTCTCGGCGTCGGCCGAGTCGAAGACTTCTCCTGGAAGGGCCTGCTCGACTTCAACACCTGCACCGAGTGCGGGCGATGCCAGTCGCAGTGCCCGGCCTGGCACACCGACAAGCCGCTGTCACCGAAGCTGATGATCATGCAGCTTCGCGACCACGCATTCACCAAGGCCCCCTACCTGCTGGCGGGTGGAGGCAAAGACATGATGGGCGAGGAGCAAGCCACGCCGGAGCAGCTGGCCGACGTCCCGGCCGCTGCCCTCGCCGAAGCCGAGCGCGCGTTGGTCGGGCCCACGGAAGGCGACCCTGCCCGCCCGCACGGCGGAGCGGTCATCGATCCCGACGTGCTCTGGTCATGCACCATGTGCGGCGCCTGCGTCGAGCAGTGTCCGGTGGACATCGAGCACGTCGACCACATCCTCGACCTGCGCCGCTATCAGACCCTCATCGAGACCGAATTCCCCAACGAGCTCAACGGGCTGTTCAAGAACCTCGAGAAGTCCGGCAATCCGTGGGGCATGAACGCCTCCAAGCGGATGGAATGGGCCAGCACGCTGCCGTTCGAAGTCAAGCAGGTCGGGGTCGACGTCGAGTCGCTCGACGAGGTCGACTGGCTGTTCTGGATCGGCTGCGCCGGCGCCTTCGAAGACCGTGCCAAGAAGACCAGCCAAGCCGTCGCCGAATTGCTGCACACCGCGGGTGTCTCCTTCGCGGTCCTGGGCGACGGCGAGACCTGCACCGGCGACCCCGCACGACGTTCCGGTAACGAGTTCTTGTACCAGCAGTTGGCCCTGCAAAACGTCGAGGTCCTGCGCGAGACCAAGGCCGTACGTGTGGTCTCCAGCTGCGCACACTGTTTCAACACGCTCAAGAACGAGTACCAGCAGCTGGGCCTCGAGCTCGAGGTCGTCCACCACACGCAGCTACTCAACCGGCTGGTCCGCGAGGGCAAGCTCACCCCGGTGGCGCCACCGGAGGGCGAGGTCGCCGGTCGATCCGTCACGTACCACGACCCTTGCTACGTGGGACGGCACAACCAGGTGTACGAACCCCCTCGCGAGCTCGTCGGCGCGCTTCCCGGAGTCGAGTACCGGGAGATGCCCCGCAGTGGTTCCACGTCGTTCTGCTGTGGCGCCGGTGGTGCCCGCATGTGGATGGAAGAGCGCATCGGCAAGCGGATCAACACCGACCGCACCGAAGAAGCACTGAACACCCTCGGCGCGACCAACGGCGATGCCACAGCGGGCGCCGGGTCGATCGCCGTGGGCTGCCCGTTCTGCCGCGTCATGCTGTCCGACGGTCTCACCGAAGCGCAGGCCAACGGCCAGGGCGAGAACGTCGACGTCGTAGACGTTGCCCAGCTGCTGCTCGCGGGCGTCAGGCGGGGCACCGCACAACGCGACGCCCTCGCGGAGAAGGCCGAGTAAGCCCAGGCCCTCTCCCCGGTAGCGAGCCTTCCGGCGCCAGTTCTACCCAGAACCGATCCCGGCCCCGACTCCGGTGATCGTTAGCGGTTTATTGCTGCTGCCAAGACCACAAATAGTACATTTCGGCGCCGGCGTACGCGCCGATCCGCTCACGATCACCGAATGGGTTGCTGGCATTGTGCTGCGCCCTGGCGCTGCCTGACGCCGAGAAGGCGCCGCTCACACGTCAGCATGACGCCATACTCAAATCACCGCGACGCCACCCACACGTCATCATGGCGTCACACTCAAGCCACCATGACGCCGAATGACGTTGACATGACGCCAAGATGATGTCATTGTGGCGTCATGGAACTCACCCCATACGTCGATTCCCTCCGCGGCTCACTGGCCGCTGCGGCGCAGGCCGCGGCAGACGACGTACGGGAGGCGGCTGACCGGCTCTCGTACGCGGTCGAACCGTCGCTGCGGCTAACTCTGATCGAGGCCTTCGGTGATGCCGCGGCGGAGATCACCACTCAACTCGACGGCGTTTCGGTGGACGTCCGGCTCCGGGGCGGAAACCCGGAATTCGTCGCCAGCGACGAGCGCGTGACGGCCGGCTTCACACCGCCTCAGCCGCCAGAACCTCCGAGCCCGCCGCCACCACCGGAGGCTGACGAGAGCATGTCGCGGATCTCGCTGCGGCTGCCGGAGAGTCTCAAGACCCGAGCCGAAGAAGCCGCCGCGGCCGACGGCCTGTCTGTGAACGCCTGGCTGGTCCGGGCCATCAGTCAGATGCTCGACGGCCCGCAGTCCGGGGTCCACATCAGCCTGGGACGACGCGTCTCCGGCTGGGTTCGCTGACCCGCGTCATTCACCTTCACCCGCATACTCCAGGGAGAATCCTGTGACATCCTCCAATTACCGCCGCACCTTTCCTGCACCTGCGCCGATGGACGTCTCGATCACGTCCCGCTCCGGACACGTCGAAGTCCTCGCCGCGGACGTCTCTGAAGCGGAAGTGCACCTCCGGCCGTCCAGATCCGGCGATACCGAAGCCCTCGCGGTGATCGAACGCGCCACCGTCGAGCAGCATGGGAACTCGCTGCGCGTCGAGGTTTCGCGCCAAGGTACCGGCCCCAGCCTCTTACCCGATCCGGCCATCGACATCCAGGTCACCGTCCCGCAGGCCAGCACGCTCACGGTCCACACCGGTTCTGCCAACATCCGCGCCGGCGGCGGGCTCGCAGAGACGTCGTTGCATACGGGCTCCGGGAACATCACCGCCATTGGCTGCACCGACGTCTTGACCAAGACAGGCAGTGGCGACATCCAGGTCGACGACGTCTCATCGGTCCGCGCGTCGTCGGGCTCGGGCAATGTGAACGTCGAGCGCTGCGCCGGCCGGGTCGACGTCAACACCGCCTCGGGTGATGTGCGCGTCACCGATCTAGCCGGCGACAGCGAACTTCGCACCGCATCGGGCAACGTGGAGATCGGCTCGATGAGCGCACGAGTCACCGCCAAGACCGCTTCTGGCGACGTCAGGGTCCAACGCACCGTGGAGGGCACCCTGGAGGCGAAGACTGCCTCCGGTGACGTCACCATCGGCGTGGCGTCCGGCACCGCGGCGAAACTCGACTGCTCCGCCGTCTCCGGCCGGGTCAGGTCCGACCTCGCCCCCACCGACGCCCCCGCCGACGGGGACCGCACCGTGGCCGTATCGGCCAAGACCGTCAGCGGCGCCATCACCGTCACCCGCAGCAACTGAATTTGAACCCAAGGAGCCCTGTCATGTTCGACGACCATTACCTGCTCCATAGACACGAGAGCAAGGAACGCATTCGGGACGCGTCACTGAGCCGAGCGGCATTGGCCGGACAGCGTAGGCGCCGGGCCGAGCGGGCCGCACAGCGTCGCGCCCGGTTGATGGAGAGAACCGCGCTCATCCTGGCCAGTGTCTCGGGCTGGACCGGCGGGCTGGCCCGGAGACTGCACTCCCGCGCGATCGCCCGCCGGGCCAGCGTCTGCTGATGCCCGCCAACCAGTCAGTCGGCGTCGCGCCGCCCCTGGTGCTCGCGGAACTCTCGCGCAGACTGCGCATCCTGAGCCGCCTTTGCCGCCGTTTTGTCGCTCTTACGGGTGTCCCGAGGCGGCAGCTGAAGCCGCTCTTCGGCCGGGATTCCGGCCCGCAGCTCACGGACCCGCTCCCGTTCCATATCGAACGCCGCACCGAACAGCAGCGCGATATTGGTGATCCACAACCACAGCAAGAACACGACGACGCCCGCCAAGGAGCCGTAGGTTCGGTCATAGTCGGCGAAATTGGCCACGTAGAAGCCGAAGCCGGCCGACGCGACGGCCCACACGACAAGCGCCAAGAGTGCGCCCGCGCTGATCAGGCGGAACTTCGGGTGCCGCACATTCGGTGTCGCCCAATACAGCAGCGCGATGACCATCAGGACCACGACGATCAGCACCGGCCACTTCGCGATGTCCCACACCGTCACCGCAACGTCACCCAGCCCGATCGCGTCCCCGACCGCACGCGCTAGTGGACCGGTCATCACCAGCAGGACGACCGCCAGCGCGACCAAGACCACGGTAGCGAGCGTGACCAGCAGCATGGCCGGGCGAAGCTTCCAGAACGGACGTCCTTCCTCTACCCCGTAGATCTGGTTCAGGGACCGCCCGAAGGCACCCACATAGCCCGATGCCACCCACAGGGCACCGAGCAGCCCGATCAGCAGACCCAGTCCGGCGGCGGGAACTTGGGCCAACTGTTCGATGGGACCACGCAGGTCCTCCACGAGCGCCGGCGCGACGTCGTCCACTACGTCAAGGATCGCCGCTGTGGGGTCGGCTTCCTGACCCACCAGCGCCGGTACCGACGCGAGGGCAATGGTCGCCGGAAAGACCGCCAGCACGGCATAGTAGGTCAACGCCGCCGCCAGGTCGGTGCCTTTGTGGGCGGAGAATCCACGTACCACTCGTTTGAGGACGAAACCGCGCGGCAGATCCGGTCCTTGCTTCTCGGTGGCCGGCTCACTCGGCGGTTCCAGATTCTCCCCTTGATCCTCGGCAGCCGGCTCACTCGGAGGTTCAGGAGTGGACTCCGGCGGTGCCTCGGTGTCCGTCGGCCCGGCCTTCTTCGCCGGCGTCTCTTCAGCCATGACCCGCCTCCTACCGGCGACGACGCCAGGCGATGACACACACGATCACGGTTGCCGCCGCCAGCCCGACCACGGCGTATCCCACCGGCTTGACCGTCGCGGCGGCCCGGCCGGCCAGCTCTTCTACGGTCTGGCCTAGTTCCTCGCGGGTGCGCTCGATATCCCGCTCCAGCTCATCGATGCTGGCATCCGACGATGGTTCGGGCGCTAGATTCGTCTTGCCCATCACGACGTCCCCCGTCCGGTGATCTCTTCGATATCACGGCGGACATTCTCCGCCGCTCGCTCCGGCATCGGCTTGGCCTGCTGTATCTCTCGCTTGCCGACCAACGCCGCGATCAGGGCGAGGACGAACAGCACCGCCGCCACGATCAACGCCGCGGCCCAGGCCGGGACGGCCAGGTCCAACGCCAATATTGCCGCAGTGATGAGGACTGCCGTGCCGAAAAACGCGAACAATCCCGCCGATCCGAAAAGTCCGAGGCCGAGACCCGCATACTTCGGCTTCTCACGCAGCTCCGCGACAGCCAGCCGGATCTCGTCTCGCACCAGCCGAGACGTCTGCTCCGACATGTCGGCCACGAGCTGCGCCGCCGACTCCTCACGCTGCCGAGTGTTACCCGACTCGGTCACAACGCTCACCGCCCTTTCGTGAGTTCTCACATGTGACGAGTACCCAGGGCATCGCCAACAATGCAATCAACTGCCACGAAAGGGCGGCGAGCCGCGGCTTTACAGCTAAGCCAGGCCCATATGGCCCCGGCGCCGGTCACTAGCTCCCAGACGGAGCCTGCCGCTGGTCGTCGGCGTTCGGGTCTTCCGGGGCGGCCGGCGGCGGCACGTCGTTGTCCGTCGGAGCCGGAGCAGCGTCGGCCGAGGCCGCCTGGGCCTTGTTCAGGTCCTGCAGGGCCGCCGAACCACCGGCGGCCTGGAACGCGAGGAATGCCGCATACCCGAGGCCGATGCTGAAGATCAGGATCAGGAAGGCCCCCACGTGCGGTCCGACGCTGATTCCCGGCATGGGAGCACTCTGGGACAACGCCCTGATGAACTGGATGACACCGAACAGAGCTACCAGCGCGGCGATAGCCGCGGTCAGGATGTCTGGGTTGATCTTGACCTGGTTGCTGACACCGAGCACACGGATGACTTCCCAAGCGACCAGAACAATGGCCAGAAGTCCTACCAGAGTTCCGATCCCGTCCCACCCGCTCGCGCTGCCGCTGACCGAGCCGAGGCCGCCGCCCATGTCGGCACTGGCCCGCACCCACGGGAAGAACAGGGAGATGAAGAGCAGAAAGCCACCGATCAGGGCGATCTGCCGGTATAGCGGAAGTGATTTGATATCGAATGAGTTGGACACAAGGCTCCCCATGACGTAGTTAGCCCGCTTCATCAGCGGGCGTAGTACATCATCCCGGAAATCCGGATATGTGCAAGGTCATCGAGTCGCCGTGTTGAGGACAAATGTGAGCGTGAACGCCTCGTCACGCCAGGCGTCGTACCTCCCAGAGAGCCCACCGTGGCCGGCACCCATCTCCGTCTTCAGGAGAATGGGTGCGGTGCCAGTGGCGGTGGCGCGCAGCCGAGCCACCCACTTGGCAGGTTCGTGGTACCCCACGCGGGGGTCGTTGAGGCCCGCCGTGGCCAGGATCGCCGGATACTCCTTGGCTTCCACGTTCTCATACGGCGAGTAGGACTTCATGTACTCGTAGACCTCGGCCGACTCAATCGGGTTACCCCATTCCTCCCACTCGATCACCGTGAGCGGGAGGGTCGGATCGAGGATGGTGTTCAACGGGTCCACGAACGCCACCTCAGCCACCAGTCCGGCAAACGCGGAGGGCGCCATGTTGGCCACCGCGCCGATCAGCAGGCCACCCGCACTCCCGCCTCGGCCGATCAGCCGGTCCGGTGCCGTCCAGCCCGCTTCCACCAGCCGCTCAGCGCAGGCGATGAAGTCGGTAAAAGTGTTTCGCTTTGCCAGTAGTTTGCCGTTCTCGTACCAAGAACGTCCCATCTCGCCGCCACCACGCACGTGCGCCACGGCGAAGACGAACCCTCGGTCGAGCAGCGAGAGCCGGGGAATCGAGAACCATGGGTCCATCGAGGACTCGTAGGACCCGTAACCATAGAGCACACACGGCGCGGAACCGTCGCCGGGCGTGTCGCGCCGCCGCACCACCGAGATCGGTATGCGGGCGCCGTCCGCCGCCGTCGCCCATTCACGGAATGTCTCGTACTGGTCCGCGTCGAAGTCGCCCAGGACCGGCTGGCGCTTACGTACCTGCATCTCACCGGTGTTGACGTCATAGTCAATCACTGAACTGGGCGTGCCCAGCGAGGTGTAACCGAGGCGGAACGTCGATGTACGGAACTCCGGGTTGCTGCCCGGACGGACGGTCCTGACTTCCTCCGGGAACTCGATGTCGGTGCCCGGCTCCGGCTCGCCACCGAGAAGCGGGATGACGTGAAGTGCCGTGCTACCGCCGCGTCGCAGGGAGACAACCACGTGGCCCGCGAAGCAATCCACGCCGACGATGCGGGTGTCGGCGTCGGAGGGCAAGACCGGCTGCCAGTTCGCTCGCCCGGGTGAGGTGACCGGCGCCTTCGCCAGTTCGAAGTCGGCGGCGCCGTCGTTGTGCACGATGAAGAAGTGCTCGCCGGCGTGGTCGATCGAGTACTCGACACCTTGACGCCGCGGCTCGACGACACTGAACTCGCCCATGGGATCAGTGGCATCGAGCACCCTGATCTCGCTGGTCACCTGGCTGTCCACCGCGATGACGATGTAGCTGTCGCTTCGCGTCAGCCCCACTCCGGCGAAGAAACGCTCGTCATCCTCTTGGTGCACGATCTCGTCGGTCGAGGCGTCCGTTCCGAGCCGATGCCGCCACACTCGATACGGGCGCATCGCGTCGTCGACCGTGGTGTAGAACAGCGTCGAGCCGTCCGCCGACCACGCCGTGCTGTAGTAGGTATTGGGTACCTCGTCGGAAAGGACCGCACCACTGTTCAGGTCCTTCACCTTCAACGTGTACTTCTCGCTGCCGTCGTAATCGGTGGAAAAGATCAGCAACCGCCCGTCCGGACTGATGTCGAAGGCACCCAGTGCGAAATACGGGGATGTGCCCGCGAGTTCGTTCTGATCGAGCATCACCTGCTCGTCAGCCGGGGGCGTGATCGGCTCGGTGGGGTCGTCCGGCAGTTTGGGCTCGGTGCGAGAACGGCAATGGATCGGGTACTGCTGTCCTTCGACGGTGCGTATGTAGTACCACCACTCCCCGCGGCGCACCGGCACTGACAGGTCCGTCTCCAAAGTGCGCGCTTTGATCTCTTCGAAGATCTCTTCCTGCAGGGCCTTCGTGTGAACGGTCTGCGCCTCGGTATATGCGTTCTCCGCCTCGAGATAGGCGAGTGTGTCGGGATCGTCTCGATCGATCAGCCACGCGTACTCGTCGTCGACGGTGTCGCCGTGGAACGTGCGTGTGTGCGGCACCCGTTTGGCCACCGGCGGGGACGGGCGTTCACGATCAGCCATGCGGCGACGGTACCGCAGGGACGGTCGCCGGATTCCGCTGGGATGGCATCTCCGTCAACGGTCGGACCAGGCACTCAACTTGTTCTATTAACGCTAGAACAATAGACTAAGTTGCATGCTCATCCGCCTAGACCCGAGTTCGCCCGTGCCGTTGTTCGCGCAGCTTGCCGCTGCCGTGCGCGGCGCGGCAGCCCGGGGCGAGCTCCGTCCCGGCGAGAGGCTGCCCGGCGCCCGCGAACTTGCGGAGTCACTCGGCGTGAATATGCACACCGCACTCCGGGGCTATCAGCAGTTGCGGGACGAAGGGCTGATAGAGCTCCGGCGCGGTCGCGGCGCCGTGCTGACCGAGCAGGCGAGCGAAGGCCTCGCCAGCTTGCGCGAGGCCGTCGCCGAGCTGGTGAGCCAGGCGCGGCGATTCGGGCTCACCCGTGACGAACTGATCGAACTGATCACAGCCGAATACCCGGAACAACCGCCGGCGTGACAAGCCACACCAGAACCACATAGGAGACACCATGATCGACACGCGCCACGCGGGTGAACGACCACGGCCCACAGCGCGAATCCTGCTGGCCACAGCCGCTCTGCCGCTGAGTGTCGGTATCGTCGGCGCGATTCTCGTGATGAGCTGGCGCGACGACTTGCCCGCCGAGATCGCCATCCACTGGGCCGTCCGCGGCGACGCCGACGGCTTCGCCGGAGTCACCGAGACCGCCCTTCTGATCGCCGGCTTCTGCGCCTTGTTCGCGGTGGTCGGTGCGGCGGTGACCATGGCCGGGCAGATGGATGCCTCGCTCGCCCGAGTCATCGCCGGCACCACGTCCGGCACAGCCGCGTTCGTCACCGTGATGATGGTCGTGCTGATCGCCGGACAGCGTGGCCTGACCGCCGCCGCGGAGGCCAGCCTCGATGCCGGCGCCATAGTCGGCGGGATAGCCGCCGGAGTTGGGATCGCCGTGGTCGCCGTGGCGATCATTCCGCGCTGGGGCCGGCCCGTGGACGACCTACCGGAAGACGCACCCGCGCTGTCACTCGGCTCATCGGAACTGGTCACGTGGACTCAGTCAGTGGCAGCTGGGAGCAACGTCGTGATGCTCCTCGCCCTCGTCGCGGGGTTCACCGGCGTGGTGACCGCGGCGACCGGCCTGTGGCTTGTGCTGATCCTCACTGTTCTGCTCTTCGCGCTGGTCGCATTAATGCTCTCGATCCGGGTCACCATCGATCAGCGCGGCCTGACCATCACCAGCGCGGTGGGATGGCCGAAGTTCAATACCGCTCTCGATGAGATCGACCATGCCAAAACCGCCACAGTGAACCCGATCCGGCACTTCGGCGGGTACGGCTTCCGGATCGCCGCGTTCGGCCCATACCGGGGCGCCAGCGGATTCGTGATGCGCGGCGGCGAGGCCATCGTGCTCGAGCGGGTCAGCGGGCGCCGGCTGGTCGTGGTCGTCGACGACGCCGCGACCGCGGCCGGGCTCCTCAACGCACTCGTGCAGCGTGAGCGCGGCCGGTAGGCCGCGTCATCGGACTTTGCGCGGAAGACAACCCGGCCGATAGTTTCAGGTGACATGAACGTGCGCCCGTACCAACCCGGTGATGACGACGCTCTTTATGAGATCTGCCTGAAGACCGGGCCCGGTGGCGAAGACGCGTTCACCGACCGGCGCATCCTCGGCGAAATCTACGTGGGGCCGTATATCGAGTTCGAAGCAGACGTGGCATTCGTCGTCGAGGACGACGACGGCGTCGCCGGTTACGTGCTGGGCGCCAAGGACACCCGGGCCTTCGAGAAGGTCTGTGAATCGCGATGGTGGCCCAATTTGCGCAGCAGGTATCCGCTCGGCTCGTTTTCCGCAGAGGCCACCGAATCGCGGTTCGTCCATCTGATCCACCATCCGCATACGGCGGCGGCCGACGTCGCCGCCGAGTATCCGTCACACCTGCACATCGACCTGCTACCCCGCACCCAGGGCCAGGGGATGGGCCGGGTACTCATGAAGCGACTGCTGGACGCCTTGCACGCGGCCGGCTCGCCCGGCGTCCACCTCGGCGTCGGCGCCACCAACACCAACGCGATCGGCTTCTACCGGCACCTCGGCTTCCACGTGCTCCACGAGTCTCCCACGGGCCTCACGATGGCTCGCTCCACCCTCGCCTGATTCAGCAATCGTCGCCAGCACGCCGGGCGCAGCACGGCAGCGAGGTCAGAGAGCGCTCTCCACAAGAGTCACACATAGGTAACGTAGGTGACGTGCACTATTGACATACATCACATAGCGAAACACTCTCGTGTGAGAGCGCTCTCTTCAGATCGCTCAACAACCTCCAGGGAGGACGAGATGCGCGCCATCCACACCCGCCGATTCCTTGCCGCCGGGCTTGCGGCCGGACTTTTCTGCCTCACCGCCTGCAGCTCCAGCGATGAGCCCGACGCCGCCTCGAACGCCGGATCTGACGGCGAGGCGATCACCCTGACCATTGGCCTGTTCGGCGATTTCGGCTTCGAACCGCTCTACGCCGAGTACGAGGCGGCACACCCCGGCATCACCATCGAGGAACGCATCGCCGAGTTCAGCGACCACCACACCAACTTGACCCAACGCCTGGCCACAGGCTCGGGCACGGCCGACATCGAAGCGGTAGAGGTCGGCTTCATCAGCCAGTTCACTGCTACCCCGGACCGCTTCCACAACTTGCTCGATCTGGGCGCGGACCAACTCGAGGACCGTTGGCTGGATTGGAAATGGCAGCAAGCGCTGGCCCGCGACGACTCGGCCCTCATCGGTCTAGGTACCGACGTCGGAGGCATGGCCATGTGCTATCGGACAGATCTGTTCAACGAAGCCGGCCTCCCCACGGACCGCGACGAAGTCTCTCAGCTATGGCCAACCTGGGAAGACTATGTCGCGACCGGACAAGAATTCATGGCCGCGGCTGATGGCAAGTACTTCTTCGAGAGCTCCGGCAACATGTTCCGCGCCATGATCGAGCAGGCGCCCGTCGGCGTCTACGACTCGGACGACAACCTGATCGTGGCGACAAGCGACCACGTCAAACACGCCTGGGATCTCGCGGTGGAGGCCATCGAGGCAGGTATGTCCAACCAGCTCACCGCTTGGACACCAGAATGGACCGCCGCATTCGGTCAAGGCACCTTCGCCACCATCATCTGCCCGGCATGGATGACCGCGTACATCGAAGGCAGCGCACCCGATGCCGAAGGGCTGTGGGACGTCGCCTCCGTGCCCGGTGGAGCCGGAAACATGGGTGGCGCCCACCTCGTCCTGCCAGCACAGGGGGAGAACCCCGAGGCTGCCTACGACCTGATCGAATGGCTGACCGCACCGGAGCAGCAACTCAAGGTCTTCCAGGAGACGGGCAACTTCCCATCCACTCCGGAGCTGTACGACGACGAGGAACTGACCCAGTTCAGCAAGGAGTACTTCAACGACGCCCCGATCGGACAGATCTTCACCGAGGCGGCGCAGCTGGTCCAGCCGCAGTATCAGGGTCCGCTGCAGGGCGATGTGCTGACGATCATCGGCCAAGGGCTGGGACGGATCGAGGAAGGCGCCCAGACACCGGACGAGGCGTGGACACAGGTGCTGTCCGACCTCGAGTCGCTGGCCTAGTTCGGCAATCGTGAACTCCTCCACCCGAAGCCGGCTGTACAGGTGGGACGTCAAAGCCTCGCCCTACCTGTACATCGCCCCGTTCTTCGTGCTGTTCGCCGCGTTCGGCTTGTTTCCGCTTGGCTACACCGCTTGGGTGTCGCTGCACGACTGGAGCCTGCTCTCCGACGAACACACCTTCGCGGGGCTGGACAACTACCAGCGTCTCCTGGGGGATCCGTACTTCTGGAACGCACTACGCAACACCGTTTCCATCCTCGTTCTCGGGACCGTGCCGCAACTCCTCCTGGCTTTGCTGATGGCGCATCTACTCACGATGCGCCTGCGTGGACGCACGTTCTTTCAGATGGGCATGTTGCTGCCGAACGTCGCCTCCGTCGTCGCCGTCGCCGTGATCTTCAGCCAGTTGTTCGGCCGTGACTTCGGGGTCATCAACTGGGTACTCGAGTCACTCGGGGCCGGCCGGATCGACTGGCAGGCCGGGGTCGCGTCGTCGCACATCGCGATCGCCGTGATGATCATCTGGAAGTGGACCGGATACAACGCGCTGATCTATCTGGCGGCGATGCAGGCGATCCCGCGCGACATGTACGAATCGGCGACGCTCGACGGCGCGTCGTCGATCCGTCAGCTGCGCAGCATCACCATCCCGATGATCCGTCCGACTGTCATCTTCACCGTGATCGTCTCCACCATCTATGGCCTTCAAGTCTTCGCCGAGCCACAGCTGTTCGCCGGTGGCGGCTATGACACGGTCACCGGCGGATCGTCGCGCCAGTTCCAGACGCTCACGCTTTATCTGTACGAACACGGCTTCAACCGCGGCTTCCAATTCGGGTACGCCTCAGCGACGGCATGGGTGATGTTCGTGATCATCGTCGTCATCGCCGTGCTGAACTACCTGTTGGTGCGCCGGATCAGGAGCAGCTCATGACTATGCAGCTCGTCAAAGGTGGTGAAGCCGGCCCCGCCCCGCGGATCGGCCGACGATCACACCGCCCCGTCCGCACCCTGTCACATCGGCTGCGGCCCGGCCGGCTCACATATCTGACGCTCCTGGCGGTGATGTTCTTCTCCGCCTTCCCGCTCTACTTCAGCTTCGTCGTCGCATCACAGGACAACTCCGCCCTCGGCCGGATTCCGCCGCCCCTGCTTCCAGGCGCCAACCTGGTGGACAACGTCCGGCGGGTGTTCGACACCGTGCCCTTCGGCGCAGCCATGGTGAACTCGGTGATCGTCGCCGGGACCATCACCGCTTCCGTCGTGCTGTTCTCCACGCTGGCCGGATTCGCCTTCGCCAAACTCCGCTTCAAAGGCCGCACGGCACTGCTCGTTGTCGTCGTCGCGACCATGATGGTGCCGACACAACTCGGGATCGTCCCCCTGTACCTGCTGATGAATCAGTTCGGCTGGACCGACTCGCTGCAAGCCGTGATCATGCCCGCCCTGGTGAACGCCTTCGGCGTCTTCTTCATGACGCAGTACCTGCGCGAAGCGCTGCCCACCGAACTGCTGGAGGCCGGGCGGATCGACGGCGCCGCCACCCACCGGCTGTTCTGGCACGTCGTACTGCCCATCGCCCGGCCGGCAGCGGCGGTCCTGGGCATGTTGACCTTCCTCACGGCGTGGAACGATTACTTCTGGCCGTTGATCGTGTTGTCGTCGCCGGACAACTACACCGTGCAGGTGGCGCTGTCGAACCTGCGCAGCGGCTACGTCACGGACTTCTCTTTAGTATTAACGGGGACTTTGCTGGCCACACTGCCGCTGCTGGTGGTCTTCGTCGTGCTCGGAAAACAGATCATCGGTGGCATCATGCAAGGAGCGGTCAAAGGATGAGTACACAGGCTATGGAACAGGCCGCCCCAGAAGCTGCGGTCTCGTTCCCCCCGGGGTTCGTCTGGGGCGCGGCTACCGCCGCCTACCAGATCGAAGGCGCCGCAGCGGAGGACGGCCGCGGCCGGTCCATCTGGGACACGTTCAGCCATACCCCTGGCAAGGTCCATGCCGGAGACACCGGCGACGTCGCCTGTGACCACTACCACCGCTATGAACAGGACGTGGCGACCATGGCCGGCCTGGGCCTTGGTGTGTACCGGTTCTCGATCTCCTGGCCCCGGATCCGACCCGACGGCATCGGCCCGGTGAACCCCGCCGGCCTCGACTTCTACGACCGCCTCACCGACACCCTGATCGACCGCGACATCGACCCCGTTGCCACTCTCTATCACTGGGATCTCCCGCAAAGCCTCGAAGACGCCGGTGGATGGGCAACACGCGACACCGCGTATCGCTTCGCCGAGTATGCCGCCGCGGTACACGCCCGCCTCGGCGATCGGATCAGCACCTGGATCACGCTGAACGAGCCATGGTGCGCCGCCTTCCTCGGTTACGCCGCTGGGGTGCACGCTCCCGGGCGTCAGGATCCGGCCGCGTCGTTCGCCGCGGCATACCACCTGATGCTCGGTCACGGCCTGGCGACCGAAGCGCTGCGCGCAGGCGGTGCGAACCGCGTGGGCATCACGCTCAATCCAGCCGTGGTGCGCCCGGCCGATCCGGCGTCGGCGGCCGACACAGCAGCGACACAGCTGATCGACGGGCTGCACAACCGCGTCTTCCTCGACCCGCTGTTCGGGCGTGAGTATCCCGCCGACGTTCTGGAGGTTGCCCGGCGTTTCGGCACCGCGGACTGGCTGCGTGATACTGACGCCGGCGTCATCGCCACACCCATCGACCTGCTCGGCATCAACTACTACGCACCCACCGTCGTCGCTGCCCGTGGAGACAGCCCCGCCGCCGGTGCCTATCCCGGCAGCGAAGGCGTGGCGTTCCCGCCCGTGCCAGGGCCGGTCACCTCGATGGGCTGGCCGATAGAACCCGCCAGCCTCACCACACTCCTGACCCGGCTGGCGGCTGACTATCCAACGGTGCCGATCTGGATCACCGAGAACGGCGCTGCCTTCGACGACCACCTCGACGTCGCCACCGGCCGGGTCGCGGACGCCGACCGCATCCGATACCTCGACGGGCACCTGCGGGCGGTGCACGCAGCGATCTCCGGCGGCGCCGACGTGCGCGGATATCTTGTGTGGTCATTCCTCGACAACTTCGAGTGGGCCGAGGGGTACCGCAAACGGTTCGGCATCGTCTACGTGGACTACCCGACCCAGGCCCGGGTGCCGAAAGACAGCGCCCGCTGGTATCAACAGGTCATCGCTCGGCACGGCCTGCCGGCCACGCCATGAGCCGCCCCACACTCGAGCAGGTCGCCTCACGCGCCGGCGTGTCCCGGGCTACCGTCTCCCGGGTGGTCAACGGATCCACGACGGTTGCCGAGTCAATCCGGGAAGCGGTCCACCGGGCCGTCGCCGAGCTCGGCTACGTGCCGAACCTGGCGGCCCGCAGCCTCGTCACCCAGCGCACCGATTCGATCGCATTGTTACTACCTGAGACCACCACCCGCGTCTTCTCCGACGACCAGTTCTTTCCCGGCGTCATCCGGGGCGTGAGCCAGGAACTCGAGGCGGCGGACAAACAGCTCGTCCTGATGCTCCTGGGCTCGGCAGCCGCCCACGAGCGCGCCAAACGGTATGCCACCGGCGGCCATGTGGACGGTGTCCTGTTCGCCTCAATGCACGGTGCCGACCCCCTGCCGGAGATGCTGGCCAGCCACGGTGTCCCGGTCGTCTGCAGTGGCCGGCCGCTGAGCCGCTCTACGGTGCCCTATGTCGACGTCGACCACGAAGCCGGCGTGGTCGCGGCCATCGAGCATCTGCTCTCCAGCGGACGGCGACGGATCGCGACCATCGCCGGACCGCAGGACATGGTCGCCGGAATCGCCCGCCTCGATGCCTACCGGCAGGTACTGGGCGCGTCGGACCGCCGGTCCATCGTCGCGGTGGGCGACTTCACCCGGGAGTCCGGCGAGGCCGCGATGCGTCAGCTGCTCGCCGACGATCCGCGGCTCGACGCCGTCTTCGTCGCCTCCGACCTGATGGCACATGGCGCTTTGCGGGCCTTGCGCGAGGCCGGTCGGCGGGTACCGGCTGATGTGGCCGTCGTGGGGTTCGACGATATCGAGCTGGCCCGTTACACGGACCCCCCGCTGACCACCGTGCGCCAGCCGATCGAGGAGATCGGCCACACGTTGGCCCGCCTTCTGCTGCGGCTGCTCGGCGGGGAGCCGGTCGAGGCCGTCGTGTTACCGACTGAACTGGTCATCCGGCACAGCACCTAACCGATGATCATGAACACTGGTGCCTACCGGATCAGGTCTCGCACGGCGATGATGGACTCGCGACCCGGGCCTACGCCCACCGCCGAGATAGGGGCGCCGCACATCTCCTCGACAGCCTCGACATAACGGCGTGCGGCGCTCGGCAGGTCGGACATCTTCCGGGCACCGGAGATGTCGCCGTCCCAACCGTCGAAATACTCGTAGATGGGGGTGGCGTGGTGAAAATCCGTCTGGGTCATGGGCATCTCGTCGTGCCGGACACCATCGACGTCGTAGGCCACACACACCGGGATCTGATCCCATCCGCTGAGCACGTCGAGTTTGGTCAGCACGAAGTCCGTGGTCCCGTTGATCCGGACCGCGTAGCGGCCGATCACGGTGTCCAGCCAGCCACATCGCCGGGGCCGGCCGGTGGTGACACCGAACTCGCCGCCTTCCTTGCGCAGCCGGACGCCGTCTTCGTTGGTGAGTTCGGTGGGGAACGGACCTTCGCCGACCCGGGTCGTGTAAGCCTTCATCACAGTGATGACACTGTCGATACGCGTCGGCGGGATGCCCGCACCCGTGCATGCTCCGCCGGAGGTGGGATTGGACGACGTGACGAACGGATAGGTGCCGTGGTCTACGTCGAGCAGGGTGGCCTGCCCGCCTTCGAGAACGACGTTGTCACCGTTGTCGAGCGCCTTGGCCAGCAGCAGGCTGGTATCCCGCACCATAGGCCGCAGCCGATCAGCATAGCTCAGCAGCTCGTCGACGATCTCGTCGACCGTGACGGCTCGCCGGTTGAAAACCTTGACCAGCAGTTGGTTCTTCTGGACAAGCGCGCCCTCGACCTTCTGCCGGAGGATCTTCTCGTCGAAGAGGTCCTGGACCCGCAGCCCGACGCGGGACATCTTGTCCGCGTAGGTGGGGCCCACCCCGCGACCAGTGGTGCCGATGCGGCGGCTGCCGAGGAATCGCTCGACCACCTTGTCGAGCGTGCGGTTGTACGGCGGAAGCAGGTGGGCGTTGGCGCTGACAATGAGCGCCGAGGTGTCCACCCCACGAGCCTCGAGCGCGTCGATCTCGTCGAACAGGACACCGAGATCGACCACGACGCCGTTGCCGATGACGGGCACCACACCTGGCGAGAGGATGCCAGACGGCAACAGGTGCAACGCATACGTCTCGTTCCCGATCACCACCGTGTGGCCGGCGTTGTTGCCGCCGTTGAACTTGACGACGTAGTCGACCGACCCGCCAAGCAGATCGGTCGCCTTCCCCTTGCCTTCGTCACCCCATTGGGCGCCGACGAGCACTATCGCGGGCATACGGGGTGCTCCCCCTTCTCACAAAAACATGGCCGACAGGAGGTTACCGGAAGACCTGCCGGAAGAAGACCCGCGGCCGCCGGAACCGACGGATTTCATGCGCCCGGCCACAGAATTCGGCATGATGTGTGCCAGGTGGAGAGTCGGAATCGCAGCAGGGGGCGATTCCGCCGTTCTCCGCTGACGGTGGGGGGCTTGGTGCCATCCATCGTGACGCCGAGCCCCCGCTACCGGCGGCTCAGACTAAGACAACGCCTCTACCGCGGCCGGACTCGAATCTCGGAGAAACTGCGCACACCGCTCCGCCTCGTCGGCCTCGCCGATCGACTCCGCGGCCCTGCCGAGCGCATGCAGCGCCCGAAGGAAGCCCTGGTTCGGGCCGTGTTCCCAGGGAACGGGTCCATGGCCCTTCCAGCCCGCTCGCCGAAGCTGATCGAGGCCGCGGTGGTAACCGGTACGGGCAAACGCATACGAGGACACCGCGTCTCCGGCCTCGAAGGCGCGATCAGCGAGCAGCGCCCACGCCATCGGATAGGACGGGTGCGACGCCGCTACCGTCGCGGGGTCGATGCCCGCCTCGAGCGCCTCCCGGGCCGCTGGATCATCCGGCAAATGTGTCTCCGGAGGGCCCGCGAAGAGGTTCTCGCCGGTCATCAACGCATCCTCTGACCTGCGGAACGCAGCCACTGGCAGGCCTCGACAATACGCTCCGCCATGCCGGCCTCGGCGGCCTTGCCCCACGCACGGGGGTCGTAGGCCTTCTTGTTGCCGACCTCGCCGTCGATCTTGAGCACACCGTCATAGTTCTTGAACATGTGCTCCACGACCGGGCGGGTGAACGCGTACTGCGTGTCAGTGTCGATGTTCATCTTCACCACGCCGTAGTCGACAGCCGCGGCGACTTCCTCGGCGGTGGATCCCGAGCCGCCGTGGAACACCAGGTTGAACGGCTTCTCCTTGCCGTACTTCTCACCGACAGCCTGCTGGATGTCGCGCAGGATCTCCGGGCGCAGCTTGACATTGCCCGGCTTGTAGACGCCGTGAACGTTGCCGAACGTCAGCGCGGTCAGGTAGGTGCCCTTCTCACCTGTGCCCAGGGCAGCGGCGGTAGCCAGGCCGTCCTCGACGGTGGTGTAGAGCTTGTCGTTGATCTCGTGCGCGACGCCGTCTTCCTCGCCGCCGACCACACCGACCTCGATCTCGAGAAGTGTCTTGGCTTCAGCGGACAGCGCCAGCAACTCTTCGGCGAGCTTGAGGTTCTCCTCGAGCGGCACGGCCGAGCCATCCCACATGTGCGAGCCGAAGAGGGGGTCACCACCACTCTTGACCCGCTCGGTGGACGCGGCCAGCAACGGCTTGACCCAGTTCTCGACGGCATCGACGGGTGCGTGGTCCGTGTGCAGGGCGATCTGGACGTCATAGCTCTTGGCCGCCTCGTGCGCGAACGCGGCGAAGGCCACGGCGCCACGCACCCGGTCCTTGACCGTCGGCCCGGACAGATACTCGGCACCGCCCGTCGAGACCTGGATGATGCCGTCGCTCTCGGCATCGGCGAACCCGCGCAGAGCGGCGTTCAGCGTCTGCGTGGACGAGACGTTGATAGCGGGATACGCGAACCGGCCAGCCTTGGCGCGTGCGATCATCTCCGCATAGGTATCAGGGGTGGCAATCGGCATAGGTGCTCCATTCGATGTGGACGACTGCGACGGACACCGGTCCGCTCTCACCCCGCGGCTTCGGGAGGCGAGAAGTCTCACAGCCAGTATCCACCGTCACGGCCTTCATACGCGAGGTGGGCAACCACCTTGTCAGTGACGGGGGACGAACGGGCTTCAATCACGCGCACGCGCTACCCTCTGGAGGGACACCATCACGATGTTGGGGGAGAGCCGTGCCAGAGCGCACTACCGCCGTTGCCAGCCAGTCTGGTTTGCACGCCCGGCCCGCGGCCGTATTCGTCAAGGCCGCGGCAGAGCAGCCGGTCAAGGTCACCATCCGCAAGCCCGACGGCGAACCCGTCGACGCGTCGAGCATCCTGTCGATCATGACGCTCGGTGTCGAACAGGGTGATCAAGTCATCCTGTCCGCCGACGGAGACCGCGCGGACGAGGCGCTCGACGCACTGGTCGCACTGCTCGAACGTGATCTCGACGCCGAATAGCCACGCGAGAACCATCAGGAGCAACGCGTGGAATTCGCTGACGTCGTCCGGCGGCGGCGCATGGTCCGCAACTATGCGGACCGCCCGGTCGACCCCGCCATCATCGATCGGGTCCTGACCAACGCGCTGCACGCCCCCAGTGCGGGTTTCAGCCAGGGCTGGGCTTTCTTGCGGCTCGATGCCACTGCCGACGTCACCCGTTTCTGGTCCGCCACGACGGCACCGGGCGGCGGAACCGATCCCTGGTCGGAGGGCATGCGGCGAGCCCCGGTGATCATCGTCCCGATGTCGAACAAGCAGGCGTATCTCGAGCGCTATGCCGCACCGGACAAAGGCTGGACCGACCTGGATGAGTCTCGATGGCCGGCGCCGTACTGGGACATCGACACCGGCATGGCCAGCCTGCTGATGTTGCTGACGGTCGTGGACGAGGGCCTGGGTGCGTGTTTCTTCGGTATCCCGCCGGAGCGGATTCCGAGTTTTCGCGCGGAATTCGGCATACCCGGGGAATACGCGCCCATCGGTGCGATCACCATCGGATGGCGAGCGCCAGACCGACGTTCCCCCTCACTGAAACGCGGCAGGCGCGGCCTGGAGGACGTCGTCCATCATGGCCAATGGCAGGCCGCGACCCGGAGTTGAGATCACTCTCAGGCGACCAGCCGGCGGCGCAGGACCTCGGTGTCGTCTGCCGTCCAGCCGTGGCTGGTCAGCCACTCACCGAGCCCGCCGAAGTGTTCATGAGCCAGATCGAGGAAGTCGCGCATGGTCTCGGGTAGAGCGAAATGGCTGCTCATCGGCCGGCTGTCAAGGTCTTCGGCGTATGTGGGCGTCTTCTTGAGACGGTCGATGATCTTCTCGATACGAGAGTTGGACAGGGCATAGTCCTCGACGATGGCCTCGTCCGGCACCCCCACCGCGGTGAGCGTCAAGGCGACGAGGATGCCCGTACGGTCCTTACCCGCGGCGCAGTGGGCCAGGGCAGCACCCGGGCTCGACGCCACTACACGCAACGCGCTGAGGACCGTGCCCGGCCGCTGCTTGAGCGTGCTGAGGTAGAACTCACCCGGCGGCAGCCACGGACGCTCTTCTTCGCCGTCACGCTGCGCCCAAGGCAAGACTGCCTCGCCATCGACGCCGGTTTCCGGCTCGGGCTCGGCGAGCATGGGCATGTGATGGATGGTCACGTCCCGCCGGGCGGTGAGCGGACCGGGCCCCTCGAGCTCGATCTCGGCACCGCTGCGGAGGTCCACAACGTCGGTCAGCCGGAGGCCGTCGAGCAGATGGGCGATATCCGCCTCGGTCAGATCTTGCAGGTTGTCCGCGCGGAGCACCTGCCCGAATTTCGTGGTTTTGCCGTCGTGTGTGGGCAAGCCGCCGAGATCACGAACATTGACCGCGCCGACCAGATCGATCCATCTTCCATCACCTGTCACGCTCCACGATCATACCGGTCTCCTGTGACATAAACCCACATGAACGGCACGCCCCCGCTGCCTCCCAAGGCCCTTCACCCCGGCCCTTCCCGCACTCGACCACCGGTGATCGTGAGCGGATTTTGGTCGTGAATCTAGGCGACAAATCCCGCATACCGGACCCGTTGACGACCAAAATCCGCTCACGATCACCGATTGCTTCGCCACCTCACGCCAGGAGCCGCGCAGCACAGGGCGGACCAAGCGGGAAGGGGCGGGAAGTGTTCCGCGGGCGCTTTACGAGCTTCTGTGCGACGCTTTTCCCGCACAGAAGCGAGGCCCGCGGAACACTTCGCGGCCCTTCCCCCCACGCTCGCCTACGCCCCGGAGCGCTAGGCTCCTGGCGTGTGAGAGCCCTTGTCATAGGTTCCGGCGGCCGCGAACACGCGATTGTCCGTCGCCTTCACCACGATCCAGACGTCTCCGAGATCCACGCCGCCCCGGGCAACCCCGGCATGGCGGCAGAGGCGACGGTCCACCACGTAGACATCCTGAGCGGCGCAGCCGTGGCAGATCTGGCCGTCCGCCTCGGCGCCGAGCTGGTGATCGTCGGGCCAGAGGCACCGTTGGTCAACGGCGTCGCCGACGCGGTCCGCGCTCGCGAGATCCCCTGTTTCGGCCCTTCGGCGCTGGCCGCACGGCTCGAAGGTTCGAAGGCCTTCGCGAAGAGCATTATGGCCGCAGCCGGCGTTCCCACAGCCATGGCCGTCGTGTGCGAGACACCGGCCGAGGCCGAGGCCGCGCTGGATCGCTTCGGCGCTCCGTACGTCGTGAAGGACGACGGCCTCGCGGCGGGCAAGGGGGTTGTGGTCACCAACGACCGCGCAGCCGCGCTGGCGCACGCGCAGGCATGCGAAAAGGTCGTGATCGAGGAGTTCCTGGACGGGCCGGAGGTGTCGCTCTTCTGCGTCACCGACGGGCACACGGTGGTGCCGCTGCCGCCGGCGCAGGATTTCAAGCGGGCCTACGACGGCGATGCCGGACCCAACACCGGTGGGATGGGTGCGTACTCGCCGTTGCCATGGGTCGCCGACGATTTCGTCGACGACGTGCTCGCGCGGGTGGTCGTCCCAACTGTCGACGAGATGCGCAACCGCGGCACTCCTTTTGTGGGTGCTCTGTACACCGGACTGGCAGTCACGTCGCGAGGTATCCGCGTCGTCGAGTTCAACGCCCGTTTCGGGGACCCGGACATCCAGCCGGTGTTCGCCCTTCTCCGCTCCGGACTCGGTGGGCTCCTGCTCGCGGCCGCCACCGGCACGCTGGCGGAGCACCCGGGCCCACGGTGGGACAGCGGTGCAGCCGTCAGCGTCGTCCTCGCCGCGCACGGCTATCCGCAAGCGCCTCGGAAGGGCGACCCGGTGCATGGGTTGGACGAGGCCGCCGCCCTCCCGCAGACCGACGTGCTGCACGCGGGCACCCGGACCGATTCGTCAGGGCAGATCGTCTCCAGTGGTGGCCGGGTGCTGTCCGTCACGGCCACCGGGGAGAACCTGGACGCCGCCAGGCAACATGCCTATGCGGGTATGGCCAGGATCGAGCTCGAGGGTAGCCACCACCGCACGGACATCGCCCTCGCGGCGGCCCGCGGTGAGATCCGCGTCCCGGCGCCAGCTGAATGACGTGGTCGCGGGTATCACGTCAGTTGGACAGCTGACGCGTAGCCTGGAGCTGTGACCATCACGCACCGGCCCGGCCGACCAGCCGCCCACGTAACCGGCCTACCACAGCCGTCGCGGTGCCTCATCATGGGCGTGGTCAACGTCACTCCGGACTCGTTCTCCGACGGCGGGCTGTGGTTCGATGCCGAAGGCGCGATCAACCACGGCCTGCGCCTCGCCGCGCAGGGCGCCGACATCGTCGACGTCGGTGGCGAGTCGACCCGCCCCGGCGCTGAACGCCCGCCGGCAGAGGAAGAGCTCCGCCGGGTGGTGCCGGTCGTGCGCGAGCTCGCGGCTGCCGGCGTCACTGTGTCGGTGGACACCATGCGGGCCGAAGTGGCCCATCAGGCACTCGTGGCCGGGGCACATATGGTCAACGACGTGTCCGGCGGGCTCGCCGATCGAGACCTGCTGCGGGTGGTGGCCGACGCCCGGGCCCCCGTCGTCCTGATGCACTGGCGTGGCCACGCCAGCCATATGCAGGAGCATGCCGACTACGACGACGTCGTCACCGAACTCATAGCGGAACTCCGGCCCCGCATCGACGCAGCCGTCGCCGCCGGCGTGGACCCCGGTCGCGTCGTGATCGATCCCGGACTGGGTTTCGCCAAGACGTGGGAGCACAATTGGTCGATCCTGGCCCGGATGCCCGAGATCGTCGCCGCTGGCTTTCCCGTGCTCGTCGCGGCCTCGCGGAAGACGTTCCTGGGCGAGCTCCTCGCGGATCCACACACCGGCGCCCGCCGCGCACCTGCCCAGCGCGACGCCGCCACCGCCGCTCTGACCACCACCATCGCCCTCGACGGGGCGTGGTGCATTCGGGTACACGAGGTGCCCGCGAACATGGACGCCGTACTGGTGGCCGCCCGCCTCGGCGCCGAAGCACACTGAACGGCTCCGGACCAGGTGACGGGGCGGTCATTCGCGTACACGACCATGCGAAATCAGGCCGCGTCGACACTGGGCAAGGCCGGAAGTGGCCGAATCCACTCACCCAGGGGCAGCGCCGCCCCCTCACCTACGGCTAGGGTCGTCTCGTGCCTGACCGTATCGAGCTGCGCGCCATCGCCGCGCAGGGCCGCCATGGCTGGTTTCCGCATGAGCAAGAGCACGGCCAGCAGTTCGTGGTGGACATCGCGCTGAGTGTCGATACTCGCCCGGCGGCGACCAGCGACGAATTGTCCGATACGGTCGACTACGGCATCCTTGCCGAACGCGTCGTCGACGTCGTCGAAGGCGAGCCGGTCAAGCTGGTCGAAACCCTTGCCCAGCGGATCGCCGACGTCTGCCTGGAAGATCACCGGGTGGAAGATGTCGAAGTAACCGTGCATAAACCGGAAGCACCCACCACGGTGCCGGTCGGTGACGTGACCGTGACTATTCGAAGGGCCCGCACGTGAGCAATGTTCCCAATCCCAACGTGGTCGACGCCGACACGCTGACGGGCGACTTACGCCCGCTGCGTCGCGCGGCCTTCGCGCTCGGCAGCAATCTTGGCGAACGGCTCGACTTCCTCCAAGGCGCTGTCGATGCGCTCACCGATTCACCGGAGATCGTTCCGGTGGCGGTCTCTCCGGTCTACGAAACAGAACCGGTCGGTGGGCCGCCCGGGCAGCCCAGCTTTCTCAACGCCGTCCTGGTGGTCGACACCACGTTGTCAGCTCGTTCGATGCTCGAACGTGCGATGGCGACCGAGACCGCCTACGGACGCACCAGAGACGAGCCGGACGGGTCGCGGACACTGGACGTCGACGTCCTCGCCGTGGGTGATGTCACCGCGGACGACGAAGACCTCAAGGTGCCGCATCCTCGCCTGGCCGAGCGTGCGTTCGTGCTGATGCCATGGGCGGACGTCGACCCTGACTTCGACGTGCCGGGTCTGGGCCGGGTTGTCGACCTGAACTCGGCCGTCGATGCGACAGGTGTGCGGCGAACCGACGATGCGCTCGAGTTGCCGGCCTGAGCGCCGCAGATGGCGACGGAGAGCCCGCGTGGCCCCACGGACCACCACGTCCGTAGTGCCGCGCGGGTTCGGCTACCGTGCTTCGGCAGCTCCGTTTCGGGTAACGGGCACGTGAGATGATCCCGTCGCCGTCCACGCGCCAGGCGCGCCACCTGTGATGCAGAAGACAAAGATCAGCACCCTCGGATGGGTAGCGATCATCGCGGCGCCGATCGGCTGGTCGCTCAGCCGGCTCGTCCTCGACCGGACGGATGCGCTACCGCTGGTCCCGATCGTGCTGCTGATCTTCGTCCTGATCCTCGCGGGCATGATGTTCGCCGGCGCACGCGCCGTACGAGGATGGATCGAGGAACGCCGCCACGACCGTTATCTCGGCCCATTGCGGGTGGCACGAATCCTCGCACTGGCCAAGGCCACAGAGTTCTTCGGCGCTGCCCTGGTGGGCGGCTATGTGGGGTTGTCGGTGCTGGCGACCGACCATCTCGCGAGCCCGATGGGCCGCGACGCGCTGCTGCGAGCCGGCCTGATGGTGGGCGCGGCAGTCCTGGTCACGGCTGCGGCCGTGATCCTCGAGCGGGCCTGCCTGGTACCTCCCGACGACCAGGCCGAGGAACCACGCCGTTAGGCGAAACGGCCCGTGGACACCGGGTAGTCAGCTTCAGCCGAGTCTCTTCGCCATCTTCCGGGCTTCCTTCAAGGAGACATCCCGGGCCTCGTCCGGCAGCTTCCAGACCGTGGAGCCGCCCATGAGGTCGAATACGCGTACCCGGATGCGCGGCGCGCCCGGACGGGGTGGCCGGGCGCTCCCGCGCTCATCACTGCCGCCCATCAGGCTGAACCCGCCCACGTCGACCTCGACGGTGTCCGGCACATATATCTCCGAACCGCCCATGATGCTGATGACGACGAGGGTGGTCTCATCGCTCTCGAGCTCGGCCGCCCGTAGATCGATGTCATGACCGCCCATGATGGCGACGACTCTCACCCGCTCGGCCACCCGCCAGCGGCCACGCTTCGAGCTGCCGCCCATCATGCCGAAGATCCACTTGGTGACTTTCCGTGATGATCCCGAGACGCGAGGCTGGGCGGCCTCGGGGGCGCGAGTGGCGCTCGGCGCCGGAAGATCGGCGGTCAGCTTCACCAGCTCGTCCCGAGTGGTGGCCGAATACGCCGCTTCGACGCGTTCTTCCAGCTCGGCCAGCGTGAGCCGGCCGGTGGTGGTGTGCTCGGACAACAGGTCGACCACGGCCTGTCGTTCGTGATCGGATGCACGGATCGCAGGCTTGTTGTGTTCAGCCGCCGGCTCTTGTGGTGTCGACACGACACTCAGCGTAATGCCCTGATGCCCTGCTCTCATCCACCCATCGGTGGACTCGGGCGCGCGGAGGTGGCGGACCTGTTCAGACTCCGCACGATCGGGATATCGGCCGGCACCCACGGCAGATCCTCCCACCGTCCCGGTTCGAGCCAACGGACCTCGTCGTGGTCCTGCAGCGCCCTGGGCGTGCCACCGACCACAACCGCCCACCACAGTCGCATCCTCAACGACCCAGTGAGCGGCCAGCTGTCGCCGGAAGGCCCTCGGACCTCGCCCCCGAGCCGGACACGGACGCCCAGCTCTTCCTTCAGTTCGCGGTGTAGTGCTTGTACCGCGGATTCTCCCGGCTCGACCTTCCCGCCGGGAAACTCCCACTGCCCGGCCAACGCGGGCGGCGACGTTCTGCGGGCGGCCAGCAGCCGCCCTGGGTGAGCCAGATCGTCCACGATAGCCGCCGCAACTACATATGTCGCATGTTTAGATGACATGTCGATCATCACCATAGATAGGGCGTCTAGTTACCGAGAATGGGACACTCGGCCCATATGCTCCCGGGCGCTGTGTGCAGTATCGTCCCGTACTTGGGTCCACGGGAAACCGCGGAAAGGGTAGGGGAAAGTGCAAAGTCGGCATCCACGCCATCGTAGGAACTCTCAGCTCTTAGTACGTATACGTTTTACAGCCGCGGTGGTGTTGCCGCTCGCCATCGTAGTGAGCTCATATGTAGCGCTGCGCGAGTACGAGCCGTCTGGAGAGTCAGGCACCGTCGAGGCAGGTCGTGAATCCGGGTCCGGCGACGCCATGGTCACGATGGGCGACGACGATCCCGGCGCGACGGACCGTCGAGATGCCGAGTCCGATGCGGCCTCGGCCGAGTCCACACCCGGTTCGCCGGCATCACAACCGTGGAGTGACGCCGGCTCCGCCGAACGCAGCCTTGAGGACTCGTCCTCCCGGTCGGCCGAGCGGGACGGATCGGTGGACGAGATCGCGGACTACCCGGCTGGAGGTTCGGACACCGGTTCCGGCACCGGCGATGGTCCTCGGCGGCCTCCCTCTGATCCTGACCGGACGCCGCGTCAGACCGCGACACCTACGCCGTCACCCACGGCCACGCCGTCGCCCACTCCGACAACGACGCCGTCACCCACGCACACGCCGTCGCCTACCCCGACGGCCACCGACCCGTACACACCCACGCCACCACCAACCCGCACACCATCGTCGAGTCCGACGGCTACGCCCACGGCCGAGCCACCGGTGCTGACCCGCGCCGAACAGGTCGTCGTCGATGCCACCAACCGGGTCCGCCGCGACGCGGGATGCCCGGACTTGCGGCCCGAATCCCACCTCACCGAGGCCGCCCGGGCACACAGTGCCGACATGCGCAAGCAACGGTTCCACTCACACACGAATCCGGACGGCCACGACCCCACCGATCGGGCACGCCAGGCCGGCTTCAACGGACCCGTCGAGGAGAACATCGCGCGCGGGATTCTCGGTGGACGGACCGTGGTGAAAGGCTGGACGCGACACTCGGAGTCCCGGGCCAAGATCGTCGACTGCGATTTCACCGTCATCGGAGTCGGCACACACGGCGGCCTGCTCGACACCCGGTGGACTCAAGTGCTCGGCAAGCCGTAAAGATCCGCGGGCACGCGCGCCGCGGGCCCGGAAGATGTCCGCACCCCACGGCTCGGCTGTACTATCACTCGCGATGAAACACGTCCCGGGTCGACGCGAGCGAAAGAAGCTCGAGGCCATGCGCCATATTCAGCGGACAGCTCTCGATCTGTTCGATGCACAGGGTTACCAGCAGGTCACCATCGAACGCATCGCGGCCGAGGCGGACGTTTCCCCCAGTTCGGTTTACCGGTATTTCGGCACCAAGGAACAGCTCGTCCTGTACGACGAGTACGACCCCATGCTGTTCGAGGCCTTCGAACGTGAACTGGTCGACCAAGACGTGATGACCGCGCTCCAGAACGCACTCTCCTCGTCCCTGCGCGACCTGATACGCGAGGAGCAGGAGGTCATCCGGCGCCGCATGAGATACACGATGGAAGAGCCTGCCGTCCGGGCCGAGATGCTCCGGCAGACCGATGAGATGGAGGTCGCGCTGCGCGACATCCTTGCCCGGCACACCCGGTGGGAGTCGGCCGACCTCGAGGTCCAAGTAGTCACCGCGGCGGTCGTGGCCGCTTTCGTCCGCGCATTGTCGTACTGGCACGACACCGGCTACCGCGAATCGCTCGACGAGGTGATCGACCGTACATTCGCCCGGCTGAAGAACGGATTGAGTCTGGCAGCCGATCCAGAGCCGGATCCGAACTGACCCGTTGTCCACAGGAACGGCGTCCCGGAGCGGCCCGGTTATCCACAATCGTGCGTTCGGCACTGCTCAATGTCGGCGGCGCTCGGCAAGATGGCCCCAGAGATCGCGGTCCGCATATGGTCCAAGACCTCTCAGACCCCTGTCTCAGTGACAACCACTCTGGGAGAACCCCGTCCATGACTGAACGCCCCCATACCGAATCCGTCAGAGCCGCGGCCGACGCGCTGGAGACGGCGGCGGCCTTTCGAGTCCGCCACAACACCGCAGCGGTCAGCCGCGTCACCGACTCACTGCTCAACGGCTCGCTGGGACAGCAGCCCCGAATCGTTGACGCCGCCATCACGCGGGTGCTCCGGTCCTGGGTGGCTCAGCTCTGGGCACGCGGCTGGCTCCCGGTGGACGTCTACCAGATGGCCCGCCGGAACCGCTCAGACCTCGCGGCGAACCTCGCCGTCGACACCATCGCCGACAACGCCGCACAGTATTCGGCAGCCGCGATCCATCCCCGGTGGCGTGAGCAGCTCGACGAACTCGAGGCGGCTCAGTGGTGGGATCCGCAACAGCCGCACCCGAGTCAGTGGGCCGATCGTCACGGCCTCGACCGCGGGGTGATGGTGAACACCATGGTCGAGCTGGTCGCCCTGTTCATGAGCATGGGCAACCTACCGGTCATCATCCCGCCACCGGGACGGGTAGCCGCCGGCTCGGCAGAGCAAAACAGATCCGGCATCGACGAAAGGATGCTCGGCAAGATCCGCGCGCTTCTCGCCAAGGCGGAGTCCACCACGTTCAGCGACGAAGCAGAGGCGTTGTCAGCCAAGGCCCAAGAACTCATGGCCAGGCATTCGATCCAGCGGGCCATGGCAGAGGCCCCGCACCAAAACTCCGAAGCGACTGCCAGCCGGATCTGGCTGGAGCCCCCCTACGTGGGCGCCAAATCGCTACTGGTCGCGGAGGTAGCCTCGGCCAACCACTGCCGCACGGTCAGCTACGAGAAGCTCGGCTTCGTGACCGTACTGGGCGACACCGCCGATCTGGAAGCCGTAGAACTGCTCAGCACATCGCTCATGGTTCAGGCCACCCGCGCCATGCTGGGCACAGGACGGCAGGTGACCAGCACAGGCCGGTCCAGGACGAGGTCGTTCCGGCACTCGTTCCTCATCGCCTACGCCACTCGTATCGGTGAGCGGCTGCGAGAGGTCACCGAGGAGAACGTCGCGGCTACCGGCGCGCAGCTAGTTCCGGTGTTCGCCCGCCGCGAGCAAGCGGTAACCGACCTCTTCGGCGAACTGTTCAGCGGCCGGATCGTCAAGCGGTCTTTCTCGGCGGGAAATGCCGACGGGTACGGGGCCGGTCGCGCCGCGGCGGAACATGCGAACCTCAGCACGCAGCGAACATCGGTGGAACCCACCTGAGCCCACTCCCACGTCGAGCCGCCCGCACCGGCACCGGCACCGGCACCGGACGGCCAGCTTCAGCTCAGTGCGGCCACCCGGTCCCGAGTTGGCGCAAATTAGTGCGCACCTGATCGACGGTGGATTTGCGCGAGTGCGTCGCGGAGGTTGTCGGGTAGCGGGTCGGCGGCGGTGATGGTTTGGTTGCCGGCCTGGATCTGGATGGTGCGGTAGCGGCGTGTGGTGCGGACGAACTTCTTGATTGACCAGCCGGTGCGCTCCTCGATCCACCGGGAGATGGCGAGGGCGGCGAACACGAGGGTCAGGTGCGCGGCGATCGAGTCGCGTTGTGGTGGTAGATCGGTCTGGCCTGCAGGTCGTGCTTGGATATCCGGAAGGACTTGAATGCCGGAAGTTCCGGATTACTGAAGGGTCGTTATCTGCGAACTTGGGGTGGGAGCGCGGGTCCGGGACGATGGTTAACGGAAGTTCGTCGGAACGTCGGGTTCGAGTTCGGTGCAGTATCGAGCGGCGCCGCGGCTGCTGAGGCCGAATAGGTGCATGAGCGCGAGGACGTCGCCGCTGGTGTCGCGGGCTTGGCCGAGGAGCCGGTCGGCTCGGAGATCGGCGACCGGTATGGGGAGCCCTTGGAAGTAGGCGGTCGAGACTGATGTGAGGCCGAGCGCCGACTGTGTGGTGATCAGCAGGTGCGGGTTAGCCGTGTTCGGCCAGCGCTGGCGTCGTTCGTGCAGCCAGGCGACGAGGTGGTCGTGGGTGAGGGTGTCTAGTGGCCGGGTGTGGCCGTGCATGACGATGGTGTGAGCGTGTAGATCGACGTCGTCGAGGCGGAGCTTGGCGATGTCGGCGCGGGACAGGGCGTGGACTGCGGCCAGCAGCACCACGAGGCGGTGGTCAGCGCGGTCGAGGCTGGGCAGCAGGCCGGTGCGGGTGGCGTCATCCAGGCCGAGGACGGGTCGGCGCGGATAGTTGCCGGGTCGGGTGTGGCGAGCGGGGTCGGCGAAGATCATTTTGTGGGCTTTGAGTGTGCCGAACAGCGACCGCAGCGCCACTGCGGTGTGAGTGCGTCGCGATCCGCGGAGCGGCTCGAGGTGGGTGTCGACGTCGTCGTCGGTGACCTGCCGCAGCGATGGATAGTGCCGCGCCCACTGTTGCACGGCCGCTCGTACGGCCCGAAGGTAGGAGTCGATGGTGGAGCTCGTGTGAGGACGGGTTCGGCGGTGCGTGCTGTCATCGCCGGTCAGGGCGGTGATCCAGGCGGTCAGTTCTTTGACCATCGGGGCGGGCAGCTCGCCGAGGGTGTGCTTGACGAGGCTGGTGGGGTGCATCTGGCGTGGGAAGGGACCGAGTTCGGCGGCGGCGAGGAACTCGCGCAGCCGCCGCAGCGGGAGGTAGCGGCGCCGCAGCTCGGCCAGCACCGCCGGGCTGGGGTCGAAGTGGGAGCTGGTGACCGCGACCAGGGCGATGGCGCGTTGAACGCCGCGGGTCGTGGCGGCGGGCCAGCCCCGTGTCCGGTCGAAGGTGGTCACCGCTGCGAGTAGCTCAGCACCGGCGGGTGAGGATGCCCAGGTGCGGGCTGCGCCGTCGGCGCGATCGGGAGCGGGGCGGAGGCTGAACAGCTCCATCTGCTGTCCGGCTGCCGGGACCGCGGCGGCCTCGGGATCGGGTGGTGCTGGGCGTAACCGTGCGGCGCGCGGTGGTGCTGAGAAGCTGTCGCCGAGGAACAATTGAATGCCCCGGCGTTGGCCGGGTTCGGTTTCCCAGTCGGGGTCGCCGTCCAGGTGCGCGTTTCGGCGGGCCGTGGCGCAGAGCCGGCAGCGTTCGTCGCGGTTGACTGCCAGCGACCGGTGGCAGGAACGACACGTGCCCTTGGGCGTTTCGGCCGATGAATTGTCGGCAGGCGCGGCAACGCTCATCGACGATGCTGGCCGCCCAGGCGAAGCAGTCGACGCAGCTGCCGACCTGCCAGGGGGTGTGGGCGCAGAACGAGCACCGCCCGGTCCATAGCCGTGCGACCTTGCGTCCGCAGTTGGCGCAGCACCCGCCGGTCGCGCGACGACGGCTCTGGCAGCGCAGGCAGGTGCGCCCGTAGGTTTGCCGGTACTCGCCGCAGACGTCGCAGACCGCGTAGTGACGGCGAGCCCGCTGATAGCACCCTGCGCAACGGCCCTGGGCGTGGATCGGGACGTGCCGGCCACATTCGGGGCAGGTGATCAGCCGGGGGCGGCGATTCATACCGGCGGCACCGAACGCCCTCTGTTGCCCCGCCGGGGACGAACCGTGGGCGCGTCCGAGGCGGCGTCCACCGCCGGCCCAGCGGGCTCGGCGACCTGGGCTTCGGGGATCAGCAGGTCAGCGGGGTCGCACTCCAGCACCGAGCAGATCACGTCCAGATCGTCCAGACGGATCGAGATCGGGGTTTGCGACCACAGGTGCGACATCTTGCCGGCCGACAGCTCGAGTCCGGCCTCAGCCAGCGCTCGACGCAAGTCGCTGGCCTTCCACACACCCCGCTGCGCGGCGACCATCCGCAAGTTCCATCGCATCAGTTCGTGTCCTCCCTGTTCAGCGGGCTGTCAATCGGGCCGCGGCCCGTTCGGCCGCTCGGGCGTACTCCGCCTCGATCGCTTCGCTGGCGACGTGGACGTACGAAACCGTCGTGGTTAGCCATCGGTGCCCGAGGGCCTGTTGCAGGGCGAGCAGGCTCAGCCCGTCGGCATACAGCCTGGACGCGCAGGCGTGACGCAACACATGCGGGGTGAGCGTGCGCACCGGTCCACGCAGATGCTCAGCCGCGGCGTCTCTGACCGCCACCCGGAACGCTTCCTTGTCAGCTCGTCCGCCCCGTTCGAAGGGGAACAGCGCGGCGCGGGGTCGTTCGAAGTCGTCGCTGAATTCCCCGCGCACGTCTTCGACCCACCATGTCAACAGCGTGCGGGCGATGCCTAGCATCGGCACCAGCCGCTCCCGTGGACCTGATCCGCGCGACCCTTTGCCCATCCGGACGTGGATCTTGCCCAGCGGGCCGTGGTCGAAATGCAGATCGTCCAGAGCCAACTCGCACAATTCGTTTGCCCGCAACCCCACCTCCGCGGCGAGCCGGGCCATCGCGTAGTTGCGGGTGGCGGTTCGCCACTTGCGGGCCTCGGCCAACGCCTCACGCCAGCGGGTGAAGAACCCGCTCAACTCGACCGGCGACGGTGGTACCCGCACCGTGCACGGACCGGTACTTCTCGGCCGGTTGACCTCATCAATCGGCGAGGTCACCACCCGACCCGTGAGGCGGTGGATCTCGCCCTGGTAGCGCACCTCCAAGAACCGATAGAACGTCGCGATCCGTCCCGCCTTCATCTGCCGGGTCTTGGCCGCCCGTTCTCGCTGCGCCTCGGCCAGGAACCGGTCACCGTGCCCGGGCTGGACCTCCCACGCGTAACAGCCTGCCCAGTCCAGAAACTCCGTCACCGCCGCCAACTCCGCGCGCACCGTCGCATCCGCCGCACCATGCGCCGAGCGCGCCAGCACGAACTCCGCGAACAGATCCTCCTGAAACGCCGCCGCCGCATCCGCAGCGTCCAACAACCGCGGCGAATGGATGTCGCGTACCACCGCCAGCGACGCCATCCCCGGCCACCTCCCGGAGTTCAGACTTCCCGCACAAGAACCTGCTTTCCCGATCAGTGTTCAGCAATCCCGATCAATGTCGAGGATTTCAATCAGGTGCCGAGCGAGCGTGTCGCCAACGCAGCCACCAGCAACAACGACCCTCCTGCGGAAACACAGGATGCGGCGAACTTCAGGAAGAGTTGATACTCGATCCGCAACAGCCGGTGGTACGCGCTGATGACGAACTCGGCGCTCACACCCTGCAGGTTTGTCGTGTAGCCCTTGATCGGAGGCCAGGGCGCGGGCCTTGGCCTCCAGCGTGCGATTGACCTTCTTGGTGCCGCCGCTCAGTTGGATGAACCGGTTCCGCTTCACCGGGACGTTGCCAGCCACGGCATTCTCGGCCTTGGCGACCTGCTGATCGATCCCACGCAGAGTCCTGCGGGCTCGATCGGCTCGGTACTGATAGAAGATCATCTGGTCGCGGCGCTTGTCGGTCGGTCCGGCCGGCCAGGGTTGGGTGAAGATGTGCCCGTCCGGGATCTCTTTGACCTGGCCGGTTTCCTTGTCGACGTGGTCCAGGCACCACTTGTCGATCACGTATGGCACGTCGGGGATCTTCATGCCGAGGATGAACGAGAGTCCGGCGGCCTCGATCGCCTTCTTGTTCGCATCCGAGATCATCCCGGCGTCGGCCACGATCGTCACATCGGGCAGATCGTGGGCGGCCATGAACGCCTGAATTGCTGGCAGCATGGTCGTGGTCTCCGCCGTGTTGCCCTCGAACGCGTTCAAGTCAAGTTTCACCCACGGATTCAGCGGATAACGACCACAACGCCCTCTCGATCACCGGGAGTGGCGCGTCAGGCGGACGGTGTGCCGTAGCCGCCACCGCCGGGAGTCTCGACGATGAGCACATCACCAGGCGCGCCGATCACCCAGGCAGGTGCGGCAACCGGCTACACAGGCCTGGGAGGGCCGGGCGGCACCGCTGGCAAACAGGCCAACCAACAGAATCGTCTACTATGCCAGACCTTCGTCCGCTATAGTGGATGAATGAACGAACCACTGGAGGGCCTTGGAACACGAGTACGGGAATTCCGTACAGGACAAGGACTGAGTCTGGCTGCACTGGCGGAAGCCAGTGGAGTGAGCCGGAGCATGATCTCTGATGTGGAGCGCGAGGCGCGCATTCCGACCGTACTTGTCCTCGCTCGGTTGGCATCTGCGCTGGGAACTACGGTATCGAAGCTTCTGGGCGAGGATCAGCCCGACAGGATCATCCCGCTTCAGCGGGATCACCAGCCGGCCATCACCCACCCCACCGGATGGGAGCGGCGAATTTTGTCTCCCAACCTTACAGGAGTTGAGTTCGAGTTCATTCGGACAACCATCCCGGCGGGCGTTGATGTGGGTGAGTTCGCACCTCACGGGCCAGGATCTCGCGAATACGTGGCCGTTGAATGCGGCGAACTCGTAGTGACGCTAGACGGCGTCGAGCACCGACTGTCGACTGGCGACTCGCTGTATTACGCCGGTGACTGCCGCCACGCGTTCAGCAACCCTGGCAATCTCGAGTGCATCTACTACACCGCAATGCACGTCGCAGGTTCGTCGTCGCATCAGCCGGGCCAGGCGAAGTGACCATCAAGAAGGACGAAGGAGCCCGGATGAAGAACCTCGACCCGGCAGTATTGCCTCCGGCCAGCGGTAGCTACACGCATGGGACGCTGATCGAAAACGCGAGCCGCGTCGTGTTCGTCAGCGGGCAGGTCCCGTGGGGAGATGCCGACGGCCACGTGCCGCCCGACTTCGAGTCGCAATGCCGAATGACCTGGCACAACTTGCTTGCCGTGCTGGCCGAGGCCGACATGGGTGTCCAGCATCTAGTGAAGGTCACGATCTACCTCTCCGACCGCAAGTACCGAGAAGCCAACGGGAAGATCAGAGCGGAAGTCCTGGGCAGCCACCGGCCAGCGTTAACCATCATCATCACCGACATCTACGCGGAGGAATGGCTGCTAGAGATCGAAGCCATCGCCGCCATAACCTAATGAGCGATCAGCTCGACCATACTGTGGAGCCTAGGGCAGCGGTGATCTCGCGGCGCTTATCGCTGGTAGCGACCCCTGGACCGTCGAATAGCGGCAGACCGAGTTGGCTCAAATTAGTGCGCACCTGATCGACGGTGGATTTGCGCGAGTGCGTCGCGGAAGTCGTCGGGTAGCGGTCGGCGGCGGTGAGCCCACCGACCTCGGCGCCGGTGCCTAGGCCCCAGATCGAGCTCGCCCTGGCCTGCGGCCAAGCGCTGTCGCGCCGCCGCCTTGAGCAGCTCGAGCTGCGCGTCGTCGTGGGCCGAGCCGATGTGCTCGATATCCCGCGACCCACGGCGTGAGGAGTGCACGATCTGCACCGCCGTGGATCCCGAGGCCGTCTTCACGGTGCGCACATACGCCACCAACACGGCCTAAATAGATCAACCTAGTGCGCAAATCCACGACACCAACACAACGAAGGCACAGGTCAACAGCCTGCACCTAGCCAGGAACCGCGAACATGAGCCAAGTCAGGCGAGAGGTCACCGAGGAGAACGTCGCGGCTACCGGCGCGCAGCTAGTTCCGGTGTTCGCCCGCCGCGAGCAAGCGGTAACCGACCTCTTCGGCGAACTGTTCAGCGGCCGGATCGTCAAGCGGTCTTTCTCGGCGGGAAATGCCGACGGGTACGGGGCCGGTCGCGCCGCGGCGGAACATGCGAACCTCAGCACGCAGCGAACATCGGTGGAACCCGCCTGAGCCCACTCCCAACGTCGAGCCACTGGCACCGGACGGCCAGCTTCAGCTCAGTGCGGCAACCCGGTCGGCCAGGTCATTGTCGCTGAACCTCCCGCTATCGACGGGCTCGCCGTCCACGTCGAGGAAGACGAAAGTGCTGGTCTCGGTCACGCCGTACTGTCGCCAGATCTCACCATCCGGATCGGCCAAATGGGTCAGCCCGCCAGTGTTCGTCCTTTCGACGAACTCCGGCATCTCAGCCTCGGACGCCTCGCCGGCAACACCGATGATTTGCACCTCACCCTCGTACTCGGCCGCGAGCGACAACACCGCGGGTGCTTGGGCGATGCACTTGGTGCACCATGGCGCCCAGAACCACAACGCGACGGGCTGACCAGCGACGTCAGCACCGTCAAAGGGTTCGCCGTCCAGCGTGGTGCCAGTGATCTCCGGACCGCTCGCCTCGGCGCCGTCCGCCTCATCGGAGGCGTCGTCGCCCACCGCGTCCTCCTCCGGCCCGGCCCCTTCGTCTTCCGTCGCGTCCTCGTCGCCGGCCTCATCGGCGCCGTCCATGGCCGCCTCGTCGCCCGACTCATCTTGTTCGTCGCCCATGGCGGCCTCGGTAGGTTCTGCCGTGCTGTCCAAGGCGGCCGAGCCGGCGTCGTCCGAGCCACACGCAGTGAGCCCTAGAACCACAGCCAGGGCCAACACGGGCACCATCCGGCGAGTACGCATGAACCATCCTCACATCATTTCGCTGGTCTCAGTGCCCCAGCATGCCACTGTGCCGCTTGGCGCATGCTTACGAGATCCTTAATACCCCCGCCCGCCGGTGATCGTCAGTGGGTTGTGGTCGCTCCCGTGAGTACAGATCGGGACATAACGGGCGCGCCAGCAACCACAACCCACTGACGATCACCGCGGGTAGTGGTATACGACAGGGCTGGACCGAGTATCCTAATACCTCAACTCTGGTTGAGGTCGATGAGTCTGGAGCATCCACACCGTGGACGAGGTCATGGAACCACCGGCATGGGATCGCAAGGAGCTGACGGTCGGCGAGCTGTCCGCTCGCAGCGGCGCCGCCGTCTCAGCATTGCATTTCTACGAACGCAAGGGACTCATCACGTCCCGCCGCACCACTGGCAACCAACGCCGCTACGCCCGCTCCACATTGCGCCGGGTCGCGCTGATCCGGATAGCCCAGCGCGTCGGCATCCCCCTCGCCGAGATCAAAACCGCGCTCGACAACCTCCCCAACGGGCGCAATCCCACCAAGAAGGACTGGGAGAAGCTCTCCCGGGCGTGGCGCTCCGAGCTCGACGAACGCATTCGCAAGCTGCAGCAGATCCGCAACGAGTTCACCGACTGCATCGGCTGCGGCTGCCTGTCACTGAACCGATGCTCACTGGCGAACACGCACGACGAGCTCGGCACTCACGGCGAGGGTCCACGGCGGCTCATCGAAGCCGAGTCCGCCTGAATCCCGATCAGCTTTCCGCGGTCGCAGATGGCCTGACCGTGCCGTCGGCAAAGACGTCGTAGCTCACGCCACCCACCACCAGACCGTTCAACTCGGCAGCCGGATCCAGCCGGGCCACCAGCGGATCAGCATTCACCGTCCCGTCCAGCGACACCGACACGCCGAATATCGACTCGATCACCAGCGCCGCCCACGAGCCGGCCGACGAACAAGCCCAGTCGATGAGGTACGGATACTGCGGCGGCGACTTCACCGCACCACCGTTCACCGGCGGCTCGGCTTCCTCCACGAAATGCGCCTGTCCGGGCGGGCCCTGGTTGGCCGTACGAGCCAGGCCGGGCAGCCAATCCAGGGCGACGTCGCCGGCGCCCAACGCCACGAGCGCTCGGGCGGCGTCGGCCGGCCACGCGGGATATGCGCCATTCCACTGGTGGTCGGGGCGGACACTGAAGGTGGCGTCGTCGTCGTACGGTGACAAAGCCCGCATCCACGACGGCGTCTGGAGTTCCCGCCGGAAGAAGTCCACCATCTCGGCCCGCCGCTCATCGGGCAGGTCCGCGGCGATCGTCGTACCCACCGTCGTGAAGTCGTAACAATGCCGGACCGGCACCAGCCGGCCGTCGGGATGGCGGGCTTGGAAGAATCCCGCTCCGTCGACGTAGAGCTCCATCACGTGTTCGACCAGTTCGTCCGCCTCGGCGCGCAACCGCTTGGCCCCGGCGTCGTCGCCGGTCAGCTCGGCGACCTCGGCCGCTGCGCGCATACACCAGACGTTGGCCGCGTTCAGGCTGGCGACCTCGTGGACGTACGTGCTCACGCATTCCAGCAGGTTGTCGATCTCTCCGTAGTCGGCCAGCGCACTGCCCGCGCGTAGTCCCTTCCACGCCTCGGCCCAGTCACCGACATGCGCCGCGACCGGCCGCGTGGGCCCGTCCGCCGCGGCCAGCGACCGGCCGAGGAAGTCCCGATCTCCACTGAATCGCACATAATCGCGGACCAGCCTGGTCATCGCGTAGTCGTTGACCGAGTACCAGTTCCCGACCGGTGCGCCCGCCTGCCATTCGGTGCCGAAGTGTGTGTGGATGTCCGTTGTCACCCAGTGCTCGATGTGTCTGCGCATCGGCTCCGGATCCAGCAACGCGTGCACCATCGAGCTGAGGCTGTAGTCCCAGATGAAGGTGGTGGTCTGCCAGTAACGGGGGGTGAGCGTGTCGTAGGTCCGTCCCATCACGCTGGCCGCGCTGTCGCGGCGGAACCACATGGTGCCGACGACCCCCCACCAATAGAGCTTGCGCAGCGCATCCGAGCTCGTGCGCAGGATCGGCATGCTTCCGGAGAACTCACCCGAGCCCGGGGTGAAAACGGCTTCGAGCTGCCGATTCCACTCAGTCTCAGCCGCCTCGACCGCGGCGGGAACGTCGTCGGCCAATCGACCGAACGCGGCGAGTGCCTCGTCCTCCGAACCGCCGACGACATGCACGTATCCAACGCGGCCAGTCTCGTCGGGCTGCAGCGTGAGCCGCGTGGGCAGCATCCGTGGCCCGTTGCCGGGGGCCGGGTCGGGATCGTCGCCGGAGTCACGCTGCGCGGCCCATCCCTGCACACTCACGGCGGCCGACGTACCGCGGCCAAGCACAGCTGCCAGGCCGGGCACCGCCTCCAGTGTGTTCGGCTCGCCCGGAGGCGACGACGCGAGCCATGGCTTGCCGGAGGCGGTGACCGTGGACGCCGTCGACAAACCCAGTGACACCGTCCGCGCCACATCGCCCTGATTGGTCACCCGGATATCGACAACGACGCCCAGCTCACCGGGCGGGCATACCGTGACGGTCTCGATCAGCAGGCCGTCGACGACGCAATGCCGTTCCACCCGGTCCGGGCGCCACACCACTTCAACCGCACAGCCGAAGGAACGCAGCAACCTGCCGTCGAGGTAGAGCGCTCCGGTCACCGTGTCGCCATGTGAGAAGGGCGGGAAGTTCACACTGCGCACCGCGACGACGTCGTGGTCCACCTGGACGGCGCCGAGGAAGTTGGTCAGCCCCGGCGGGTTGAACATGTCGTCGAACCGGTGTGTCATCACGTCGCTGGTGAGATCGTGCACGGTGGGGATGTCTGGCGATGTCATGAGATACGTGCCTCGTTCCAGGTGGTGCCCGGCGTGGAGGGGTCGGCGTAGTCGAAGTTGGGCAGCAGCGGGTACCAGTTTGGACGGCCTGGATCGCGGTCGTACGGGTAGTTGCCTAGTTCGCGGTAGAGCTCGGCGTACTCGGCGACCTTGTCCCGGTCGAGCGAGACACCCAGTCCCGGCCCGGACGGCACCTCGATGGCACCGCCTTGGTAGGCGAGCTTGCCGCCCTGGATCACGTCGTCCTGAAGGTGGTGATAGTGCGCGTCCGCGGCGAACGTCAGGTTGGGCACGACGGCGCCCATGTGCAGCATCGTGGCCAGCTGCACGCCGAGTTCTCCCGATGAGTGCACCGCGACGCCCAGCTGGAACGTCTCGCAGACACCGGCAGCCTTCACACATGGCCGGATGCCGCCCCAGAAGGTCGTGTCGAGAAGGATGACGTCCACGGCCGGGTCGCGGACATTGGTGGCCAGCTGTTCGAAGTTCACGACCACGGTGTTGGTCGCGATCGGCAGCGAGGTGTTCTCACGCACCCGGCGCAACCCGTTGAGGCCAAAGGTCGGGTCTTCCAGGAAATCGTTGGGCAGGTCCTCGATCGCCCGCGCGAACCGGATGCCCTCCTCGACACTGAGCGCACCGTTGGGGTCGTAGCGGAACCGATCCTGCGGGAATGCCTCGGCCAGCGCCCGGTAACACTGAAGTTCGTATTCCGGCGAGAAGACGCCGCCCTTGAGCTTGTGGGTGGTGAAACCGTACTTCTCCCGTAACCGACCGGCATGCTCGACCAGCTGCTCGGCGGTGCGGACCTCACCCCCACCGTCCGCTCCGGGATACCGGAAGAACAGGTAGCTGGCGAACTCGACTTGGTCTCGGACCCTGCCGCCGAGAAGGTCGTGCACCGGCACACCGAGATGCTGTCCCTGCAGGTCAAGGCAGGCGAATTCGATCGCGGCGAGTAGCTGGGTGCGGTTGTTGTAGAGGCTGGCCGTCGGATTGGCCAGCATGAATCGCAGCGCCTCGGTCCGGGCGGGATCGTGCCCCACCAGGTAGTCCCGCAGGCCCGTGATCGCGGCCTCCGCGCTCTGTCCGCCACCGCCCATCTCGCCCAGGCCGATCAGGCCGTTGTCGGTCTCGACCTCGACCAGGGTCCGGACGAACCGTCCCCAGTGAGCCCCGTTGCTGTGTCGCAACGGAGCCCGCAGGGGCATCGTGACGGTAGTGGCACGGACGTCAGTGATCCGCATCGTCTCTGTTCTCCTCAGTTGTTACTCGGGAAGCGCAACGCTCAGCCCCGCGGTCAAACCCCCGTCGACCCGCAGGTCGGCACCGGTGACGAAGCCTGCTTCGGGGCCGGCGAGAAAGGCGATCGCCTGCGCCACTTCCAACGGCGTCGCGACCCTGCCGAGTGGATGCGACCGGCCCCACTCCGCCACCAGGTCATCCGCGCTGCGGTCGCCGGAGAACCGGTCGGCTGCCCACCGCAGCATCGGCGTGTCCACGGAGCCGGGGCACACGGCGTTGACCCGGATCCCCTCGGCCGCGTGGTCCACGGCCATTGCCTTGACCATCGCGACGAGGGCTCCCTTGCTCGCCGCGTAGGCCGCGACTCCGCTTTGGGCCGCGTACGCCTGGACCGATGCGACGACGACGACGGACCCGCCGCCGCGAGCCCGGATCAGCGGGACGAAGTGGTGGCACGACGCGAACACTCCGCGCACGTTGACCGCCATCACCTCGTCGTAGCCGTCCATGCTCATCTCATCGACCGTGCCGTACCGCTGCACCCCGGCCGCGCAGACCAGCACGTCCACTCCGCCGTGGCGTTCGGACACCCGCCGCGCGGCGGCAGCGATCTGGGCCTCGTCGCTCACATCGACCTGCTCCGCCTCGACCGACAGGCCATCGGATTCGGCGGCGGAGGTCAGCCGAGCAAGCGCGGCCCGGTCCCGGTCCAGAGCGACGACGGTCGCCCCAGCTCCGGCCATGTGCCGCGTCACCGCTTCGCCGATGCCTGCCGCGCCGCCGGTCACGGCGACGACACGGGGCCGCGGCTCGATCGTCGGTGTCATCGAAATCTCTCGTCTCCTTGTCGGATCGGTGATCTGGTGGCGCTAGAACTGGCCCAGCGCGAGTCCCCGCGAGAAGATCCGCTGAGTGGCGAGGAACAGCACCACCGTCGGGATTGATACGAGCAGTCCGCCTGCCAGCACCACTGGCATCGCCGAGCCGCCGTACGTGCTCTGCAGGCTGGTCAGGGCCGGCATGATCGGGCGGACGCTGTCGGATTGGCTGAGCGTCAGGCCGAGCAGCAGGTCGTTCCAGATGAACGTCGCCTGCAAGATGAAGACCGCCACCATCGCGCTCTGGGACATCGGCAGGTAGATCCGCCAGAAGATCCGCCACGTGGAAGCACCGTCCACCACCGCGGCCTCGAACACGTGGTGGGCGATTCCGGTGAAGAAGTTGCGCATGACGAACGCGGAGAACGGCACGCTGATCACCGTGTAGACGAGAATCAGACCGATGCGGGTGTCGTACAGACCGGTGTCGGCGTAGCCAACGAACAGCGGCATCAGGATCATCTGCAGGGGGAAGACCGTCCCGCCGAAGATGAAGATGAACCACCAGAATCCGTGCCGGATCCGCAACGCCACGATGGCGAAGCCGACGCCGGCGCCGATCAGGACACCGATCAGCGGGCCGCTCACGCTGTAGATGAGCGTACTCATGATCGAAGAGCCCAGATTGGCCCGGTCCCACACATCGCGGAAGTTGTCTAGCAGCGCGGTTCCGAACGACGGCTGCCACACGGTGGACGACGAATAGTCGCCGGGCAGCTTCGATGCGTTTACGACGAGCAGGTACACGGGTAGCAGCCACAGCAGGCCCAGCAGTCCGAGGAAGACCGGCTTGATCACTTTGGTCATCGTCGCCCCCTACAGCGCCTTGCGCTCGGACAGCTGCCGGCGCAGATAGGCGATGGAGGCGGTGAGAGTCACCACGGTGAGGAACACCGAGACCGCGCCGCCCATGCCGTACTCGCTCTGCACGAACGTCTCGCGATACATCGTGATGGCGAGCGTCTCCGACGAGCGTCCCGGACCACCCTGCGTCATGATGTAGACCACGTCGAAGGTCTTCAGGCTCGCCACGATTGACAGGCCGACGACGACGGTTGTCAGGGGCCGCAGCATCGGCCACAGGATGCTGCTGAACATCCGCCAGCCTGACGCGCCGTCCACCCGGGCCGCCTCGAGCGGCTCCTTCGGGATGGATTGCAGGCCGATGACGAACAGCAACGCGTTCACCCCCGATGCCTGCCACGCTGCCGCGCCTATCATCACGAAGGTGTTCAGCGGTGCGTCCAGCAACCAGCGTGACTCGGCTCCCGGCAGTCCCACGAAATCCATTGCCTGGGTCAGCGCGCCACCGCTCTGCAGGATGAACCCCCAGATCACCCCGACCGCCACGCCAGAGATGGCGTAGGGGATGAGGAACGGCAGCCGGAACCATCCGCCGAAGCGCATGTTGTAAGTGAGCACGGCGATCAGCAGGCCGATGCCCACCGGCACGATGATGGTCCCCGCCACCCACAGCGCGGTATTCCGCAGCGACGTCAGCAACGCCGGGTCGGAGAACAACGCCTGGTAGTTGTCCAGGCCGACCCATTCCGGCGCCCCAAGGCCGCGGTAGCGGGTGAAGCTCAGATATGTCGTCCACAGGAACGGCAGGTAGAGCAGCCCGGCCACGATGAACACGCCCGGGGCGACGAAACCCTTCGCCGGCCACCGGTATGCGGGTCGCGCGCCACCCCCACCACTGCGGCGCGCGACCCCCGTCTCAGGCTCGAGCTGTACGGACTGCGAGGTCACTGCTGGCTGGCCCAGTACGCGTCCGCTTCGGCCTCAATCGCCTCCAGGATCGGCATCGGGTCACCCGGGTTGGTCACGAACGCGCCGAACCCGTCCAGCGCGGCGGTCAGGATCGGCTGCGGGGTCGCCTCGAAGTAGCGCTCGATCAGCCGGACGTCGTCGGTGCCGGCCTGTTCTCCGAGATCGGCCAGACGCTCGTCGCGTACTTCGGCGTTCGGGTTGTACGAGACATCGCCGCGCGCGTTAGCCCATTCGGTCTGCGCCTCCGCGCCGACCCACCAGCTCATGTACTCCATGGCGTCAGCGCGGTCGTCGGCCTCTTCGGCCGCGCAGAGCGGGCCGGACTCCACGATCAGCGAGGTCTGCGGCAACGACGGGTCCATGTTGGGAACGACGAAGAAGTCATAGTCCTCACCGGACTCCATGCCCAGCTCGTTCAGCGCTCCGGTGAAGAACGTGCCGAAGTTGAGCATCGCGACGTCGCCGTTGTTCAGCAGAATCTGGGGGTCATCCGCGCTGTCCGGAGCGGTGAAGTGGCCGGCGTCGATCATGTCGCGCCACTGCTCCATGACGGCCACGACGCCCGGATCGGTGTAGCTGGCGTCACCGGTGGACAGGGCCTCGTACAGGTCGGGATCGCTGCCGGCAAGCAGAGTCTGGAACCAGACGAACGAGAACAGGATGTTGGTCTGGTAGAAGGCGGGGATCCCTTCGCCCGCGAGTGTGTCCGCGATCTCCATCAGATCGTCCCACGTCTCCGGCACGTCCAGTCCATGCTCGGCGAAGACGTGTTTGTTGTAGTAGATCACCCAGTAGACGACGTGCAGCGGCACGCAGTACTGCTCGCCGTTGTACGTGTAGTACTGCTCGAGGTCTTCGGGGATGTCGCCACTCGCCATCGCCTCGGCCCACAGGTCACTGGTCTGCGCCACCATGCCCTCGTCCACCAGCTCGGCCAGGGCATCGCCCGTGTGCCAGGTGAACAGGCTGGGCTTCTCCGCGGTGCGGAAGGACTGTTTGATGAAGGCGGAGTAGGCGTCGGCTTCGGAGTAGCCGGTGAAGTCGAGGTCGTATCCGATCTGCTCTTCGGAGGCATCACTGACCCGGTCGAACTGCGGTTCCCATGCGGCTTTGTCGGTGTAGAACTTCAGCGTCCCGCCGCCGGAGGGGGCCTCGCCGTTGGCGCCACTGGTGCCGTTGCCGTTGGCACTACTAGTGCCATCGCCGTTGCCGTCGTCGCCGCCGCAGGCACTCAACAGCAGCGCGCCGGCGGCGAGACCCGCGATCATGAGCTTGGAACTGTTCTTCATGACTCCACCTCGTTGTGTGTTGGTCGATTTCGGGCGCCCGCAGACGAAGGAGGCAGGCTCAGGCGCCCGACGGTCTGGAAGTCTTTCGCCGGTCAGGTCAGGATTCGCGAGAGAGCCGCTCCCGCACGATGCGGAGGACGTTGTCGAGATGCTCCTCCATGGCCTGCCGAGCAGCATTCACGTCGCCGTCCACGATCAGCTCGGTGATACGCCGGTGTTCGTCGAAGTCGCGTTCTTCATCGCCGTGAAGACGGAGGATCTCCCGCTGCTCTTCGGCATGGATGAACACGATGGAGTCGAGGACCTCGGCCAGGATCGTGTTACCGCCCGTGGTCGCGATGGTTCGGTGAAAGTTCAGGTTGACCAGCCACAACCGATCGTCATGGCCCGAGATGCACCGGCGTGCCTCGTCCAGCGTGTCCACCAGGAGGTCGATTCCGTCCGGGCTGCGGACCGTGGCCGCCAGGGCGGCGATGGGCGGTTCGATCTGCCGGCGCGCTTCCAGCAGTTCGATGAGTTGGTCGCCGGTCGGCTTGGGCGACAGTGGATTCGGCAGCACCATCCGTCGCACGTTCTCGCCTACATACACACCCGAGCCGTGGCGGAGGTTCACTCCGCCCATGGCCTCGAGCCGACGCAACGCCTCCCGCATAGTCGGTACGGCCACCTGGAACCGACCTGCGAGCGTTTTGACTGACTCCAGCTGGTCACCGGGCTGCAGCGACTCGTCGTGAATCATGGTGGCCACGGCCATCGCGAGGTCATTGGACAGGCTACGGCGCTCAGGGCTGCCGGTACCCGTGGCCGGACCATAGGAAGACATAAAGTGATCTAATCACTTTATGTCTTGCCGGTCGACCCCCGTGACCAAACCGCAACACACGTATCGGTGACGATCACCGGCATGGGTGGCGATATCCCATGGACGTTGTCACTGGTTGGTCCTATATTCCGAGGAGGATGCTGCTACTCCGAAAAAGGTGCCGCGGCCCCATCAACAGCTGAGTCGCCCTTGGCAGGCAGCGATGATTCCTGACGGTGAGTCCGGTCTACCCCGTCGTCACCGTCAGAACACTGAACTGCCCGTACTGATCGGGCCAGAAGGGGGAATACAAGTGGTTGATACAGACGCCGACCTGGCCGTCGAGACGTCGGGGCTGGTGAAGCACTTCGGTGAGACCCGTGCGGTGGACGGCATCGACCTCTCCGTGCGCGCCGGAACGGTGTTCGGTGTTCTCGGACCCAACGGCGCAGGCAAGACCACTGCCGTCAGGATGCTCGCCACGCTGCTCAAGCCCGATGCCGGAACGGCTCGGGTGCTCGGCCACGACGTCCAGCGCGAGGCGGACGCCGTGCGCAGCCGGGTCAGCCTCACCGGCCAGTTCGCCTCCGTCGACGAAGACCTCACCGGGCTGGAGAATCTGATATTGCTGGCGCGGTTGCTCGGACACTCGCGAGAGCAGTCAAGGTCCCGGGCCTCCGATCTACTCGACGCGTTCGGCTTGACCGACGCCGCCAATCGCCAGGTGAAGAAATACTCCGGTGGTATGCGCCGGCGCATCGACATCGCCGCCAGCATCGTCGCCACGCCGGACGTCTTGTTCCTCGACGAGCCCACCACCGGCCTCGATCCCCGGAGTCGCAATCAGGTGTGGGATATCGTCCGGGTCCTGGTGGCGGGCGGCACCACTGTCTTACTGACCACTCAATACCTGGACGAAGCGGATGAGCTCGCCGATCGGATCGCGGTCATCGACCACGGCAAGGTCATCGCCGAGGGGACCAGCGGTCAGCTGAAGGCTTCAGTCGGCTCCGGAACGGTCCACATCCGGCTGGCGGACGCAGCGCAGCGCCCGGATGCCGAGCAGCTTCTCAGCCAACGCCTCGGCACCCAGGTTTACCTCGAGAACGACCCCGTGGCCCTTACGGCCCAGACGGGCGACGCCGCCCTTGTCTCGCTGGCCATCAACGAACTCACCAGCTCCGGTATCGGCGTCAGCGAGTTCTCATTGGGTCAGCCCAGCTTGGACGAAGTCTTCCTGGCACTCACGGGGCACCCTGCCGAAGAAGAACCCGAGACCACTAGCGAGGAAGCAGCATGACTACGCCCGCCTCGGATCGGCTCAGCCGGACGCAGCCGACCGTCGACGAAAAACTGCTCGCCGCACTCGCCACCGGACAGCGGCCGCCACGCCCTTCGCCGGCCCGCGCCTCGTTCACCTTCGGCTGGCGAGCACTACTAAAGATCAAACATGTTCCCGAGCAGCTCTTCGACGTGACCATGTTCCCCATCATGTTCACGCTGATGTTCACCTTCCTGTTCGGTGGCGCTCTCGCCGGTTCCCCGCGCGAGTACATCCAGGAGCTCCTGCCCGGCATCCTGGTCCTCACCGTGGCAATGATCACCATGTACACGGGCCTCGGCATCAACAAAGACATCAACAAGGGGGTCTTCGACCGGTTTCGCTCGTTGCCCATCTGGCGGCCTGCCGTACTCGTCGGCGCCCTTTTCGGAGACGTACTTCGCTATACACTCGCCTCCCTGATCGTGATCGGGCTCGGCCTATTGCTCGGTTTCCGGCCGGCCGGCGGCGCCATCGGAGTCATCGCCGCCGTGGCTTTGCTCCTCGTCTTCGCCTTCAGCCTGTCCTGGGTATGGACAACGCTTGGAATGCTGATGCGGACTGAAGAGTCACTGATGGCAGTGAGCATGATGATCCTGTTTCCGCTCACGTTCATCAGCAACGTCTTCGTCGACCCCGCGACCATGCCCGGATGGTTGGAAGCATTCGTCGACGTCAACCCGATCACGCACCTGTCGACGGCATCTCGTGGGCTCATGCACGGATCGGTCGACGGCTCGCAGGTCATGTGGGTGCTCCTCGCCTGCGCCCTGCTGGTCGCCGTTTTCGGCCCTATCACCATGAGGTTGTTCCGCACGAGGCAGTAACACACCGGAGCTGTAGTCGTGAAGCAAGGGCACACTGGAGAACGGCGTCTGATCGGAGCAGCCAGACCAAAGAAAAATCCCCTGGCCCGGACGTACCCGGCCAAGGGATTGAACTTTGGTGCGCGAGGGGGGAGTTGAACCCCCACGTCCTTTCGGACACACGGACCTGAACCGTGCGCGTCTGCCTATTCCGCCACCCGCGCGCTGCTACCCATCACCATAACGACACAATGTCGTCTGCGGCAAAGCAGTCTAACACGCACGCACGTGTGCACGAACCAGTGGCTCTGAGGGCGCACAATGGTCGGATGCACTCGTAAAAGCCGAGCCCATGCCCACGTCGGTGGCGTTGTCGCCGTTACGATCGGAGGCTGAAGGCAGCGGGTGGAGATGTCATGAGGCGAAGGAGGTGGCCATGGGGGTTCTGCAGCGGTTTGAGCGACGGCTCGAGGGTCTTGTCCAAGGTGTATTCACCAAGGCGTTCCGGTCACAGGTTCAACCGGTCGAGATAGCGGCCGCCATCCAGCGTGAGATCGACAACAACGCGCAGATCGTCTCGCGCCAGCGTTCACTCGTGCCCAACGCGTTCGTCGTGGAGCTGGGTCCGGCCGATCATGACCACCTTGGTCCCTATACGGCCACGCTCACCCAAGAACTCATCGACATGGCCAACGAACACGCCAACCTGCAGCACTATGCCTTCACCGGCCCGGTCAGTGTCGCGTTCGAGCGGCACGAAGACCTCGGCACCGGACAGTTCCGCGTCCGCAGCCAGGTCAGGGCCGGTGTCGACCGTGCCCCGGTGTACGCGCCGACTCCCACCAGTGAGACTCGCGCCGCCGGATACCTGGTGATCAACGGCACCCAGCATCCGGTCATTCCCCCCGGCGTGGTGCTCGGCCGAGGCAGCGAAGCCGACATCCGCATCGATGATCCCGGCATCTCCCGACGCCATGTAGAGGTACGTGTGCACCAGACCGGGCAAGAAACTCAGCTGGTAGCCGTGGATCTCGGCTCAACGAACGGTACGGTGATCGATGGCGCACGCGTGCCTCAAGCCCAGGTGACCGACGGCTCGCGGATCTCGCTCGGTTCGACGGTCGTTCACGTACACAGAAGGAGGTGAGGGGTGTCTGAGTTAACCCTGACGGTTATCAAGCTCGGCTTCCTCGCCGTGCTGTGGCTGCTCGTGCTCTCCGTCACCTCGGCGATGCGTGCTGACCTGTTCGGCGTGCGCCCGCCGAAGCCGCCCAAACAGTCCCGCGAGGCGGCCCGTCAGGCAAAGCAACCTCGCAACGGCAAGGGGCAGCCGTCCAGCGTCGTCATCATCGAGGGCCCGGACACCGGCCGGCACGCCCCGCTGCAGGGTGCGCCCGTCACATTCGGGCGTGGTGATGACTGCACCTTCCCACTGGCCGATGAATACATCTCCACGCAGCACGCTCGGCTGCGTTTCCACGAAGGTCAGTGGTATGTCGAGGATCTCGGATCCACCAACGGCACATACATCGGCAACGACCGGCTCACACGCAGCACACCGGTCAACGTCAAGAGCCGATTCCGCCTCGGTAAGACCGTCGTCGAGCTGCGGAAGTAGGCACAGATGCCGTTGACGCTGCAGTACGTTGCCCGATCGCATGTCGGTCTCATCCGTGAGGGCAACGAAGACTCCGGCTACGCCGGCCCGCATCTGCTCGCAGTGGCCGACGGCATGGGTGGCCACGCCGCCGGCGAAGTTGCCAGCCAGGCCGCCATCGAAGAACTTGTCCAGGTCGAAGACGTACCGGCGCATGACGATCCGCTGGCGTCGTTGTCCTCGGCCATCAGCGCGGCGAATGACCACATCCGTCAATTGATCACCGACGATCCCACCCGTGAGGGTATGGGAACCACGGTCACCGCGCTGTTGTGGAACGGCACCGCTCTCGGCATGGGTCACATCGGAGACTCCCGCGCCTACCTCCTCCGGGACGGCTCCATCAACCAGCTGTCCCACGACCACACATTCGTCCAGACGCTGGTCGACGAAGGCCGCATCACTCTCGACGAGGCGAGCGTGCATCCGGCACGTTCACTGATCCTCAAAGCGTTGCAGGGTCAGGGCCAGGTCGAACCCGATCTCATGCTCATCGATGTGGCGGCCGGCGATCGGCTCCTCCTCTGCAGCGACGGCCTCTCCGGTGTGGTCTCCGACAGCACACTCGCCGAGACGCTCGGGGCCATGGATGCTCTGGACGATGTCGCGGACGAACTCATCCGGCTGGCGCTGGCCGGCGGCGCCCCGGACAACGTCACATTGATCGTCGCCGACATCCTCGAAGCGGAGGACGAGGCCGCCGCCGGATTCACCACCGAATCATTCCTCGTAGGCGCCGCCGCTGGAGACCACCCGCCGTCCCGGGAGCGTCCGACACGCCGGCGGCCGGCAGCCGCCCTGCGGGTACTGCTCGGTGGCGAGGAACGCCCACGCGACCCCGACGAGCTCGAAGCCATGCGGTACGCACCACGGCCGCCTCGGCGCTTCCGCTGGGTCCGGCCGTTAGTAGTGCTGGTGGCGGTCGCGTTGCTCGGCTGGGCCGGCCTGAGCCTGGCGAACAACTGGGTCCGCACTCAGTACTACGTCGGCAGCAGTGCCGGCGAGGTCGCCATCTTCCAGGGCCTGAGCCAGGAGGTCGGCCCGATCCGCCTGTCCGAACTGCACGACACCCCGGGTGGCCTGCCCGTAGACGCCCTTCCCCCGCTGTACAAGAACCAGGTCGAGGGCACCATGGCGGCCGACAGCATCGACCACGCTCAGCAGATCGTCCACGACCTTCGCCGGCAAGCGTGTAACGCCTCCGACCTGCCGCGCCCGGACGACGATCCGGCCGACGATCCCGAACCGACCAGCACGCCGGACCCGACCGGATCGGCGGATGTGACCATCGAGCCCACCGAACCGGCCGACGCCGATACCGAGGACGCAGACACCGACGACGAAGCTGAAGCGGAGTCCGAGACCGACGACGAGACCGACCGGCTACGCGCCGCCGAAGCCGATCGGGACGGTTGGCTCCCAGCCGACACCGACCTGGACTGCACGGGGGTGTGGTGAATGTCGATTTGGCATGAGCCAAAGTTTGAACCGGGGGAACGGTGAGTCTCGACCAGAACAGGCTGAGACTCGATCAGCCTTCGAACGACGATGTCGTGGTTCCGCGCCGGGGCCGGGGCACGGAACTGATCCTGCTGCTGTTCGCAGTCGGCATTTCGACCTTCGCCTACGTCAACGTCGATCTCGGCGCGCTCGGCGAGGTACCGGCGGACGCAATGGCGTACATGGGCAGCTTCTTCGCCGTGGCGATCGTGGCACACATCGTGATCCGGATCCGCGCTCCGTACGCCGACCCGGTGATTTTGCCGATCGTGCTCACACTGTGTGGCCTCGGCCTGGCCATGATCCACCGGCTGGACATCGCCGACGACACATCACGCGCGTCGATCCAGCTGACCTGGATGCTGGTCGGACTCGCGCTGTTCGTCCTCGTGCTCTTCGTCATCCGCGACCACCGGATTCTCGCCCGTTATCCGTACCTCGCGGGTCTGACCGGCCTGATCCTGCTCGTGCTACCGCTGATGCCCGTCATCGGCCACTCCATCCGCGGCGCGCAGATCTGGATCCGGATCGGGGGGATGAGCTTCCAGCCGAACGAGGCAGCCAAGATCGTTTTGATCATCGCCTTCGCCGGGTTCCTGGTGCAGACCCGGGACGCTCTCGCGCTGGCGGGGCGGCGCTTCATCGGCATCGACCTGCCGCGGGCACGTGACCTGGGGCCGATTCTGATCGTCTGGCTGGCCGCGCTGGGCATTCTCACCGTGCAAAATGACATGGGCCCATCCGTGCTTTTGTTCGGCAGCTTCGTGTTGATGATCTACATCGCGACCGAGCGAATCTCGTGGATCATCCTGGGCCTGATGATGATGGTCGGCGGGGCATGGGCGGCCTACCAGTTCGTGGGTCAAGTCCGGCCTCGATTCGACCTGTGGCTCAACCCGTTCGACGACCCCTCCAACCAGATCGCCCAGGCCCTGTTCGGCCTGGCCTACGGCGGCACCATCGGTACCGGACTGGGCCAGGGCTACCCGGACATGATCCCGATCGCCGAGAGCGATTTCATCGGGGCCGCGCTCGGTGAAGAGCTCGGGCTGGCCGGTCTGACCGCAATCATCCTCCTGTATGCGCTGCTGGTGTCCCGCGGCCTGCGCGCAGCCCTCGTGCTGCGAGACCCGTTCGGCAAACTGCTCGCCGCCGGGCTCGCGTCGGGCCTGATGCTGCAGGTGTTCGTCGTGCTCGGCGGGGTGACGAAGCTGATCCCGATGTCCGGCCTGACCACGCCCTTCATGGCGCTGGGTGGATCGTCGCTGGTGATGAACTGGGTCTTGATCGCGCTGCTGATCCGGCTCTCGGACGCGGCCCGTCGGCCAGCGCCCACGGAAGCACCGTCGTACACCGACGATGCCGTCACGCAGGTGGTGAAGCTGCGATGAACTCGCCTATCCGCCGGGTCTCGGCCGGCTGCCTGCTCCTGGTCTTGGCATTGCTGGTGAACATCACCTATATCCAGGCCTTCTGGTCCGACGAGCTCAACGCCCGAGGAGACAACCGCCGGGTCACCATCGCGGAGTACGCCCGTGAACGCGGGCCGATCTTGTTGGCCGACGACACCCCGGTGGCAGTGTCTACCGAGGTGGACGGTGACTTCCAGTTCCTCCGCGAGTACCCCGAGGGTCGGCTGTATGCGCCGATCACCGGCTACTACTCGTACTTGTACCAGCGTTCGGCCATCGAACGCGCGCAGAACGAGGTCCTCTCGGGTGAGGACGATCGCATGTTCGTGCGCCGGTTGATCGACCTCGTGACGGGAGAAGAACCCAAGGGTGGTGCGGTCAAACTCACCATCGATCCAGCCGCTCAACAGGCCGCCTATGACGGCCTCGGCGACAACAAGGGCGCCGTCATCGCGATCGACACCCGTACCGGCGCCATCCTCGCCATGGTCAGCAAACCGTCCTACGACCCCAACCCGCTGGCCAGCCATTCGCCGAGCGAGCAGCGCGAGGCCTGGATCGACATCCACGGCGACGCCGACAACGACATCCCGCCGGACCCGGACAAGCCGGCCGACAACCGCGCCATCGCGCAGCCGCTGCCACCGGGCTCGATCTTCAAGCTGGTCACGGCCGCAGCCGCGCTCGAGTCGGGCGACTACGAAGCGGACTCCGTCATCCCCGGCCCGGCGCGGTACCAGCTGCCACTAAGCGAGCGAACCCTGCCGAACCAGAGCGGCGAGGCCTGCGGGAGCAACGACCAGACCACCATCACCAACGCGATGCGTATCTCCTGCAACACCGCCTTCGCCTACCTCGGTGAAGAACTGGGCGACGATGTCCTGCGCGACCAGGCGGAGCGATTCGGCTTCAACTCCCAGCCGCTGACCAACGAAGACCTCCGGGCCGCCACCAGCCGGTTCCCCGACGACCCCGACGCGCCGCAAACCGTGTTGTCCGCCATCGGGCAGTTCGACGTGACGGCGACGCCGTTGCAAATGGCCATGGTTTCCGCCGCCATCGCCAACGACGGCGTGCTCATGGATCCCTACGTCATCCAGGAACTACGGGCGCCGGATCTGGTATCCACCATTGAGCAGACCGAACCGGAAGAACTCTCCCGGGCCATCTCCAACGACACCGCACGCCAGCTGACCGAGATGATGGTTGAGGTGGTGGAGAACGGCACCGGTTCCAACGCGCAGATCTCGGGAATCCCGGTGGCGGGCAAGACCGGTACCGCTCAAAGTGCTCCAGACCGACCCCCGTATGCGTGGTTCACCTCGTTCGCACCCGCCGACGAGCCCAGCGTGGCCGTAGCCGTGGTGATCGAGGAAGCACCGGACACGGCACGAAGCGACATCGGCGGCGGCCGGCTGGCGGCTCCGATCGCCAAGGCGGTTATGGAAGCGGTGCTAGGCGTATGACCTTCACATCTCACTTATTGGACTCAAGTCGTGGACCGGGCAGCGCGGTGGAGGCGATTGCCGGTACCGTTCGCGTGCGCAACGAACATTTGAGAAGGGGCCAAGGATGAGCGAGCCGCAACTCCTCGGAGATCGCTATGAGCTCGGCGAGGTGATTGGCCGTGGCGGCATGGCGGAGGTACGGCGGGGACGTGACACGCGTCTGGGTCGCATCGTGGCGCTCAAAATGCTGCGCGTCGACCACGCGTCGGATGCGACGTTCCAGGCACGGTTCCGCCGCGAGGCACAGTCCGCGGCGTCGCTGAACCACCGGAACATCGTCGCGGTCTACGACACCGGCGAAGACATGGTGAATGGACACCGGGTCCCGTACATCGTCATGGAATACGTCGAGGGGCACACGCTCCGCGAGATGGTCCGTGACCAGGCGAGGTTTACGCCGGAGCGAACCATCGAGGTCATCAGCGCGATGCTCGACGCGCTGGAGTACAGCCACCGGGGCGGAATCGTCCACCGCGACATCAAGCCGGGCAACATCATGATCACCACGGCCGGCGAGGTCAAGGTGATGGACTTCGGTATCGCCCGTTCGCTGGCCGACACCGGTATGGCGCTCACCCAGACCGCGGCGGTGGTCGGCACCGCGCAGTACATCTCGCCGGAACAGGCTCGGGGCGAGCAGGCCGACGCCCGCAGCGACCTCTACGCCGTCGGCTGTGTGATGTACGAGCTGCTGACCGGCCGGCCACCGTTCGTCGGTGAGTCGCTGGTGTCGGTTGCCGTGTCACATGTGCGCGAGATGGCCACCCCGCCGTCGGTGCTCGACCCGTCCATTCCAGCCGATCTCGATGCCATCGTCATGAAGGCCCTGACGAAGGCTCGCGAAGAGCGTTACCAGAGCGCTTACGAGATGCGGGCCGACCTTCAGCGCGCGGCGGCCGGGCTCCCGGTGGCGGCCTATGCGGACACTTCCGCGACCACCCAGCTGATGGGGTCCTCGGCCCCGGCGTACGACGACACCCACATGCTCGACTCCGACACGCTGCACGGTGACGAGGACCTCGAGGACGACGAAGCCAAGGGTGTGAGCTGGTGGGCGGTGGTCCTGGGCGCCTTGGCGGTGCTGGCCATCGCCGGCCTGATCGGCTTCCTGCTCTTCCGCTCCGACGGCGTGCAGCAAGTGACCGTACCCACCCTGGTGGGCGAGAGCCAGGCGGACGCGGAAGCGGCGCTGGAGGCCCGCGATCTCGTTCCCGTGGTGGACACTGAACCTACGGGCGACGCCGACCAGGTCGGCAACGTCATGAGCCAGAATCCGGCGCCGAACACCCAGCTCGAAGAGGGCTCCGAGGTGACGATCGTCGTCGGTGTCGACCCGGACGAGGTGCAGGTGCCCGGGGTGGTCGGCCGATCTCAGGAGCAGGCCGAGGAGATGCTCGTGGACGCTGGCCTGCGGCCCGGCAGCATAGAGACTCAGGACAGCGACCGGCCCGCCGGCGAGGTACTCAGTACGGATCCTGAGCCCGGCACCTCCGTAGCGCCCAACACCACGGTGAATCTTGTTGTGTCGAGCGGCGTCCAGGAGGTCGAGGTCCCCGAGCTGATCGGTGAGACGCGGATCGCCGCGGAGAGCGAGCTCGCCCGCCTGGGCCTGGAAGCCGACGTGCGGTACGAGGTTACGGGCGATTTCCCGGCCGACACCGTGTTCAACCAGACGCCGGACGCGGGCACCAGCGTCGACGAGGGCTCCTCGGTCATCCTCTGGGTGTCTGAAGCACCGGAAGAGGAGCCGGACAACGGTGACGAGAACGGCAACAACGACAACGGCAACAACGACAACGGGAACGACGAGAACGGCAATCAGAACGGCAACGACCAAAACGGCAACGACCAAAACGGTGACCAGAACGGTGACCAGAACGGCGACGACGACGGCGACGACGAGGGCGACGAAGGTGACCTGCTCGGCGGCGACTGGGGCGGCGGCGACTAGGCCGCTAGCGTGATACCACCGGCGCGAGTCCGGCCGAGCGCCGGACCGCGTCGGTATCACCGCAGACGGTGAGCCAGTTGGCCAGCAGCCGGTGCCCGCCCTCGGTCAGGACCGACTCAGGGTGGAACTGGACACCCTCGACGGGCAGATCGCGGTGCCTGGCTGCCATGATGACGCCGCCGTCAGTCCAAGCCGTGGTCTCAAGCTCTGCCGGCATGGTCGCGGGTTCGATGGCGAGTGAGTGATAACGCGTCGCGGTGAAGGGGTCCGCCAGTCCGTCGAGCACTCCCGCCGATCGGTGCCGCACCTGGCTGGTCTTGCCATGCAGCAGCTCGGGCGCCCGGCCGACCGTGGCTCCGTAGACGGCACCGATGGCCTGCAGTCCGAGGCAGACCCCGAAGATCGGCACCGTGCCGGCGGATTCGCGGATCAGTTCCATACACACGCCGGCGCGTTCCGGCGTTCCCGGACCGGGCGAGAGCAACACGCCGTTGTACCCGTCGACCGACGGGACGTCGTCGTTGCGACGGACCTCGCACTCGACACCCAACTGCTCAAGGTACTGCACCAGGTTGAACACAAAGCTGTCGTAGTTGTCCACGACGAGGATGCGCAGCGGCTCCCCTGGTGTCATAGTCTGCTTCCTGTCGTCAGCGCGGTTTCGTAGGCGGGCATGGTGATCGTCTCGGCAAGCTCCACTCCGTACCCGAGCCCGAGGGCGTCGGACGCCGACCGGAACCACGAGACCGCGTCGGATTGGTCAAGCGCGGCCTGCAGCGCCTCCGGGTCACCGATAGCCGAGATCTTGTACGGCGGCGAGTACTGCCGCCCTTCGAGAAACAGGAACGACCCGACACATCGCACCGTACTGGTGTAACCAATCCGCTGGTCCATCACCATCAACGCCTCGGCGCCACCCGCCCACAGCGCATTCATGACTGCTTCGAGGTCTTGCTGATGGACGATGTAGTCCTCGATGTGCGTGTTGGGGGCGAGCTCCTGGCGTTCGACCGGCCGGGGAGCGTCGTCGAGCGTCACGGTCAGCCCTGGTCCCTCTACCGGTGTCATGCCGGCTGCGGGGCGCAGCGCTTCGACTTGCTCTTGGACACGTCTCGTATCGTCGTCGGCGCGACTCTCGGTCAGACTGTCCACTTCGGCTTGAAGCTCGTCTGCCTGGGCGGCCAGTTGCTGGACGCGGCGTTCCTCGGCGCGGACGAGTTCCGGCATCTCCAGCAGATCACTGCCCCGGAGGTCGGTACCACCGGAAGTCTTGGCGCTGATGACGAGCAGGATGCCACACATCGCGAGCACGAGCGGCGCCGCGATTTTCCAGCCACGCGCCGTGGCGGTGCGCTCTGGCATGACTGGGCACCTCCACGGGACGCTTTAGGTGGTAGACACTGGCGACTACTACGCTATCCGAGCACATCGTCTAACACGAAGTGACCGTTAGTTCTATCGGGAGAGGAAACGACCGTGCCGAAGTCGCGCCGCCGAAAGAAGGATGACGCCCAGGCGCCGGAGCCGCGTGAGGGTCGCGACCCGAGTGTCTCCGGCCGCTGGGTCGTTCCCACCATGCTCACGCTGTTGCTCCTGGGCCTGGTGTGGATTGTCACGTACTACCTGCTCCGCGAGCACATTGGCTTCATGGACGCACTTGGTGGCTGGAACCTGGTGATCGGAATGGGTTTGATCACCGGTGGTTTCATCACCGCAACCCAGTGGAAGTAGTGATACGCCCTGGTTTGGCTGGTTCTGTGGATAAATCGGTCAGGGTGCACCACTGCATCCTGACCGATTCATCACGTCCAACCTGCCATTCCCGCGTTGACCAGTCGGAACGACTTGTCCACACAGTTCCTACACAGCTGTGATTACACGGGTGTAGTTTTCCCCACTGGGGAAAACCCTTGTGGATAACTGGAGCAGGCCGGTGTCTCACGAGACTGCCACCACGGCCGTGGCAACGACTCCACCTGCGACGACGACGCACGCTGCCACACTCCACACCGTGCGATGCTGGCGTGGTGCGTGGGCGAAGACGAAGGCAAGAATGGCGCCGACGATCAGCCCGCCCAAATGCGCGCGCCAGTCGATGCGCGGCATGGTGAAGCCGATCACCACATTGATCGCGAGGATGACCATCACCGCGCTGACGTCCCGCCCGAATCGCCGCATAACGATGAACAGCGCCCCGAGCAGGCCGAAGACGGCTCCAGACGCGCCCAGCGACATCACATAAGGGTGATCCGCTCCGAGGAGCGAGACCGCGGAGCCGCCCAGCGCGGAGAGCAGGAACAGTGTCAGAAAACGCCATCGGCCCAGCACCGGTTCGAGCGCGCTGCCCAGAATCCACAGCGCGAACATGTTGAGACCGATGTGCCAGAACTCCTGATGCAGGAACGCCGCGGTGAGCAATCGGTACCACTCGCCGTCCACAACGCCCAGCGATACCGGGTCGGCCGTCGAACCGAGCACCAGGGCGAACCTCGCCGGAATCTCGTTCCAGACCCCGCCCGTCTGGGCGGATACAGCGCCGTCCTGGATCAACAGGACCAGCAGCCACATGACCAGGTTGATGCCGATCAGCGACTTGGTGATCACGTCGCCGTTCTCGCGGATCTGCCCGCCGAGAGCCGTTCGCGGCTCACGGACGGACTTCTTTCCCTCCGCGATACATTCCGGGCAGTGAAAGCCGACGGGCGCGGCCGTCATGCATTCCGGACAGATGAACCGATTGCAACGCGAGCAGCGGATATAGGTTTCCCGGCCCGAGTGCCGATAACAGACCGGCACGTCCGGGCTGTCGCCGCGGGCGTTCAGCTGGTCACCGGATCCGCTCATACCCGGTGATCTCAGCTACGAGTGATGGTGACGGACTCGATGACAACATCGTCCACCGGACGATCCGCGCGGCCGGTGGAAACCCGAGCGATGGAATCGACCACCTGGCGGCTTTGGTCGTCCGCGACCTCGCCGAAGATAGTGTGCCTGCGGTTCAGGTGCGGCTGGGCGCCCACCGTGATGAAGAACTGCGACCCGTTGGTGTTGGGGCCGGCGTTGGCCATGGCCAGCAGGTACGGCCGGTCGAAGACGAGTTCCGGGTGGAACTCGTCGGCGAAGTCATAGCCTGGACCGCCGGTGCCGTTGCCGAGGGGGTCGCCGCCTTGAATCATGAACCCGGCGATCACGCGATGGAAGACCGTGCCGTCATAGAGTTTGCTGTTTGTCCGCTCTCCGGTGGCGGGGTTGGTCCACTCACGCGTCCCTTCGGCAAGCTCAACGAAGTTCTGCACGGTTTTCGGGGCGTGATTGGGTAAGAGATTGAGAGTGATGTCGCCATGGTTGGTGTGCAAGGAGGCTTGGAGCTTCTCAGCCACAGTTCGCCTTTCGAGATCGGAGCGATGGATTTTGCATTCATCCTCCCACGGCGTGTCCCGAGTAGGCATAGGGTCGTATAGCAAGGCATGATCTAGATCTGATGGGGAAGGGCCGAATGAAGACGATTAACGAGGAGGCCCGTCTTGAGTAGGTTGTTCGGCAAGAGACGGAAGAAGCAGGCAGAGGACGCGGCCGAAGAGGTACGCGAAGCCGCGGCCCAAGCACGTAAGGCCGCTCGCACCGCTAGCAAACGTGCGCGCGAAGCCGCCGGCCCGGTGGTTCAGAACGCTCGCGAGCGTGTTGGGCCAGTGGTCGAGTCGGCGGCCGACCGGGTCGGGCCACGAGTGGAGACGGCACGGGCCAAGGTCGCTCCCAAGGCAGCGCAGGCGCGGGAGACCCTCCGGAACGACGTCGTTCCGAAGGTTGCCGGTTCGCTCGCGGACGCTGCCGACCGGGTGTCCGAACGCGCACACGAGTTGTCCGAGCGTGCCACCGAGATCGCCGAGGAGCCGAAACGGCAGCGCAAGAAGAAGCGCCGTCGTACCGTGCTGCTCGTGCTCGGTGGCTTTGCCGCCGCGGGCGCTGCCGTGGCGGGAGTCCTGCGCCGGCGAAACGTGGACGAGCAGTGGACCACGTACGATCCGTCGGCCGGTCCTTGGGCTCCGGCGCCGGAGCCCAAGGCCGCTGACACCTCGTCCGGAGACACATCGGCCGAGAAGCCTGACGCGGCCACGGACTCCTCGCCCGAAGGTGACGAGGAAGACACCTCGCCGGCCGCCAAGAAGTCGACGGCGAAGAAAACCACAACGAAGAAGACCGCTGCCAAGAAGACGGCACCGGCCAAGAAGACCACCGAAAGCAAGCCGGCTTCCAACCCCACATCATCGGAGAACAACAGCCAGGCCACGCTCGACGGACAGAGCTGACCAGGCGCAGCACGCTCCATCCCGGCCCGCCTTCCACATGATCAATCGTGGGCGGCGGGCCGGGCCTATTCGGTGGTCACCGTGCGTTACGAAGCCGGGGCCGGGATAGCCTGCTCGGCCGCGCGGCTGACTTCCTCCCAGCTTTGCCAGGCCTGTATCCGCTGTCGTGTGATGTCCAATGCGGCGTCGAACACCGTGCTGCCAAGGATCAGCCGCAACGGCGGGTCATCACTTTGCACTAGTTTCATGAGCGCTTCAGCGGCGAGATGGGGCGCACTGTCCACCGAGTTGTCCGCCCAATGCCGAGCCAGTTCGGATCGCATATTGGTATATGCCGGGTGGGCCGCGGGCTGCAGCATGTTGTCGTACAGCCCCGTCCAGTAGCCGCCGGGTTCGACGATCGTGAGCTTGATACCGAACGGCGCCACTTCCATGGCCAACGCCTCACTCATGCCCTCTAGCGCCCATTTGCTGGCGCTGTACAGCCCGGTGGTGGGGAACGCCGCCAGCCCTCCGATACTAGAAATCTGAACGATGTGTCCGGAGCCTTGCTCCCTCAACCTCGGAAGTACGGCCTGGCTGACCCACAGAGCACCGAAGAAGTTCGTCTCGAGCTGGGCCCGGGCGTCGGCCTCAGTGAACTCCTCTACCGCGCCGTACGATGCGATGCCCGCATTGTTGACCACGACGTCCAGGCGATCGAACCGGGCGACGGCGTGGTCAACGGCAGCAAGGACCCCTTCTCGGTCGGTCACGTCGAGCGCGAGGACGGCCAGCCTTGAGCCGTATTCGGCGGCGAGGTCGTCCATCGCGGAGGGCGTGCGCGCAGTGGCAGCCACTTGATCTCCGGCTTCAAGCGCCGCCTTGGTGAACTCCCGGCCCAGCCCACGGCCGGCGCCGGTGATGAACCAGGTCCGCGAGGTACCCGGGGCGATCGGTTCGGGCATGACGCACTCCGTTCTGTGGTCGGACGATATGCGAGACGGACCGTCTCGTATCGCATTGACCACTATGGAGGGCGGAGCCACATTAGTCAAGACGGACCGTCTCGTCTCAGATCGCTGCTAAGCTCGATGCGTGACCAGCACTCCGTCGGGCCCGCGGCCCAGCCGTCGCAGTGAGACGTCGCGGCGGGCGATCCTTGGCGCAGCCTTCGAACTCGTGGGGGAGGTCGGCTACGCGAAGCTGAGCATCGAGGCCATCGCAGCTCGTGCCGGCGTCGGCAAGCAGACGATCTACCGGTGGTGGCCCTCGAAGGGCGCAGTCCTGTTCGACGCCTTTCTCGCCCTCGCCACCGACGGACAGGCGGACACCACCCTGCCGGACACCGGCGACATCGCGGCGGACCTCAAGCACGTGCTCCGGGCCACAGTCGACGAACTCACGGATCCTCGATTCGACCTTCCCACCCGGGCGCTCAACACCGAGGTCGCACATGATCCCGCCCTCGCCGCCGACTACGTCGAACGGCTGGACCGGCCGATCAAAGAGCTGAAAAAGCAACGGCTACGCAGCGCGCAACGGGCCGGCGAGATAGCTTCTGACGTCGATCTCGACGTGGCGGTCGAGCTGCTCTTCGCACCGCTCTTCCAGCGCTGGATGCTGCGCTCCGGGCCGTTGACCCCCGAGTTCGCCGACGCCGTCGTCGCCACCGTCTTGGCCGGACTGCGCCCGCGTCAGAACTAGGCCGGTCGTCGTCCGACCGGATTTGTGATCCGGTCAGTCGAGCCCGGCGTCGTGTGCCAGTATCGCGAGCTGGATCCGGTTCGTGAGCCCCAGCTTCGTCAGGATGCTGGAGACGTGTGCTTTCACTGTGCCGACGGACATGTAGAGGCGCTCGGCGATCTCGGCGTTCGACAACCCTTCGGCGACAGCAACGGCTACCTCGCGCTCCCGCACGGCCAGCAGCGCGAAACGGTCGCGCGCCTGCCGGGATCGTTCGTCGGCGCCGGTCGTGGCGACGTGATCGATCAGACTTCGCACCGCGGTGGGCGAGAGCACGGGCTCTCCTGTCGCCGCGCGGCGCACCGCCTCGACGATCTGGTCGGGTGGAGTGTTCTTGAGCAGGAAACCAGCCGCACCGGCACGTAACGCGGCAATGACGTTAGTGTCGGCGTCGAAGGTCGTCAGCACGATCACCACCGGCTGCCGGTGGTGATCGGCAGCCGGGCGACGCGAGGTGAGCATCCGGGTGGCGGAGATCCCGTCCAGATAGGGCATCCGGATGTCCATCAGGATGACGTCGGGTCTGTGCCGGCTGACAGCGTCAGCCACCTCCGTTCCGTCACCCACTTCACCCACGATCTCGATGTCGCCTGAGCCACCCAGCATGAGCCGCAGGCCAGCCCGCACCAGGGGATCGTCATCGACCAGTAGCACGCTGACCGGGTCAGTCGGCGGCTCGGTCATCCGGCCATGGTAGCTGTGCGCGAACCTCGAAACCGCCGTCTCGCACGCCGTGCTCAAATGTGCCGTCGTCGAGGGTCACCCGCTCGGCCAACCCGGTTAGCCCCACCCCGGCGCCATTCGCCTCCCGGGCGATCACGGTCGCGGCCAGTGGATTGGTGACCGTCACCCGGAGTCCATCGGCGGCGGCGCCGTCGAGCCGGACGACGACGGGCTGTCCCGGCGCGTGTTTACGGGCATTCGTCAGACCTTCTTGCACGACACGATAGGCGGTGCGCTGTACCCGGGCGGGAACGAGGTCACGGTTGTCGAGAACCGACCCCGGTTCCAGGGTCACCTGCTGTCCCACTGCCTCCGCTTCGTCTATCAGCCGCTCTAGGTCAGCCAGTTTGGGCTGCGGCAGCGCCGCGGGGTGGCCGTCGTGCTCAGAACGTCCCCATCGCAGAACCCTGAGGACCTCCCCGAGTTCGGTCAACGCGTGATTTGCGTTGTCACGTATCACGACGACGGCCTCGCCGATTTCGGCCGGATCCATGGCGGGCGCCGCGCCCTCTTCGGTTCGTTGAGCCCGGTAGGCCAGTGCTCCGGCATGAACCGACAGCAACGAGATCCGGTGGGCCAGGACGTCGTGCATCTCATGGGCGATCTGTTCCCGCTCGGCCCGCCGGCTCTCTCCGAGCCGGCGCTCGTGCTCGCGGCGCTGTCGCTCGGCGTCGCGGTGGAGGCTGACCACGAGCTGGCGGCGGCTCCGGATGGCGATACCGGAGACCAGCGGCACGAGGAACATCAGCACGACCGTGATCATGGTGCCGCGCCTGGTCAAATCCGGATCGGGGTAGGCGTACCCGGCAAGCGCACCCATCACGACATAGGGGGCGGTCACCAGCGCAGCCGTCTGCCAGCGCCGGTGCACGGCCACAGTCAGCACTGCCACCATTGCCGCGCCGAATGCGGAGTCCGAAACCACCAGTACGGGAATCAGTCCGAGGACCAACGCCACCGGGAACCGCCGCCGCAGCCACAGTGCCAAGCAGGCGGCCGCTCCCACCCACGGGTCCACCGTCACGAACCAGTCCGGCACATCGGGGGCCGACGGCGTGGGATCGCCCAACGTCGGCGCCCAGAAGGCCGCAGCCGCGCCGAACAGGGCGACGTCGGCGGCCCAGTCCCGGAGGGTGCGGCGCGATCCAGGTGTGTGCTCGTCGTCGGGCACCGCCAGCTCACCGGGCAGCGACCAGTGCAGCCGCTGGCCGCGTACCTGGTGATCGGCAGGGGCGTGTTCCATGCCTTGGGAGCTTACGTCGGTAAGCCACGCCGGACGGCCGACCAGCGGCCAAGAACATCTGGCCACCCGGCCAGCCTTCGTGGCCGCCCGTCCGATGCACCCCGGCGTCTCCGCCGCTCACGCTTGAGGCGGCTTCCATCAGCCGCAGGTCAACGAGAGGCAGCACTATGAGCGCCGAGCCGGAGCTCGGGCGGGGCACCACTCTGATCGAACCTACCGCCGCCGCACGCGTATTCGTTCATGTCGGGATTCCGCTCCTGGGGGCCGCGGCGGGCCTGCTCCTCCGGTGGCTGGCTGGGCGCGCGACCAGTGTTGCGTGGATGCCGTTCCAGGGCCCGCTAGAACTGATCGATTCACTGCCTGAGCCCTACGTCACCATCGGCGCGATGATCGCTGGACTGGTCGCCGGTTGGGTCATCGCGCTTCTCGCCGAGAGCGAGGCCCTCCACGTGAGTGTCGCTGATCATGAGGTGACCCTCGGCCGTGATGGTTCGGCACAGCGGGTCTCCCGAACATCCGCAACCGCGGTGTTCGTGGAAGGCAAGGACCTGGTGATCCTGGGGACCGCCACCGAAGAGCTGGCGCGGAGTACGTTCGACATGGACGACGACGACGTCCGGCGTCTCGGAGAAGTGTTCCAGTCGCATGCCTGGCCGTGGTGTGCGGAAGGCGATCCGCATCGGCATCAGTACCGGCGGTGGGTCGACGGCGCGCCCGATCTCCCGCCTGGCCCCAACGCCATTCTCCGGGCTCGGGAGAAGACATTGAAGCAGGGCGACAAGGACGATGCCGCGCAGTTGCGTACCGAACTGGCGGCCCTCGACGTTGTCGTGCGTGACGAACCGAAAGGCCGACAGTTCTGGCGCTACACCACGAACGCGCAACCTTGACCCGCCGCTACTTCACGCCCGGCTCCACCGTGAGCGTGCCGGCATTGGTGTCAATGGTGGCGGACGTGCCGAGAGGCACCGTCCAGGGCCGCGCCCCATGCCCGATGGGTAGCCCACCCAGCACCGGCACACCGAATTGCCCGAGGCGATCTTGCAACACGTCGAGCACCGTCCATCCGTCATCGGACTCTTCCGGTACATCGCCGAAGCCGGTGAACTGACCCAGGGCAACGCCGCGCAGGCCGTCCAGCAAACCGGACTTCATCAGCTGGGTCAGCTCGCGGTCAACCTGGCCGAGCCCGGTGCCCTTGTTGTCCTCGATCAGCAGGATGGCGCCCTCCAGGGACGGCAGCTCGGTTCCCAGCGAGGTGCGCAGCGTGCCCAGGTTTCCCGCCCATGAGAAAGCCGGTGGCCCGGCCCGGGACCGTCACGGCGGTGGTTCGCTCTGCCGGGTCCCGAGAAACGGTGATCGGCTCGTCCGACATGAGGACGTGCCGGGTTCCAACCGCCGCGGCGTGGCCGTGGATGCCGACCAGCCCGCACCGACAGCGGATGACTCGACATTGTGGTGGCTATCGGCACCACAATGTCGGTAGACGCCTGCTCCACTACCCGTTAGTCACCGACGAAGCCGTGGCTTCGCAGCCACTCCCGGGCGACATCCTCGACCCGCTCGCCGTCGATGTCCACTTCGCTGTTGAGTTGCTGCATGGCTTCGGTGCTCAGCGCTGCCGCTATGGGGTTCAATACCTCGGCAAGCTCCGGATGCTCGTCGATGACCGGCTTCCGCACCGTGACGGCCGGGTTGTACACCGGGAAGAAGCCGTTGTCGTCCTCCAGCACAGTTAGGCCGAGCCCTTGGATACGTCCGTCTGTAGTTGCCACCATGCCGAAGTTGCACGGATCGCTCTTCCCGATCGCGTTGTAGATCGACCCCTCTTCGAGGGTGGCAAGGTTGTTCGAGGCCATCTCGAACCCGTAGGACTCCTGCACACCAGGTAGGCCGTCGTTTCGCACGCTGAATTCGCTGTTGACGCACAACGACGCGGCCGCCGGGTCGGAGTTTGCGAGGTCGGCGTAGTCGGACAGGGTGGTGACGCCGTACTCTTCGATAATCCCGTCCGCGGCGGCGATCGCGTAGGTGTTGTTGAACGGGGCGTAATCGAGCCACACGATGTCGTTGTCGGCTTCGTCTTCCTCGGCGACGGCGCGGTGCTGCTCGTCGGGACCGTCCACCGGCTCGGTGTGCTGCAGGTAACTGATCCAGGCGGTACCGGTGTACTCCCAGTACATGTCGATGTTTCCAGACGTCAGCGCGGTGCGTGTCGTATCGCTCCCCGCAAGCCCGCACTGCCGTTCGATGTCGGCGCCGACGGACTGCAACGCGATGGCGGTGATCTCACACAGGATGAGCTGCTCGGTGAACTCCTTGGAGCCTACGGTGAACTTTGCGTCGTCGAGAGAGACGTTCTCCGCGAGCCTTCCTGGCTCGGCTCCTCCCTGGCTGTCCGAATCCCCGAAACAGCCGCTGGTCAACAAGCCGATCACCGCGAGCGGGGCGGCGATTCGCAACTTTCCGGACGAGAGAGGACCGGCGATCCCGGTGGACTGCATGAGCATGTTCCTTCCTGAAGGTAGGTGTAGGGGCGGCCGAATCGCCGCCTAGAGGCCGGGTGGACGGAGCACTCGCTCGACGATGCCCGCGAGCCAGTCCAACGCCAGCGCGAGGACCGCCGCGAGCACACACCCGGTGAGCAGGACCGGCATCCGGTTCAACGCGATACCGGTCTGGATCAAGCTGCCGAGCCCACCGGCATTGGTGAACGACGCGAGCGCCGCGTTGCCGACGTTGAGGATCAGCGCGACTCGGATCCCGGCGAGCATGACCGGAATGGACAACGGAAGCTCGACGGTGAACAGCACCGCGGTCTTGGTCAGACCCATGCCGCGCGCCGCCTCGATCAGGGAGCGATCGACTCCGGTGATTCCGATGATGGTGTTGCGCAGCACTGACAGGAAGGCGACCAGGACGAGTGCGATGATCGCCATCCGGAACCCGGTGCCGACAGTAACGGCGAGCAGTACGAGTACGCCGATCGACGGCACGGCCTGGCCGAGGTTCGCCACCGCTAGAACCGGTGTCGTCGCGTGCCGCAGCGCCGGTCGGGTCAGCAGCACCCCCATCGGAACCGCGATGATGATGACGAGGAGGCTGGACACCGCCACCAGTTGAACGTGTTCCACCAGCAGCCGGCTGATCGTGGCCCAATTGATGGACCGCTGCTCGATCTCGTCGAGTTCCTGTCCCTGCAGGTAGAGATACAAAGCGGCCAGGACACTGAGCAGCACAGCCGGGGTCAACACGAGGTCCGCGACCGTGAGGTCACGAACCCGCCGTCGTTTCTTGGCGGGAAGGGCAGCGTGCGTGCCGGGAGGCACGTGATCAACCTGCGCTGTCATGGTGTTCGCTCGTGGTCGGCGCGGGCCGATTCAGACGCTTCGCGACCGTTGCCCGCCGTATGCCGCAGCACAGTGTTCAGCGACAGCCCGCCCAGCACCCGGCCGTCGTCGCTGACGACCACGGCCATATCGTCGTGTGCACCGAGCATCGCATCAAGAGCGTCGAACTGGCTCTGGCTCTGCCGCACCACCGCGAGTGCGTCACCTCGGGATCCACGCGTCCACCGCATCGGACGGCCGTCCTCAACCCACAGCGCGCGGCTGGCCCCGCCAGCGTCGGGCACCGATACGGCACTGGATTCCACGATGTCGATCGACTCCAGGGGCAGATCCGTGACCGGCTGCAAGCCGAGAAGACGCACCGATCCGCCGGATCCGATGAACGAGGCGACGAACTCGTCGGCCGGGTGGGACAGCAGCCGGGCCGGTGTGTCGAACTGCGCGATCTTCCCACCCTTGCCGAAGATGGCGATCCGGTCGCCCAGCTTGATCGCCTCTTCAATGTCATGCGTGACGAAGACCACCGTCTTCTGGATCTTCTCCTGCAGCGCGAGAAACTCTTCCTGCAGCCGGTCCCGGATCATCGGGTCGAGCGCGCCGAAGGGCTCGTCCATCAGCATCACAGGCGGGTCCGCTGCCAGCGCCCGGGCGACTCCGATCCGTTGCTGCTCGCCGCCGGAAAGCTGCTTGGGGTACCGCCGCCGATACACGTCGGGATCGAGTCCGAGCAGGTCCAGCAACTCGGTGACCCGCGCCTGGATCCGTTTCTTGTCCCAGCCGAGCGCCCGCGGAACCATGCCGATGTTGGCGGCGACCGTCAGGTGCGGGATCAGGCCGACCTGCTGGATCACATAGCCGATACGCCGCCGGAGCTGGTCAGCGTTGACGTTGGTCACGTCCTCGCCGTCGAAGAAGATCCGGCCACTCGTCGGCTCGATCAGCCGGTTGATCATGCGCATGGTGGTGGTCTTGCCGCAGCCCGATGGGCCCAGCAGGACCACGATCTCGCCGGCGTGCACCTCCAGCGACAACTCGTCCACTGCCGGCGCGCCTGGTCCGGGGTACGTCTTGCTGACCCGGTCGAGATGGATCATCGTCCGGGGCGATTCATTGGCTTGGTTGTCAGCCACGGATACCTCGCGGTGTGGTGAATCGGGAGATCAGAACGAAGCCGAGATCAAGGATCAAGGCGAGGACCGCCACCCCCAGGAGCCCGGCAAGAGTGTCGTTGAGCGCGTTGGCGCCGCCGATCCTGGCGAGCCCGTCGAAGATCAGCCGGCCGAGGCCCGGACCCGCGACGGCCGCCCCGATGGCGGCGATGCCGACGCTCATGATGGTGGCGATTCGGATGCCGTTGAGCACAACTGGCCAGGCCAGCGGCACTCGGACGGTCAGGAGCAGGCTTCGGCTCGACAGCCCCATCCCCCGGGCGGCGTCTTCGATCTCGGCCGGCACCGACTCCAGACCGGTGATCGCGTTCCGAAGGATGGGAAAGAGCGCATACAGGACCAGGGCCGCGATCGCCGGCGGTGCGCCCAGATTCAATATCGGGATCAACAAGCCGAAGAGTGCGAACGAAGGAATCGTCAGCATGGTGCCGGTGACGGTCAGTGCTGCCCGCCGGGCGAGCGGGTGACGCTCCACGAGGATGCCGGTCGCGACGCCCACGACGGTCGCGATCCCGACCGCGATCAGGACAACTTGTGCATGCTGGATCCCCAGCACGACGATGTCCTGCCAGCGCTGGGCCAGGTACTCCCCGAAACTCATGCTCGCCGGCCTTTCATCCGGCAATACCCAGGTCGGCGACTCCGACCTCCAGGGCCGAGCCCGCTACCGCGGAGCCACCCTGGAGGACGAGCCAGAACCGGCCGCGGTCTCCGAGGAGCTCCGGGTTCGCGATGGGATCGCCATCCACGACGGCAAGGTCGGCGATATTGCCGGTCTTGACCTGCCCGAGCTCGTCCAGGCCGAGGGCGCGCGCAGCACCCGACGTGGCCGCAACCAACGCGTCGTGCGCCGGCAGCCCGTGGTGCACCAGACGCTGCACCTCGATCCAGACACCGCCCCGCCGAAGCTCCAAGTCATCGCCGCCCATGACCAGCAAGGTTCCAGCGGCCTGGGCCGCCTGGAGGGTCTTTTCGAGTTCGCGGATGTTCGCGTTGGCGACTGCGTCGAGCTCCGGCGTGCAATAGCGCTGCGGGTCGCCGTCGAGCCCGACATCGAGATCGCGGCCGGCGAATACGTAAGAACTCGAGAACGTGGGCACGAGCGCAACGTCCCGCTCCGCCATGCGGTCCAGTAATTCAGGACGACGATGCAGGTAGAAGCCGTGCTCTACGGTCTGCATCCAGAGGTCGATCGCTGCTTCGCAGCCGGCGAGACCCTCGGCATGTGCGGCCACCCGGTACCCCATCCGCCGGGCTTCCTCGACGGCCACCGTCATCTCGTCGTAGGTGAGCTGGTTCGGCAACGATGCCGCGCTACCGTCGGAGTGCCGGCACACGCCCGACTCGAGCTCTACCGAACGCGCACCGTCGGTCATGATCTTGATGAAGTCCGCACCGCGGCGGATCTGCTCCCGGACGCCTTTGCGGACCTCGTCCGGGCCGTCGGCTTCGCGATACATACCCTCGAAGACCAACCCACCGGGTGCGGTGCCGGAAATGATGAGCCCGCACGTGAGCACCCGCGCCCCGCGGTAGGCGCCGAACCGCATGGCCTGACGGTTCTCCATGACCTGGTCGCCGTAGGTTCCCATATCGCGCACGGTGGTGACGCCGTATTGCAGGAACTCACGCAGCTTCGCTCCGAGAAGGTGGCTTGCCGTTCCGGGCAGGGTCGGCTGGGCGCCGAATCCCGGATCGGGAACCTGGCCGACGCCATGCATGTGGCCGTTGATCAATCCCGGCATGAGCGTTTTCCCTGCCAGATCGATCACCACCGAGCCGTCCGGAGCACCGTCGCCAGCAGCGCCGACGCGGGTGATTCGGCCGCCGTCGACCAGCACGCCGACATGGTCCCGGACCGGCGCCCTGGTTCCGTCGAACAGCCGGGCATTCGTCAGCCACAGCGGGGGCTGCTCGGCTGCAGGCGGCGCCGCGAACAGCAACGCCGGAAGTTGAATCTCGATGTCCATCAAGCCTCCTTGGGCTCGCAAGTACACCACAAGTCCGTATGTATACGAAAGGCGCTTTGGTACTCTTACGCCGTGAACTCGTCCGCCCACGGCGCTGTCCGACGGCCTTTCGCCGACGTGTCCAGTCAGGCCAAGCCCTACGCCGTACTCATGCGCGACGGCATCCGGCTGGCCACCGACGTCTATCTGCCGGAGCGCGGAGGACCGTGGCCAGTTCTGCTGTCCCGGCTGCCCTATGACAAGTGCGGTGACGAGTGCTTCATGCCACGGATCGCCCAGTGGTTCACCGAGCGCGGCTATGCGGTCGTGGTCCAGGACGTCCGGGGAAAGATCCGCTCCGACGGGCCGCTCGCGCCGTTCGCCAACGAGATGCTGGACGGGTACGACACCCTCGACTGGATCACCGGTCAGCGCTGGTGCGCCGGCCAGGTGGGAATGTTCGGAGACTCCTACTTCGCCTGGACGCAATGGGCCGCGGCCGCGTCACAACATCCAGCCCTGCGCGCCATCGCCCCCAGAGTGGTGTCCGCGGACTTCGGTGACATCGTCGCGCGCCAAGGGGTATTCGCGCTCGAGGTATGTGCCCTGTGGGCGTTCGAAACCTGGGTGGACGAGGCCCTCTACGACTACGACGGGCAGTTGGACTGGGGCGTGCGGCCGCTGGCAGATGTGGTGCCGACGGCGTTGGGCGGCCGCCGCCCGGCATTCCTCCACGACGCTGCCCGCGGAAATCTCGACCCGGCCGCGAGGCTGCCGGTGCGCGGCGATGTGCCGGCTCTACAGATCGGCGGATGGTGGGACATCGTCCAGCATGGTCAGATCAGCACCTGGCGAAAGTCGGCGCAGCAACACCGGGCTCCGCAGTTCCTCGTCATGGACGCAACCGATCACGGCTGGACCTATCTGCGCGCCCCCGGCGAACCGTACGTCGACCCGCGTGCCGACCCGGCCGCGATGCGCCAGTTCCTTGACGCGTATCTGGAACCGATGGTGCCGTTCTTCGATCACTTCCTGGAAGGCCACGGTTCCTACCATGCCCCTCCGGTGCGCTGGATGCTCACTCATGACACCTGGCACGAAAGCCAGACCTGGCCGCCGCCGGAGAGCACGTCGATGGTCTGGTACCTGGACGGCGGCTCGTCGGGTGGCAGTCTGACCACGACGGAGAACCCGGTTGAGCGACACGCTGGCTGGCTGCACGACCCCGGTGACCCGGTGCCCAGCCTCTCCCATGCGTACCACCCGTTGATCGAGCCCGCGGACGAGAACGCCACAGCGGAACGAGACGATGTCCTTGTGTTCGAGTCCGCCCCAGTCCGTGAGCCGATCGACTTGGCCGGCCCGGCCGACGTGCCGCTCCGGCTCAGCTCGAGCTGTTCGTCCACCCACATCATGGCGAGGTTGATGGACGTGGCGCCTGACGGAACGGCGTTCAGAATCCTCGACGGCGCCGCCTACGTGAGTGGGCCGTGGCCTCAGGCGGTCACCGTCGAGCTCGGGAGCACCGGCTACCGGGTACGCCCACGGCACCGCTTGCGCCTCGAGCTGAGCTCCTCGGAATTCCCTCGCTACATCCTGCATCCGGGCACCGAATCCGATCCGTGGACCAGCCAGGACTACCGAGCGACGGAACAGAAGCTGATTCTGGGCGGCGCCTACCCCGCCCGGCTACGCTGCACCGTTCTTACCACCTGTGGAGCACGTCTATGAAGGGCTTTCGTCCCCAGCCGGCCCCGCCCGCGACACCAGACAAGACGCCGTCGAGCAAGCGGGTCTACGAACAGCTTCGGCGGGCTATCCTGCATGGTGAGTTCGCTCCAGGGACCAGTCTCGGCGAGGCCCATATCGGGGCCATGCTCGGCGTGTCCCGGACGCCGGTGCGCGAGGCTTTCGCCGAGCTTCTCAATCAGGGCATCCTCGAAGAAGGCGCCCGGCGCCAGGTGGTGATCGCCAATCCGTCGGACGAGTTGCTCGCCGAAGTGGTCCTGATGCGAAATGCTCTGGAACCGGTCTTCGCCCGGGAGGCGGCCGCCAAACTCGACGTCTCCGATGTCGACCAGCTACGCCTGATCATGATCCGAGCTCGCCGGGCCATCCCGGTTCGCGACGTCAATGCGTACCTCGACTGCGACGACGACTTCCACCTGCACATCCCGCACGCCGCCGGCAATCATCTGGCAGAGGACGCGCTACGCCGCCTGCGTGGACTCACTCGGCTGGTGACGAGGGACATCTCGTGGGACGAAGACGAGCTCGACCGGATCGCGGCAGAGCACGAGGAGATCATCGAGGCGCTGGCGAGCAACGACCCGCAGCGGGCGTACGAGACGATGGCGGCACATTTGTCCTCCTCGAGTCCGTACTGAGCCCATAGGGTGAGCGACATGACTGCCGGTGAGCGAACAACCAGTCTGGACGTCAAAGGTGAACTCCACCGCTACCTTCAACAGGCCCGCGAGACGATGCTGTCCAAGTTGGAGGGTCTCGACGAATACGACATCCGGCGGCCCCTCACCCCGACCGGCACCAACCTGCTGGGTTTGGTCAAGCATCTGACCGGCGTCGAACTCGGATACCTGGGGGACTGCGTGGGCCGCCGCTCTCCTATAAGACTGGCTTGGGTCGACGACGGATCCATCTGGGAAAGCGCCGACATGTGGGCTACCGCCGAGGAGTCGAAGGCAGACCTCATAGCGCTCTACCAGTCGGCCTGGCAGCACTCGGACCAATCCCTGCAAGAGCTGGCTCTCGACGCGCCCGCGCACGTGCCGTGGTGGCCAGAACCTCGTAGGGAAACCACGCTGGGTGCGCTGCTGATCCGTGTCCTGTCCGACACCACTCAACATGCCGGGCACGCCGACATCATCCGTGAGTTGATCGACGGACGGGCTGGCGCCGATCACGACGAAGTCGGCGATCCCGCCTGGTGGGCCAGCTACCTCGCTCGGATCCAGGACGCAGCCGACACGTTCCGCCCGTAGCCCCCGCCCGTCGTCATCGGAGGCCAGGCGGGTCGACCGGCCCGGCGTCTCAGTGAAACCGGCTCAGGGGCTGTCCGTTTCTTCTTCTGGTTGGCCTGGGTCCCAGCCGGTGACGCGTCCCACCCGGGCTTCCAGCTCGGCGACGAGCTCCAACCCGGGCATCTCGGTGTGCAGCAGGTGTACCCGAAGTACGTCGCCTTCGAGTTCGGCGGACAGCGTGCCGGGCATCAGGCTGGCCAGATCGATCACCGCCAAGCGGCCAAGACCAGTGGGCAGCGCCAGCTCGTACTCCACAAAGCCTGGATCGAGATCCACCGGCCTGGATACCGCTCGTCTGGCCACGTCAACGCCCCCGAGTATCGACCGCCAGATGAACCACCTCAGCAACGAGACAGCCGCTAGCGTCCGGCGGGGCCACGACCCCACGGCGTCCGGGCGGGGCCGGTGCAGGCCCATACTCGCCGCGGCAGCGAGAGGCACCACCACCAGGCCGTAGTACGCCACCGACATATCACCTTCGATCAGACCCCACCAGAGAACGCTCAGGACGACGAGCCGCCACAGCGCGGACGACGCCCATTCCTGGATGCCAAGCGCCCGTGCGCTCATGACAACCCCCCGACCACAAGCGCCAGGCAGAGCGCCAGCAACAAGAGCAACACCAGGCCGGACTCCCGCCAGCCGTCGAGAATGCGTTGTGGTACGCCGACGATCGGCGAAACCGATGGCATCCGGCGGACCATCGCCAGCACCCAGACATGGCCGGCTAGCAGCGCGGCGCCGACACGCTCCAGAACGTGAGCAACTCGGCGAAGAAGCTCCTCTTCCACGACAACCACGTCGCCCGGGGGCACCGTCCGCCCATCCGGGTGCGCCGCCCAAGGTGGCACCAGGTCGCGCGAGGAGACCCACCAGCCGGCCCCCGTCAGGACCAGGCCCAGAAGCAACGGCCAGCTCTGTTCCCACCAGATCGACATGTCCGTCAACTTCGGCACAGCGATGGTCCCGGTCCATCGGTGGGCCACAGCTGCGGTCAAGGCAAATCCTCCGGCCACCAGGAGAAGCCATACCGGCAGCGCCGGGCCTGGACGGGCACGACCAGCGCTGGGGCGTAGCAACACCCATGCGCAGCGCGCCAGCAGAAGCGTCGAGCCGGCACCGACCAAGGGCAGTACCTCCGCCAGCTCCACACCGCCGGCTGCTGGAACCATCGCCGGGCCTACCGCCTCCTTCGCGACATATTTCGCGACATAGCCGCTGGTGAGCGGGACGCCAATAATGGCCAGGGCGGCAGCACCGAGGCCGGCGAGCAGCGGAATCCGCGCTGATCCACCGCCGTGCGATTTCCATAGCGGAATACCGAGAAACAGCGCGCCCTTGGCGATGCCATGGTGCAGCGCATACAAAGCAGCGGCCAGGATGCAGACCGGCGCCAGCTCGGGCTCGGCCAGTGCTACACCCACCAGCACCGCCAGGAACCCCATCTGGCTGATCGTGCTGTAGGCGAGGATCACTTTCGGATCGGATTGCAGGAGCCCAGCGGGAACCGCCAAGAAGGCGCCGAGCAACGCCGCGAGGACGAACACGGTTCCCCAGCCCGGGCTCGCGATCTCACCCAGCGGCAGGAATCGCAGCCATCCGACCAGTCCGGCCGTGACCATGGCGCCAGACAGGATGGCGCTCGCGGGTGTAGGCGCCGCCGGATGAGCCAGCGGCAGCCACACGTGCAGCGGCACGGTGCCGGCCTTCACACCGAATCCGAACAAGAGCAGCGCGATGATCACGTCGCGGTATGGCGACCCCGCCACGGCCGCCGGGGCGTCGGACAGCAGCACACCACCGCTGCCGACGACCAGAATGACCGCCGCCAGCACAGCGGCCTCACCGAGCACAGCCATGACCAGGTATATTCGCCCGGCCCGACGCGCCTCACCACTACGATCATGGATGACCGCGGCATATCCCACGAAGCTCATGAGAGTGAAGGTGAGATAAAGGGTGACCGCGTCCGCCGCGATGAAGACACCGGCATTGCCCACGAAGCAGAGCAGGAGCAGCCCACTGAGCAAGGCGGGCCGCTCGATGCCGGAACGAGGGACGAAGGCCAACGCCGCGGCATAGAGCAACGACGCCATCAACAGCAGGGGGCGGCCGACCGAGTCGAGTTCCACGACCGTGCCCATCAACAGCCAGGGCAGCTCGATCCTGCTGTGCTCGGTCCCGACGACGGCCAGCAGCCCCGCGGGCAGCGGGGCCAGCGGAGCGATCCTGGTCAGGACCGTCCCGCCAGCGCGCGCCGCAGCGGCCGGGGCCAGCCCACCCAGCGCGATCGCCAGCGCCGTGAGCAACGGAGCCAACACAGCAAGCAGCCATAACGTGATCATCGGAACGGATAACTCCCCTCGGCTATCAGCTCGGCGATCGAGAGCGGCGAGTACGGAATACCCGCCAGCATCCCCATCAGCAACGCGAGGAGGGCCGTGACCAGGGTGGGAAACAGCAGCGCTTTCGGTGCCTCGAAGAAGCCCCCGGGCGATTCAGGTGCCCACTCCGCGCTCCGGCCGGGATGTCGGAGCCACATCGAGATGACGGCCGGCAGAAAGTAGGCGGCGTTCAGCAACGTGCTTGTCACCAGGATGCCGATCACCCATGGCTCGCCGGCTTCGAGGCCGCCCAGGCCCAGGTACCACTTGGAGACGAATCCCGCCATGGGTGGGAGACCGATCATGCCGAACGCGGCCACCGTGAACGCCAGTGACGTGAGCGGCATCCTGCGGCCCATGCCGGCGAGTTCGCTGACCTTCGTCACCTTCAGCGTCTCGGCGAAGATGCCGGCGCAGAAGAAGAGGGTGATCTTCATGAACCCCTGATGCACCAGATGCACGACGCCACCCGTCGTCGCGACCTGGCCGATGACGGAGGCGCCCAAGGCGATATACGAGAGCTGGCTGACCGTGGAGTAGGCGAGACGTTCCTTCAGCCCGTCCTGGGTCAGCGCGCGAACCGATCCGTACACGATGGTGATCGAGGCAATGGCGGCCAGCGGCGTCAGCACGCCCAGTTCCATGGCCCGGGAAACACCGAAGACGTCGTGAATCACCCGGAAGATGCCGAACGCACCCGCCTTGACCACCGCGACGGCATGCAACAACGCGCTGACCGGCGCGGGAGCGATCATCGCCTTCGGGAGCCAGCCGTGCAGGGGTATCAGCGCTGACTTGACCGCCAGGCCGGCGATCAGAATCGCGAAGACCGCCGTCGCCACGGCGGGACGCTCGGCGACCAGCTCAGCGACTTGGTCAGCTCCGCCCGCCGTGAATTCGACCGGGCCCACCAGCCAGGTCAGCCACGCTACGCCGAGCAACAACACGACACCGCCGGACAGCGTGTAGACGAGGTACGTCCGGGCAGCATCGAGCGCCTTGCCGGTGCCCCGGTGGGCGACGAGCGGGTAGGTGACCAGCGTCAGCATCTCGTAGAAGAGCAGGAACGTCAGCAGATTGCCGGACAGCGCGATCCCAGTCGTGGCAGTGACACACAGGCTGAAGAAGCCGAAGAACCGGCTCCGGTTCGGTGATCCTTCCAGATAGGAGATGGCATAGATGGTGGTCAGGAGCCACAATCCACTCGACAGCGCGACGAAGAACAGGGAGAGCGGGTCCGTCACGAGAACGAGGTCGATCCCAGGCAGGATCGGCAGCCTCCACTCGAGGCGAATACCTGCCACCACCGGCGGGATCAGGGACGCGGTGAGACCGACCTTGGCGATCGCTCCGGCCATGTTCAGCGTGGTGCGCAGCTGAACCTGTTCTTCCCGTAGGAAGAAGATCACGATGCCGGGCAGCAGCGATGTCAAGAGCATCAGCGGCACGACGATGTGGCCGGGTTGGATCACGTCGGCGTTCATGGCCCGGCTCCGATCAGCACGCCGTCACCGGCGAAGGTCAGGATCGGCAGCGACCCGATGCCCAGCACCACGGCCAGCACCGCCAGGCTCAGCGCGACGACCTCCATCCGCCTCGGCAGGTGTTCCGGTTCCGGCAGCTCAAACGCCCGGGTCGGGTTGAACGTCGCGCGCAGCACCCGAGCTGAGTAGCCGAATGTGAGCAAGCCGCCGACCAGAAGAACGATCACCCACCACCATTGCCCGGTCCCCAAGCTGGCCTGCAGTAGTTGCCATTTGCCGATGAAGCCGAACGTCGGCGGTAAACCGGCCAGGCTGACGCCGGCTAGCCCGAACGCTGCCACACTCAACGGCATGCGCGCTGCTGCCCCGGTGATACCCGAGATATCGTCTGAGCCGTAAGCGAGCCCGATGTTCCCGGCGGCCAGGAACATCGCGGCCTTCGCTACTCCATGGCCGAGGAGCAGTGCAAGCCCACCGGTCCAGCCGGCCAGCGCCGCTTCCCCGAGCGCGGACCCCGGTTCGGCCTCCAAGCCCGGCGTCACCAGCGGAAAGACCAGGAAGAGGTAGCCCACCTGGGCGACCGTCGAGTAGCCGACAATGCGCTTGAGACGCACCTCTCGCAACGCCATGGCCGTGCCCCATCCGACCGCGGTGGCGCCCAACAGGCCTACAGCCAGATCGAGAGGAAACGCCGGCTCCGTGTCGAGCACCGTGAACCAGACCCGGATCAGCACATACAGCGTGGCCTTGACCACCAGTGCGGACAACAACGCACTCACCGCGGCCGGCGCGGACGAGTGTGCGTCCGGCAGCCAGGAGTGCATGGGAAACAGGGCTGTCTTCAGCGCCAGGCCAACCGTCATCAGCACAAGCACCGCACCACCGACCACATCGGGGCGGATCCCGTCCGCGGCCAGTTCGAGGTCGAGCGTGCCGGTCTGCCCGTACACCAAGGCGACGCCCAGCAGGTAAAGCAGAGAACCGAGCACCGCCACATACAGGTAGCGCAAGGCCGGCCGGAGTGCCTGGGCTCCGCCGAGCGCCACCAGCGACACGGCGGCCACCCCCATGAGTTCCAGGGCGACATAGGTGTTGAATAGGTCGCCAGCGATGTAGACCGCGTTCAGCCCCGACCACAACGCGAGCCACAACGGCCAGAACATCCTGCCGCCACGAGCGCTGGACGAGCCTGTCGCGTAGACCGAAACCGCCGCGCCAACCAAGGCAGTCAGGCCGAGGAGCAGCACGCTGAGCTGGTCGGCCCGCAGTTCGATGCCGAGTGGAGCGCGCCAGTCCGCCAGCGCGAAGCGCATGATGCCGTCTCGTTGCACCGTCGCCGCCACTCCGGCCACGAGTCCGACCACCACCAGCGACGTCAGCAAACCGATGGCCGTCGTCACGCCGGTGTGGCGAGCCGGTACCAGCGTCACCACGATCGACGCGGCGAGCGGGACGAACACCACAGCAGCCAGCAGATCCATGACTAGTGATCCGCCTCCCCGGGCGGGGGATCACCGCTCTGTTCGGCCACAGACTCCACCCGCCGGGCCAGGCCCAGGCCCAGGCCGGTGACCGCGACCATGATGACGATGCCGGTGAGGACCAGCGCATGCGGCACGGGATCCGGCGCCGCCGGATCCGCTCGGTAGGCGAGCCCGAGAAACAGCATCATCACGCCCCCGCTCGCCACGTTCAGCGCGACGATCCGCCGTACGAGGTCGGAAGTCAGCAGAAGACTCGTCACGCCCATCGCCACGAGCACAATCGCCGTCAATAGGGCGAGGTCGAGCCGCGTCATCGGGCGTCCTCCCCTGAAACATCGGTCGGACCGCCGCCAGCGGTTTCGGTGTCCACGGGCTCCCGATTGGCGACGAAGATCACCGCGAGCCCAGCTGCGATGCTGAGAGTGACGACGACCTCGATGGCAATGATCACGCTCCCGGCCCAGGCCACGTCCAGGACGAGCCAACCGTCGCCGCCGAGGGCCGTCCCGAAGGCCACCCCGACGAATCCGGCAAGCCCCAGCATCAACGCCGGAGTCAGGCCCCGGCCGACGGGAATCACGCCGGTCCGGCCTCCGAGGTACAGCAAGATCAATCCAGCCCCCGCAAGGGCCCCTGCCTGGAAGGCCCCACCTGGTCGTGTCGTTCCGGCGACGAGCAGCCAACCGGCGAGTAGAACAATCACCGGGGTGAGGACCCGGACCAGCCCGTCGATGGCGATCGGCGCGGCTTTCGTCCAGGCGTCGCTCCAGGCCGGCGCGTCGCGCCGCAATCCGAGCACTCCGATCGCGGCGATGGCCAGGACGGCCACCTCCAGTAGCGTGTCGTAGCTGCGGAAGTTCAGCAGGACTGCGGTGACCGGATGCTCCACCCCGGTTGTGGCGATGTTGTCTCTCACGTCGTCCGTGAGCCGGATACCAGGTGTGTCCAATGCCAGTACAGCGGCTGCGAGGACCACGGCGATCACGGCCCCCGCAGCACCCCCGGCGATCGGGACCAGCCATCGCGCGGCACCTGCCGGGCCCTCACTTCTCTCATCCGCGGCACGCCGCCCAACGGCTACGGCGTCGATCAGCAGGGCTCCGGTGACGCCGCCTCCGAGGATCGCTTCGGCCAGGGCGATGTCCGGAGCGTCCAGCCTGGCCCAGACGATCGCGAGCAGGACACCGAAGACCAAGAACAGCACTACCGCGGTCGCGCGGCGTGGCAGGAAGAGGACACATGCGGCGACCGCCAGCAGGCTCCCTCCCAGGAAAATGTCGAAGGCGGAGGCGGCGGCCGTCACTTGGAACGCTCCGCGTCATCCGAGCCGTCTGCGAGCAGGTGGCAACTCGTCGCCGCGGCAACCAGCGCCAACACCCAAATGATCACGAGCTTCGCGGCCACCGCCGGGTCCGCGGCGTGCACGATCAGGCCGGCGACGACGAAGCCCAACCCGAGGTTGTCGGCTTTCGTCAAGGCATGCAGACGGCTGTTGAGGTCGGGAAAGCGGAGCAGGCCCACGGTGCCGCCGGCGAAGAACACACACCCGGCCAGCAGCAGGAGCACCACGATGACATCGGAGATCATCGACGTGCGTCCTCCGCCTGTACCCGCACGATCACCACGACGGCCGCGAGGCTCACAAGCGCCAGCGCGGCGTCCCGGAGCGCCGGCACATCCGCCACCGAGGCAAGCACGGCCAGCAATGCCACACCAGTGGTCCCGAGCAGCAAGAATGCGATCAACCGGTCGTGGATCGACGGACCCCGGATCGCGCGAACGAGACCGACGATGACGTTGAGAAGCAGAAAGACAGCAACTGCGTACAGCGCGACGTCGATCACGGCGCTACTCCCTGCTCTCTTCGATCAGCGTCGTCTCGTGGGCGACGTCGTCGTCTCGCTCGTGGGCAACGTCAACGCCTTTCCTCACGCTTACCCACGAGGGCGTTCAGCAATCGCATCGGCGCCGCAACCGCCAGCGCCCCGTCCACTCATTCGACCGGAGCGCGATTCTCTGCTGCTGGCAGATTGCCTTGGCCGGGCACCGCCGCACGATCAGGATCAGAGGTACGAGGTAGCGATCAGCGCCTCTGACTTCACCGCAGGGAGAACGTATGCACACCGCCGAATCCGTCTCGTCCGCCGGCCTGGACGACCAGCTTGCCGCCCGGCTGCTCCATCAGAGGATCATCGTCCTCGGTACCGAGGTGGACGACCAGGTCGCCAATCGGCTCTGTGGCCAACTCTTGCTCCTGTCAGCGGAAGACCCCCGCAGCGACATCAGCCTCTACATCAACTCACCCGGCGGATCCGTCAGCGCCGGGCTGGCCATCTACGACACGATGCGACTGGTTCCCAACGACGTGAGCACACTCGCGATGGGTTTCGCCGCCAGTATGGGTCAGTTCTTGCTGTGCGCCGGGACACCCGGCAAGCGGTTCAGCCTGCCACACGCCCAGGTCCTGATGCATCAGGGTTCCGCCGGGTTCGGTGGCACCGCCGCCGACATCGCCATCTACGCCGAACAGCTCGAGCGGACGTCGGCCACAATGACCCAGCTCATTGCCCAGCACACCGGACAACCGGTCGAGAAGATCGAACAAGACAGCTTGCGGGACCGCTGGTTCAACGCGGAGGAAGCCCGCAGTTACGGATTCATCGACCACATCGTGGAACGGGTCGACGATGTCCGCCCCACGACCGCCAGGCGATCGGCAGGAATTTGATCATGAGCCAGTACACGATACCCACGGTGATAGAGAAGACAGCGACCGGAGAGCGTGCCTTCGACATCTACTCCAGACTGCTGTCGGAACGGATCGTCTTTCTCGGCACTGAGATCGACGACGGAGTGGCCAACGTGGTGATGGCCCAGCTGCTCCACCTGGAATCCGCCAGTCCCGAACTCGAGATCGGCCTCTACATCAACTCACCCGGCGGTTCGTTCAGCGCGCTGACCGCGATCTACGACACGATGCAATTCATCAGGTCGGATGTCGCCACCTTCTGCATGGGGCAAGCGTCGTCCGCGGCGGCGGTACTCCTCGCGGCCGGGACCCCCGGGAAACGTTCGGTGTTGAAGCACGCCAAGGTGAATCTGCATCAGCCCTCCAGTCAGGCGCGCGGCACCCTGCCAGATCTGGCGATCCAGGCCAAGGAGCTGGCCCGGCTCCGTACCGAGATGGAAGAGATCCTCAGCCTGCACACCGGCCATTCGGCCGACAAGATCCGCACCGATACCGATCGGAGCAAGACCTTCAGTGCCCGCGAAGCCGTGGAGTACGGCCTGGCGGACCACGTGATCCAAGCCCGTCCGATGCCGGCCGCCGCACGAGTCAAGGCATGGTGATCAGGCAGCCAGCAGGAACCGGGCTTCGGGGGTAGGACGTACTCGCGACGAGGCGCGGCGACTCCGGAAGGCATCCAGGCGTACTACCGACGACACCTGACGATCAGCATCCAGGTCACGACGGACTTCGGACAACAGGTCGGGAAGTTCGATCTTCAGGGAATCGCAGATGGCAGCCAAGACCTCGGACGAGACTTCCTTGCGGCCTCGTTCGACCTCCGACAGATACGGCATCGAGATCTTCGCCGAGCGTGCTACGTCGGCCAGGATCCGGCCCTGCTCGAGTCTGGTGCGGCGCAGAACGTCTCCGAGTGCGGTTCGAAGCAACGGCTTCGGCTGCGGTTTGTCTTCACCGAGGTCCTTCACACCTGGATCCGGCATCGCCCGTCCCTCCCTCACTGCCGCCACAACCCGATCTCCCAGGGGGCGGGGTGGTCTCAGAGTAACGACGGCCGTACGGCATCGCCCGGGGCTTTCGCCCCGGGCGTAAGAGTCCGGCTAGAGGGAGGGACGGCGCTCGGAGCCGAACACCATATGCCCTAGGGAAAATCACCTGAACGGCCGACTCGTATTAGCAGGCAATCACGCGTGAGAAGTGACACAATTCACGTTGGTGACTTCAATCCCATCCATTCAAGACAAGGAAAGGAATCAGCGTGATCCGGGGGATCCTCGACCACGACAGCAATGGCTGGAGGGTCGAACTGTACGACACCGAACCACTCAGGCACACCATCATCGAGATCGACTCACTGCCCACTTGGGCAGACGCGTCGAACATCATGAGTAGGGCGTTTCGGCTGTTCACCTGACACACATATCGATCGACCCATACATCTCTCCTGAGCTGCTGCGAAGCTCCTTAGCCGTCCACCGCACCGGATCGGCGACCTCCGCAGCTGCTGCTACGGCGAAGCGTTCGCTCTCGCCGCACCCACGAAGTGGGCTCCCTGTCAGGGGGCGCATCCATATCTGAGGCAGCGACTCGCACGACATCTGACAAGAAGCGGGCCGGATATCGTGTGCGCATGAGGTTCGGGGTGCTCGGGCCGTTGGTGGTGTGGCCGTCCGATGGAAGCTTGGTGTCCATACCCGGAGTGAAGGTCCGGGCGTTGCTCATCGCTCTGCTCGTCAATGAGGGCCGACCGGTCTCGGCAGACCGGTTGATCAACTACCTCTGGCCCGACAACCCGCCCGGCAACGCTTCCGGCTCTCTCCATTCCCAGGTGTCGAGGCTGCGACGAGCCCTCCGCCAGGCGGAACCCGGTGCCCGCGATCTCGTCGAGTCCGGGAAGTTGGGATACCGGCTAAACGCCGCGCCCGATGCCATCGACGCACGACGGTTCGAGTCACTCGTCGCACAAGCGCGCGCCAGGCACGACGCCCGCGGGCGCATCACGTTTCTGACGCAGGCGCTGGCATTGTGGCGTGGCCCGGCCCTCGGCGATGTCGCCGACATGGAATTCGCACGAGGTTCGATCGTCCGGTTGGATGAGCAGCGACTAGTTGCGCTCGAGGATTTGGCCGAGGCCCGCCTGGAGCTGGGGGAGTATGCGCTGCTCGTCGGTGAGATCGGCGATTTGGTCGCCCAGTATCCCCTCCGCGAGCGGTTGCGTGCGGCGCAGTTGCGTGCCTTGTACGGCTCGGGCCGGCAAACCGAGGCCCTGGAGAGCTACGAACGGCATCGGCACCATTTGTGGGACGAGCTAGGACTCGATCCCAGCACCGAACTCGTCCAGCTCCACCAGGCGATCCTGCGCCAGGATCCCGAGCTGGTGCAACGTTCACCGCTGGTCACTTCCACCACGCGCCCCACCAACCTCCCCGTTTCGATATCCACGGAGCCCGACGGCGGACTGATCGGCAGGACGGCGGCGATCGCCGACGTGCGTGCGCTCCTGGACTCGGCCCGCCTGGTCACATTGACCGGCCCCGGCGGGGTGGGCAAAACCCGCCTGGCTATCGAAGTGGCCCGGGCCACCGGCGACATGTGCGCCGACGGTACCTGGATCGTCGAGATGGGCAGCCCGGAATCACACGCAACCACGCTGGCTGACGGGGTCACCTCGATCGCGACACTCGTGGCGGCCGCCGTCGGGATCCGTGAGGACTCCGTGATGGGTGTCGCACCCGGCGCCGATCCCCCCGGGGTGATCGACCGGCTTGTCGCCGCCCTTCGCCCCAAGCAGGTGCTGCTCGTCATGGACAACTGCGAGCATGTCATCGAGCCGGTGACGCACCTGGCCGAGCGGCTATTGGAGTCCGCACCCGGGCTCCGGATACTGGTGACCAGTCAAGAGCCGGTGGGGTTGTCCGGCGAGGTAGTCTTCCGTGTTCCGCCACTGGACCTGCCCCCTTCCGGTGCTCGGCTGGATCAGCTGTCGCAGGCCGGGGCCGTTCGGCTGTTTGTCACCCGAGCCGCGGCAGCGGCATCCGGATTCACATTGTCTGCGGGCAACGCCGAGGCCGTGACCGAGATCTGTCGCCGACTGGACGGTATCCCGCTGGCGCTCGAACTCGCGGCGAGCCGGATCCGGACACTCGACGTGCACGAGCTAGCGTCCCGGCTCGACGACCGCTTCAAGCTGCTCGCCGCTGGACACCGCACAGCACCACAACGGCAACGCACACTCCGGGCGATGATCGACTGGAGCTGGGAGTTGTTGTCGCCGGACGAACGAACGGTGCTGCAACGGCTGGCCGTCCATACTGGCGGATGCACCTTGGAGGCAGCGGAGGACATCTGCGCCGGTGGTCGAATCGCCGCTGCTGACGTCGTCGACCTGCTTGGACGTTTGGTCGACCGGTCGCTGGTCGCGGTCTATGACGACGGAGGCGGCCGCAGATATCAACTCCTCGAATCCGTGGCGGCGTACTGCCTGCAAAAGCTGGACAACGCGGGCGAGTCAGAATCTGTTCGCCGCCGACACGCCGCCTACTATGCCGACTTAGCCGAACGGACCGCCCCGCTCCTGCGCGGACACGGACAGCGGGATGCGCTGCGATGCCTGGACCACGAATCCGCCAACCTGCGCAGCGCGCTGGAGACCACGGTTCAGCTGAGCTCCGCGGACATGGCACTCCGCCTCGTCAACTCGCTGGCCTGGTACTGGTTCCTTCGCGGCCGGCACCAAGAAGCACGCCGCTGTTTCACTCGGGCGCTGTCAGTGCCATCCCCCGACGGCATCGTCGACGCCTCACGCGCCGAGGCACTGACGTGGCTGGCCGGCGTCGCGTTCACCGATTACCAAGACGACCCCGTAGCCCGGCGCAACAGCGTCTTCAGGCTCTACGAACAGCTGGATGATCCGGCCGGCCTAGCGCGCGCACAGTGGCTGTGTGCGTTCACCATGCCGGGCTCGGGTCATACGGTGGTGGGTGAAGAGTTGGTGTCCGGTGCCTTGGCCGGCTTCCGAAAGCTCGGAGACCGATGGGGCATCGCCGCGGCGCTGTTCACTCGCGCCGAGCATGCTCTGGTTGCAGGAGATCTGGCGGGCGCCAGACGCGACAGCGAGACGTCGCTCAGGCTCTTCGACGAGCTCGGCGATCGCTGGGGCCGGTTGCATCCGACGCGCTGGCTGGGCGTATTGGCCGAGATCGCCGGTCACCACGACGAAGCCGCCCGTCTGCACCGGGACGCGCTGCGCAGCGCGGAAGACATGGAGCTGTGGCCCGCCGTGTCAACTCAGCTCGCCAACCTCGGCAGGATCGCGTTACTCGTCGGCGACCTGGCCGAGGCCGAGGAATATCACCAGCGTGCACACCGCCTGGCCGAAGAATTGTCGGACAGCGCAGCCGCCGCTTTCGCCGCCATTGGCCTGGCTCTAGGTGCCCGGCGCGCGGGCAAGCTCGACCTCGCGGAACAACGGCTGAGCGAGCTGCTCGAATGGCACCGCCGGACGGACCTTCATGCCGGCACCGCATTGATCCTCGCCGAAATGGGGTTCGTCGCCGAGCAGCGCGGTGATGCCGCGTCGGCCCGTACCGTGCACACAGAAGGACTGGCAGTGGCACGCAAGACGAGGGACTCACGCGCCGTGGCGCTGGCTCTCGAAGGGCTCGCTGGCGCCTCCACCCTGGTCGGCGATCACGATCATGCGGCAAGACTGCTAGGTGCCGCGGCCGCAGCCCGGGATTCCGTGGACGCACCGTTGCCGCCCGGCGAGCGTGGCGACGTCGACCGGATCACGCACCGCGCGCAAACCGCGCTCGGTGAGAACACCTTCGGCACCGAGTTCGCACTCGGCGGCCAGATGGGAATCGACGAACTCCCGTAATTCGGCGCACCGCGCTCATTTCCTCCGCAGCTTCATGGCCACCTCGGAGAAGGCGTGGATCTGCTCATCGGAGCTGTCGTCGGGCCAGAAGATGAACGTGTCAAAGCGTTCGGCGATGAGGTCTTCGAGCTCGGTGACCCAATGGTCGAGTGGCCCATGCAGCCACCCGCTGGCCGGTCCGTCCGTGATGACTCCGCTGACATCGGTGATGCGTCGGATCGCCGACGGGTCCCTGCCCGATTCCACGACGTAGCGGTCCATGTCTGCCTGCTTGGCCAGCAACTCGTCCTTGGAGAGATGCCGCGTTCCCGGCGAGATCCAGCCGTCCGCCGTGCCGGCTATCAGCCGCAGCATCCTCGGCCCGTCACCACCCACCCAGATGCTGATGTCGTGGACGGGAGGCGGGCCCGCTTTGACTCCGCGGAGCTGGAAGGCATCGCCATGGTGATGGATAGGGGGTTGGGGTGATCGCCAGAACTGACGCACGATTCCGATCGCTTCCTGCAGAGCCGCGATCGCTTCGGCCGGTGATCGCGCTTCCGCTCCCATGGCCTGGCTGGACTCTGGATAGGCACCTGCGCCAAGACCCAGCTCGATCCGTCCGCCGCTGAGAACATCAAGTGAAGCGACCGACTTGGCAAGCATGGCTGGTGGCCGCAACGGAAGGTGGGCGACATCGGGGAAGAACCGGATGTGCTCGGTCTGGCCCGCCAGCCAAGGCAACAGTGTGAACGTATCGAGGTACTTCCACTGGTAAGGGTGGTCCTGAATTCCGACCAGATCAATGCCGACCTGCTCGGCCAGCTGGACCTGATGTAGTAGGTCCAGCTGGCCGGCAGCGAGGGGCGTCGGGAAGAAGCCGAACTCCGGCGAGCGGTTCTGGCCGCTCACGCCACGTCCCGGTTCGACAGCGCCCCCAACATCACCGCGGCCTCGGCGAGGCGCCTTCCCTGGTTCCGTGCTGCTTCCAGCACCGCTTTGACGTGAGCATCGTCGTCCGCTTGCTCCTCGACGAAGCTGACGCCGTACGGATTCCCACCGGCGGCCGCCGCGATCTCGTAATCGACATATCCCGTAGGAACGACGATCGATCCCCAGTGGCACATGGTCTTGTACAGCGAGATCAGGGTGGACTCTTGCCCGCCGTGCGGGAAGAAGCTGCTGGTGAAACCCGTCGCCGGCTTGTTGGCAAGCTCTCCTGCTTCCCAGAGCCCGCCCGTGGTGTCGAAGAACTGCCGAAGCTGGGCACTGACGTTTCCGTATCGAGTCGGCGTCCCGAAGGCGTAGCCGTTGGCCCATTTCAAGTCGTCGAGCGTGACCAGTTGAATGTGCGCGGTGGCGTCCAGATGCGAACGCCAATCCGGGTTGGAGTCGACGGCCGCATCCGGGGCGAGCTCGGGCACGCGACGCAGCCGCACATCCGCACCGGCATCCGCGGCGCCGTCGGCGAACGCTTGCGCCAGCCGGTACACGTTGCCGGTGGACGAATAGTAGACGATGGCGATCCGGGCTTGGGGGACGGTCATGGTGAGGCGCCTTTCAAGGGTTGGGACTGATATTGCGGGTTTCTGGTGTGTCGTTCTCAGCGCCGAGCGGACGTGCGTGCCGCAGTACGGCCACGACGAGCACGGCGATCAAAGCCAGGAGGGCGGCACTGATCGCCGCCACGGTGTTCAATCCGGTGGTGAACGCGTCCCGGGCAGCGGCGATGAGGTCCCCGGCGAGCGCTGTAGGAAGTTCCTCGGCTACCGCGAAGGCGCTGGCGAAGCTGTCGCGGGCAACAGCTGCCGCTGGATCCGGGACCGCGGCCGGGATCGTGCCGGCCAATTGATCGCTGTATACGGCGGTTCCGACGCTTCCCAGGGTGGCGATTCCCAACGCCATACCCAGCTCACTTCCCGTCTCGGAGGTGGCAGCGGCCGATCCGGTCTTCTCCTGCGGGGCGGAACTGACGACCATGTCGGTTCCGAGGGCAAGTAGCGGCACCACGCCGAAGGCGAAGATGGTGCTACCGGCCACCAGGACAGCCAACCCGGACGCTGCTTGCAGCTGCGTCAGCACGACGAGGCCGACGACGGCGAGCGACAGGCCACCAGTGATCACGAACGCCGGCCGCACCCTTCGGGCTAGCAGCGGAGCGACCACCGAGCTGACCACGAACGCTGCCGCCAGCGGGAGGAACCAGAGTCCGGCACGTAGCGGCGACATGCCCTCGACCAGCTGCACGTATTGGGTGAAGAAGAGCATCACGGCGGACAAGGTGATCGCTGCCATCAGAAGGCCGGCCACCGCACCGGAGAACCGGCGATCGCGAAACATCCGCAGGTCCAGGAGCGGGTCGGTGAGCCTGTGCTGCCGGCGCACGAACAGCCACCCCATGATCACGCCGAGCGCCACGATCGCTGCCGGTGCAGGTGTCAGAGCCTGGTTCTTGGCGATCTCCTTGATTCCGTAAACGACGGGCAGGATGGCACCCAAAGACAGCGCGACGCTGGCGAGATCGGTCCGCGCCGCCACCGGAGCGCGGTACTCCGGCAGCAACACGGGGCCGGTGGCGAGTAGGAGCACCATCACGGGAACACCCAGGAGGAAAACCGACCCCCACCAGAAGTTCTGCAACATCGCGCCGCCCACGGCGGGACCGATGGCGGTGCCCAGCGAGAAGGACATGCCCCAGATGCCGATGGCCAGACCCCGCTGCTTGGGATCGTTGAATATGGTCCCGATCAGCGACAGCGTGGACGGCATCAAGGTAGCTCCGGCGATGCCGAGCAGAGCCCTGGTCACGATCAGCATCTCAGCGCTGGAGGAGTAGGCGGCGAGTACCGAGGCGACGCCGAATGCCGCAGCGCCGATCAGCAGGAGCCGGCGGCGGCCGATCCGGTCGCCGATCGTCCCCATCGTGATGAGGAGCCCGGCGACCATGAATCCGTAGATGTCGGTGATCCATAGCATCTGGGTGTTGCTCGCGCCCAGATCGGCTCCGAGGTGGGGAAGAGCCATATACAGGACGGTCAGGTCCAGGGCAATCAAGATCGTCGGCAAGGCGAGCACCGCCAGTCCGGCCCACTGCCGCGGTCCGGCCCGGCGGTCGGCCGGAGTCATCGTGGTGATCATCGTGCCCCTTCGAGATCGTCGTCACGACCACGATGCCGGGCACGCCTTACTGCCGGCTGACCACAGACTTACGGTCGTCTGATCGAACTAACCAGCCGGGGCGGTTCCTTCGTGAGGTCCTTCACCACATCTGGAGCACTCTTAGTCCCCGTTTTGAGGCACTACCTTGCATATTCCGGGCGTAGATCGTCCGGAATCGTTTCTACAGTTCTTGTCATGGCTATCGCACGCTTGCCGAGTGTCGTCATCGACTGTCCCGACCCGAGCGCTCTCGCCAGGTTCTACGGAGCGTTGCTGGACTGGAAGGTCGAGGTCTCCTCCGACTGGGCCGACGTCCGAGGCGAATACGGTCAATGCATCTCGTTCCAGCAGGTCGAGGATTACGCGCCGCCTGAATGGCCGAGCCAGCAGGCGCCTCAGCAGATGCATGTCGATGTGGTCGTCGACGACCTCGACGCCGCCGAGTCGGCGGTGCTAGCGCTCGGCGCGACCAAGCACGAGCACCAGCCCGGTGCAAACTTCAGGGTGTTTCTCGACCCGGCCGGTCACCCCTTCTGCCTCTGCGCGGACTGACGCCGACCTCCGCCACACGCTGAGGCGTGGACAGCAGCGACGGTGTCCCGCCGAAATCCGAATCGGCGCTGGAATTCGGCTCGCCGATGAATCATGGCGACGACGGACGTCGGTAATCCAGGACGGCGTTGCCGCCGGCGAACGTCTGGACGTCGGTAAGGTCGAAGGCAGTCGGCGAGAACTCACTGGCGAACATTGGCAGCCCGGCTCCTGCCACGACGGGGTACTGCTTCACGATCAGCCGGTCGATCTCGGGCAGCAACTGTCCCGCGATTCGAGCTCCACCGGCCAGGTAGATGTCCAGCGGCGAATCCTCCGCCTTGAGCGCTCGGACCGCGGCGACCGGATCGTCGTCGATGATCTGCACCGCCGGGTCCGGGCTCTCCGTCAGCGAGCGGGAGACGACGTATTGCCGCAAGTGGGCATACGGGCTGGTAATCCCAATGTCCAGTGCTGGGTCGTAGGTGCGCCGGCCCATGACGATGGTGTCGAAGTTCTGGTTCGGAGCGTCGTCGACGCCCACCTGGCGACGCACGTGCGTGGGCAGCGCGTCACCGTAGCGCTGGATCATCCATGCGGTGTACTCATCGGAACTAGGGTAGAAGTCGACCTCATCGGCTGGTCCGCAGATGTAGCCATCGATCGTCATGGCGATGTAGTAGACGAGTTCACGCATAGGTCTCTCCCAATCGATGGTGCGATAAACTACTACGTGTAAAGTACTTCATCTGTACCGGTTTGAACAAGTCGCGCTGCCAGGAGGCACGATGGTCCGGAATCCAGAGCGACGCACCACGCTGCTCAACGCAGCGATCGACGTCCTCGCCGCTCAGGGGGCACGCGGGCTGACCTTCCGCGCCGTCGACACCGCCGCCGACGTCCCAGTCGGCACCACGTCGAACTACTTTCCCAACCGTGACGAACTGCTTCGACAGGCCGGCGAACACGTCTTCGTCCGGCTCACCCCGGACGACACCACCACCGCCGCGCTTCTCGATGATGATCGCGACCGCGACCATGAACGGCGGCTCATGCAAGACCTGCTCCGGCGTGCCGAGGCAGACCGAGCCGGCTATCTTGCGATGTTCGAGCTGCGGTTGGAGGCTGTGCGCCGGCCAGAGCTGCGCGCGGCCTTCACCCGCGGGTTCCGCGCCAACCTGGAACAGATCGTGCAGACACACGTCGACGGTGGCTTCCCCGGAAACCGCACCACCGCGGTGCTGCTCTATGTCGCGATGAGCGGCCTGCTCCTAGAGCACCTGACCCTGCCGGGTGTGCTGGGCGAGGAGCACATCGACGAGGTCGTGGCGGCACTGGTCGAAACGATCGTGCCGGGCTGACTCGCCTGCCTAGGCCTAACGGCACACGCAGAAGAGATTGCCTTCGGTGTCGGCGAGAACTACATGTTGAGCGCCTTCCGGATACGACCATTCAACTCGGGTGGCGCCGAGAGAAACGAGCCGCTCGACCTCGGCTTCGAGGTCAGAGCCCTCGTCCACCCAGAGGTCGATATGCATTTTGTCACCCCTGTCGAGGTGAAGGTGCGCACCCGCGCTGTGGTCCAGCCGAGTGGCCGAAGTGGAACGCCTCTTCTCAGGATGAAGGAACTCCGGGTTGTTGGAGCGCGCAACGTATCCGAGGGCTTGGCTCCAGAATTCGGCAGCCCTCTCGCTGTCCGACACATTCAGCACCACGGATCCGATGAAAACGCCCATCGAGGTCTCCTCTGCGCGACGACGATTCCTCAGTTCGGAGCCTAAACGCCGCCGCCGCCGGTCGATGAAACCGGGTGAAGATGCACCGCCAGCCAGTTCGTGCCGAGCTGGGTCGAAACCAGACGATGCGGTGTGCCCGCGGGGAGCAGCATCCAGTCACCCCGGACAAGATCATGCCGCTCGCCGTCGATCTCCAGGACCGCGGCGCCGTCGAGCACCACGACCCATTCGTCCTGGTCCTGGACATAGTCGACCGGCTCGACCGAGCCGCTCAGGATCTGCTCCACGACGAGGTTACGCACCGACACGATGTCTTCGGTGAGCTCACCCTGCGGCGGCGCAGCTGATACGTCCCGCAGCCTGCCTCGGACCACAGCCATGGTTGACAAGACTAACGTGCACCATTGACGAAGGCAGGACAATGCTGCACAGGTCGTGCGCGCCTCCTGACCTGGCCGGTCCGTGGACTGACGGGCACCATCTACGACTGCGAGCACGGCATTACCGGCGGCCGCGTTGTGCGCAAACTGACGATCTTCGGTCGCCACGAGCTCTGCATGCTGTGGGTATTCGCGTGCGACGGCAGCACGTGCGGCGGCAAGGGCGCGATTGCCGGGCCGATAACGTGGGATCATGGCGTTTCCGCAGGAGTGCAGCGAGCGACGTGCCAGCCAGCGTGATTGCATCGCGTCGGGGTCTGCTGCACGGATAGGTGACAGGTTGTAGTCACGCAGCCAGTGCGGCTGGCGTGTTCATGATGGTCTCGAATTCGATGGGCGTCAGTCAGCCGAGGCGGGGCTGGCGTCGGCGGCGGTGGTAGGTCCTCTCGATCCAGGTGACGATGGCGATCCGCAGCTGCTCGCGGGTCGACCAGAAGCGGCGGTCGAGGACGTTCTGCTGCAGCAGGGCGAAGAAGCTCTCCATGGCGGCATTGTCAGCCGCCGCGGCCACTCTTCCCATGGATCCGACCATGCGGTGACGGGCGAGAGCACGCAGGAACTTCCTGCTTCGAATTTGACTGCCTCTATCGCTGTGTACCACGCAGCCGGCGACGTCGCCGCGCCGCGCGACGGCGTTCTCGAGCGCCGTGACGGCCAGTCTCGACTTCATCTGGTCGCTGATCGAGTACCCCACGATCCGGCCAGAGAACACGTCCTTGATCGCGCAGAGGTACAGCTTGCCTTCCGCGGTCTTGTGCTCGGTGATGTCGGTCAGCCAGAGCTCGTTCGGCGTCTCCGCGGTGAACACGTGCCGCACTCTGCCGCCTTCGTCGACCACCGCACACAGGTCGTCGTGGACAGGCGGGCCGGGCCTGCGTCCCTTGATCTCAAAGAGGTCAACTCGGCAATCTCCGGTGGATCGGCGCGTTCTGTTTGATCTGGCGTGGTGGGAAGGGGTGGGTATGCTGATGTCTATGACGATGCCTCACCCGGAGATGGAGTGGCCCTTATTGGACGAGGCCACGGCGCGGGCACGCTCGGACGAGCTTGCCGAGCTTGCGGCAGGGTATGGCATCACGAACTTGCGGTTCGCCTCGCCTGGTCGGCTGCTGGGGCATGTGGCTCCGGATCGGGATCTGATGGACGTTGCGGCGTTCGAGCTTGCGGCGGTCGAGCTGCTGCGCGCTGAAGTGCGGTTGTATTCCGATGGCGTTCTGGCCAAGCCGCACGTCAGTCCTGACCTGTTGTCGGCTCGTCCGCTGTGAGCGGTAAGGAGCTGCGTCCAGATCGTCACGCGCTTCTGGAGCTGGATGCGCTGCTTGATCAGATCGCTCGGCGCCGTGATGCGGGTAATCGGACCAGGTACGACACTGACGCGGATTACCGGTGGGTGCTGCATCGTCTCTGGATCGCTGTGGGCAACGAGGCACATGCCTACACGGAGGCGGCTGGGTTGCACCCGTTGAAGGTGCAGCCGTGGGGCACGCTGTACCGACTGCGAAACGTCATCGCACACACGCGGTTGCCAGATATCGATGAAGACCATGTCTGGCGGATGACGGTTATGCGCCTGGACTCGTTGCGGGACACCGTTCGCAAACACCTGAACTAGCCGAGCGTCTCACCGGTCCTGGCCATGGCCATGAAAGGTGACGAGGGCTGCGGTTTTGTCGTCGTGTGGTTTGCTGCGGGGCCATCGCTGCCCGTGCGGGTCTGTTGTCTCGGTGTGGTGGATGTGGTCGAGCAGGGCATCCAAGCCTTCAGACTGGGCGGCGGTGAGTAAGCCGCCGGCCTGTGCCGGTCGAAAGCCCATGACCGGGACCATCTCGGCCTGGGCGGGCGCCGGGTCCTGGTCTCGCGTAAATGGACTGGTAAGACGTTGACCGAGCACAAGGCCGACCGGGCCGCCATCGTCCGGACCGTCCTCGAAGACGCCGGCATTGAGATGGACGACCACGGCGAGTTTTCGGCAACCGCCACCCGGCCAGACGGCGCACCCCGCTACCACTGGTCACCCGTCAAACCCGGCGACACCGACGCGCCCTCGTACCTGCGGCTCATCGCCCACGCCATCACCCGACGACAGGCCTGGCGTGAGCAATACGAGCAAGCCAAACAACGCGCCGGGCCACCCGGCCCGAATCTTTCGGCAACCATCCCCGGAGCCGCCACAGCGGCATGATCGAAAGGAACCGACCATGGAACGCCTACTCACCGTCGGCCAGGCCGCCGAACTGCTGGGAACGACACCCCGATTTCCACGGCGGCTCATCTCCGGACGACGTATCCGCTACGTGAGAGTTGGTCGCCACGTGCGCATCCCGGCCAAGGCGCTGGCGGACTTCATCGAGGCTGGCACCGTGGAACCGCGCCGCCGACACCGTGAGCGGGTGCTGTGATGGCGGGCCGTCGTTTGTTCGGCAATCTTCGTCGTCTGGCGTCTGGGCGGTGGCAAGCGCGGTATCCGGGTCCGGACGGGCTGCCACGTGTCGGGCCGCACCCGTTTGAACGTAAGCGGGATGCTGAGCTGTTTCTCGCTGACGTCTACGCGCAGATGGCCAGGGGCGATTGGATCGATCCGGACGCAGGCAAGATCTCACTCGGGGAGTTCGGCAAGACGGGGCCCGCGGAGCGAACGGGCCTGTCACCGACCACCGTCGAGCGGTACGAGAGTGCGTTCCGGCTCCAGATTCTCCCCGGGCTAGGTGACGTGGCGCTCGCCGACATCAGCCCTGCCGTAATCCGTCGTTGGCACGCGTCATTGCTGGACGGTGGCACTGGTTGGCCGTCGGCAGCCAAGGCATACCGGCTGGTGCGGGCGATGATGAACACCGCCGTTGACGATGGGCTGATCCGACGCAATCCGTGCCGGATCAAAGGTGCCGGTGACGACCGAAGCCCTGAGCGCCCTACTCTCACGGTCACTGAGATCACGGCCGTGCTTGCCAAGACCGACCCCCGATACCGGGTCCTGGTCCTGCTGGCGGCCTTTACCACGCTCCGGCTGGGGGAGTTGGCCGCGCTCCGGCGCCGGGATCTAGACCTCGATCACGGATGGATCACCGTGCGGCGTGGACAGGTCGAACTGAAGACCGGCGAACTGGTGGTCAAAGGGCCGAAGTCGGACGCGGGCAAGCGCCGAGTCGCGGTTCCGTCGGATCTGCTTCCCGTGCTGCGGTCGCACGTGTCGGCTTTCGCTGAGCCCGGACCCGGTGGGCGCGTGTTCGTCGGACCTCAAGGCGGCTACATCAGGCGGCAGAACTTCCGGCGCATCTGGGTCAAGGCGTGCACGGCTGCCGGGATCAGCGGCGTTCACTTTCACGATCTCCGGCACACCGGAAATACGTTGGCGGCGGCCAGCGGGGCGAATCTGCGGGAACTGATGGAGCGCATGGGCCACTCCAGCACTCGCGCCGCAGTGATCTACCTACACGCCGCCAACGACCGTGACCGCGTGATCGCCGACGCCATGAACACCCACATCGCCGCAACGATCACACCGGACGGAGACGAGTCATGACGCACCACCCGACGCCCTTCTGGCACGTGGATGGCACGCGGGCCGACATGGCGGCCGAGATTCTCTCTATACGTGCGAGTGGAGACGAGGGGACTCGAACCCCTAACCCCTGCCTTGCAAAGGCAGTGCTCTGCCAGTTGAGCTACGCCCCCTGGGGGAGATCCGCGCAACGCCCTGCGCACGGGACCGCGACAAGGGTAACGCGTCCCTGCGCGTAATGCCGAATCGTGTGGCACGCCTATTCGCCCACTGGCTCACACTCGGATTACAACGGGCCAGCCGGCCGTGCCGGGAAGATCTGCAGCTCTTCCCGACACTGTTGCCGTTAACTCAGTCTGTTCTCGGCGTAGACCGCTATGGCGTCTCGCAGATAGGCCGCCAAGCCAGGGCGGACTGCCTCGTAGTTCTGGGCGAACCGGTCGTCGTCGACGTACATCTGGCCGAGTCCGGTGTAGGACTCACGGTCCGGGGTCCAGAACTGGGTCATACCGTTGTAGTGGCGCTCGATGATGGCCTGGACCTGCTCGTCGGCAACCGGTGTTCCGGCGTCCATGAGCTGGGCCAAGCCCTCGTTCTGGGCGTCGAATTCGGCCTTGGCCGCCGCCCATTGCTCTGGCGTCCACTCGGCGACAATCGCGTTACCCCGGTCGACGGCTTCGTCGCCCCATCGCTGACGTGCCTCGGCTTCGTACTCGCGGTGGTTCTCGAAGCCCTGGTAGATCTCGTTCGGGTTCATCGTCCCTCCTTCCTCGAGGGTGGCGATGGTGTCCTCCACGGTCTTGATCAGCCGGCCTAGACGCTGTCGCTCTTCGAGTAACCACTCACGGTGCTGCTGTAGAACGTCGACTGCTCCGTGCTGGCTCTGTGCGGCGAGGACTTCCGCGATGGAGTCCAAACCAAGGCCAAGATCACGCAGCAGAAGAATCCGCTGCAGCCGCAGTAGCTGCTCCTGCTCGTAGAAACGGCGCCCGCCATGTGCTGTCCAGGCAGGAGACAGTAGACCGATCGCGTCGTAGTGACGCAGTGTCCGGGACGTCACCCCGGACAGTTGCGCCACTTCGTTGATCGACCAGCTCACGACGTCTCCTCCGTGTCGTTCACCAGGCCGGTATCTCCGGCCACCTAGAACGATAGGAGTTGACGTTACGTCAACTTCAAGTCAGAAACTTGCGCCTCAGCGCTCGTCAGTCGAAGGCACCCGGTCCGTCGCCTCGGCCCACAGGCCCTGCTCCTCCTGACCAGACTGATAGCGGCGGTACCCGAGGTATCCCGCGACGGCAATAAGAGCACTGAACAGAATCTTCTTCTTGGACACGCGTGGGTCCGCCCCTCCAGGTGAGTTGTTGTTTCCCTGCGAGGCTAACTCAATCGTCGACCGCCCGCCCAGCGGATCACCACGCTCGTGTCAAGGCGCCGACGATGGCCACCAAAGCCTCAGCTGTCCGCCTCGCCCGTGACAGCCTCTTCGCGCAACGGATTCTGTTTTACCCATTCAGCCGTGGACTTGTGCGCCTGGTCGATGTACTGCTGCAGACGCTCGGGGTGGACCCGCCACTGGCCGCGGCCGCCCATCTTCATGGCGGGCAGGTCACCGCTGCGTACCAGTGCATATACCTGAGCAGATGACGTGTTCAACAGTTCAGCGACATCAGCGAGGGTCAGCAGTTTCTGCTCCATGGCGCCAGCTTAGGCCCTAGCACCCACAATCAACCCCCGCGTCGCCGACTCGATTCCAACTGCGGCACCGCGCAGTGAGCTCAAGCATCACAACGCACGGTAGAGCCAAGGATTGTGTAACTTGACGGTTACGTAACTGACAGGCTACAAAGGGAGGGTGAACTCGACAGTCTTCGAAGCGTTAGCCGATCCGGTGCGGCGACGGCTCCTCGAACTCGTTGCTGAGCGGGAACGTCCCGCGGGGGAACTGGCGGGGGAGTTCGCGGTCAGCAGACCGGCCATATCTCGCCACCTGCGGGTACTGAGTGAGGCCGGCCTCGTTAGTAGCCGAAGCCAAGCGCAGCAACGCATCTACCGCCTCGAAACCGCGCCGCTCGACGAAGCCTCAGCGTGGATCGAACGGACCCGCAGCAATTGGGCGGCCCGTCTCGATGCCATGGAACGCCACCTCGACAAATTGGAGAAGGACACCTGATGAGTAACAAGGCCAGTACTGCACAAGACCAGCCACCCATCCCTGGCGACCGTAGAGGCACCCTCGGCGTCGGCCCAGACGGTGAGTGGCAGATCCGGTTCGAACGACGTCTTCGGCACGCCCCAGGCCGGGTATGGGCCGCGCTGACCGATCCGGATCAGCAGGCTCAATGGGTGCCGGGTGTGACCATCGAGGCGACGGTCGGCGGCAAGGTCGTCTTCGACTTCGGCGACGAGGGCATGGCGGAGGGCGAGGTATTGGCGGTCGAGCCGCCTCGAGCGCTTGAACACACCTGGATCTGGCCCGGTGAGCCGCGATCGGTGGTGCGGTGGGACATTTCCGTCGACGGAGACGAGACCGTGCTGGTCATGCTGCATCGTCAGCTACGACAGGCTCCGGCTGTCGACTACGCCACTGGTTGGCACGCCATGCTCGATGCCTTCGGCATATACCTCGATGGCGGCGACCCGGCAGCGGCCGAACCCGACTACGCGGGGCTCTTCGAGTTCTACAGTCAGGCTGCGCAGGACCAGACAAAGTGACCGACCAGCGAAGAAGCGCTCGCTAGCATCGGAGAACTGTCAGAGTTGAACGTCGATGGCCGTGCCGTTGGTCGCGGCCATCAACTCGTCGAACGTGGTGGGAAACACCGAGTAAGGGTGCCCGGCCGCAGCCCAGATCCGGTCGTGCCTCGCGAGCCAGTTATCGATGAACGTCCGGATCGGCTGCGGATGCCCGACGGGCGCCACTCCTCCGATGGGCTGACCGGTGTGCCGTCGCACGAACTCCGGGTCCCCCCGGCCGACACTCCCACCCGCAGCCTGGGCGAGAAGTTTGGTATCAGCCCGGTGGGCACCACTGGTCAACACCAGAATTGGCTCCTGCGCACAGCTGAAGATCAGCGAGTTCGCGATAGCGCCCACTTCACAGTCGAGCTGCTCGGCCGCGGCCGCCGCCGTCGGTGCGGATTCCGGCAAGATGACGATGTCGCTGCTGAGCCCAACTGCGTCGAGAGCCTTCCGGACCCGCTGAACGTTCGGATGAGTTCGGATGTCTTCGGCTGCAGGTTCGGTCACAGCCGACGAGCCTACGTGAGTCTTGCCTGCGGGCCATGCGGCGGGCAGGTGTCAGGTCAGGTTGCCACCAGCACAACGGTGTCCGCCTTGCTCCACCCGATGCCAGTGCCGGCAAAGCCGGCCGCCGTCAAAGCGTCGTGGTGCCACGCCGGATCCGGATAGAAGTCGGCTGAGCACAGCTGGAGATGACGGCGACGTTCGGCGGCGGCACTGAGAGATGGTCTACTCAGCACATCAACCCACCATGTGTCCCACGCATCTACGGCGGCACGGACAGCTTCAGGGGAGGCGGATTCATCAGGCGCCCCGGAGCCGGGCTCCGGTTTCCGCGGCATCTGTTCAGCCAACGCAAACGCCCCACCGGGGCCGACAACGCCACGGACCTGCCGATAGAGGTCGGCGAGCCGCTCAGCCGAGAAGCAATGCAGCGCGTTGCCGCTGAGGACGACGTCGAACCCCTGGTGCGGCAATTTGGCCGGCCAGCCCGGATCCGAGAGGTCCGCCTCAACGATCTGCGCCCGGTCACCGATCGATGCCCCGGCGATTGCCAGTAGAACCGGATCGATTTCCAGCACCGTGGCATCAACCTCGGCCAGCGTCTGGAGCAACCTCAAGGTGATGGAGCCGGTACCCGCGGCTAGCTCCAGAACTCGTAATGGACGGCCACGCCCACCGGCAACTTCAGCGGCGACCTGGACGAGCACTTCGAATGCTTCGGCTCGGTGGGGAAGAAACGGTTCCTGTTGCGTTTCCCAGCTCGTCTGGAGCTGGGCAGCCTCGGTGGCATCGAGTCCGGAATGGGTCGGCGGCGTCATATAGCCGATAGTAGTCGATAACGATTATCAACTCGTATTCTGCTCACCTGGCTGTTTTCGATCCTCGTCATCTCCGGTCGCCCGGTCCGCCAATCCGCCGTAGCGGCCGGCCAGTTCGGCACCGATCCGGGCCAGCTCGACCTGGACGGCACGCGGCTCGAGGACGTCGACCATGGCGCCCCAGCCGGCCAGGTGGCGCGCCACGTCCAGTGGCGTCGGGGCCGCGAGACGGACCCGAGTGAGTCCGCCGCCCACCTCACCGTCGGCGTGGCAGTGCCGGCCGAACTGATCTTTCAGAATCGGCACGAATCTGGACTCGATGGTCACGGTCGCCCAGGTTCGGGAGCGTCGTTCTTCCATCTCACCGACCACTTCGCGCCACGCATCGGACAGGGAGAAGTCTTCCGGACGCTGGGCTGCCTGATCAGTGATCTCGGCCCCGGCGATCCGGTCCACCCGGAAGGTGCGTTGTCCGCGCTCGGTTCCCGCGATCATGTACCAGGTCTCGTCTTTGTCGATCAGGCCCCATGGGTCGACGAGACGTTCTGTTTTCTCACGGTTGCGCCCCTCGTACGTCAAGCGCACCTTACGACGACGGACCACCGCATCCTGCAACGCGTCGACCATCTGCGGTCTATCGCGCAGCTGCTCGCCCCATCGGGTCGGATCGATCACGGTGGCCGTGGTGGCCGCTTCAGCATGGTTCCGGAAGGTCTGCGGCAATGCCCGGAGCAGCTTACGCAAGGCCGCCTTGGCCTCGCCTGACACAGCCGCGGCCGGGCCGACAAGCAGGAACAGAGCCTGCGCCTCGCCTGCAGAGAGGCCACTGAGATCGGTACGCGCTCCACCGACCAGCGACCATCCACCACCACGGCCCGGCTGTGGATAGACGGGGACGCCTGCCGAAGACAGAGCCTCGAGGTCACGTCTGGCGGTGGCCACCGAGATCTCGAGCTCTTCAGCAAGCTCACGGGCTGTCACTCTGCCGCGGGCCTGCATCAGCAACAGGGCAGCCACAAGACGGTCGGCACGCATGAATTGAGTTTCCCAAAGAAAGTGCTCAATTGGTGAGCACTTTCGCCGCAAGGATGGTCGGTGTCACTAATCAAGGAGGAAGGACTCCCATGTTGCGAGGATTCACCACCGTCAGCTTCTTCGCCGACGACGTTCCCGCCGCCACGGCCTGGTACACCGAGGTGTTCGGCATCGAGCCGTACTTCGTCCGCCCGGTGGAAGGACCGCCGGCGTATGTCGAATTCCGGGTCGGCGACTATCAGCACGAGTTCGGCATCATTGACAGTAGATTCTCTCCCCACGGCCGATCGGAAAAGCCGGCCGGCGCGGTGATCTACTGGGCCGTGGACGACGCTCGGGCCGCCTACCACCGGTTGCTCGCCATGGGAGCAACCACACATGAAGAGCCCACCGAACGCGGACCTGGATTCGTGACCGCCTCCGTCATCGACCCGTTCGGGAACATCCTCGGTGTGATGTACAACGAGCACTACCTTGGTGTGCTCGAGGCGCGGGCGGGTGCGTGAGGTGAAAACCTTCGCGCCAGCCACTGCCGCCGACTGGAGGGCCTGGCTGGCGGACAACGCCCGGCTCGAGAAGGAAATATGGCTGATCATCCACCACAAGGACAGTGCCACTCCCGGTGTGCGCTACCACGAGGCGATCCAGCACGCGTTGTGCTACGGGTGGATCGACAGCCACGCCCGAAAGCACAATGCCGACAGCTCACTTCTCCGATTCACCCCGCGCGGCCAGCGGAGCAGCTGGAGCCGCGTGAACCGGGAACGCGCTACAAGGATGGTTGCGCTGGGTTTGATGACCGAGGACGGTCAGGCAGTGATCGACACGGCCGTAGCGAACGGCACCTGGCAGATCCTGCCCGACGCGGAGCGTGAGACTGTCCCGGATGATCTTCAAGCGCTGTTCGACGGCAACCCAGCCGCTGGCGAGAACTTCCGGCGTTTCCCACCATCGTCGAAGCGGCTGATTCTCGAGTGGATCGCCGCAGCCAAGAAGCCCGACACCCGGCGACGCCGGATCGATCAAACAGTGACCCTGGCTGCGGCCAACATCCGGGCCAATCACAGGAGCCCGGAGGCTGTTGGCGCACGAGTGACGCATGAAAGGCGAAAGCCCGATTCTCCTCAACTGAGAACCGGGCTTTGACCTGCAGACTTGCGGTGGGCCTAAGTGGACTTGAACCACTGACCTCATCCTTATCAGGGATGCGCTCTAACCAACTGAGCTATAGGCCCTCGTACGCGATGCGCGTGCAGAAGATTACCGCAGATTGGCCGGTCAGCCCAAACTGGCCGGCCCGGGTTCAGCGGTAGGCGATCAGTCGTCCTCCGCAAGCGTCAGCTCCAGACCACCCAGCAGGCTGGCAGAGAGGTTGTACAAGAACGCTCCCAACGTCGCCAGCGCGGTGATGAGCACGACGTTCACAACGGCGATCAGCGTGGTGAACCCCAGCACGCGAGAGAGTTCGACGTATTGATCAACGTCCACACCCGCGCTGGTACTGGACGCGGTGAAGTCCGTCACCAAGTCACTGACCGAGGCGAAGACACCCGCGGCGTCCATCACCGACCACAGGACGGCGACGGCGACGAACAATGCAATCCCGAGCGCCACGGACAGCAGGAAGGCCGTTTTCATGACCGACCAGGGGTCGACCCGAACCAACCGCAGTCTCGCCTTACGTACTCGTGGTGGACGGCGGGTCGACGGGCTCCGCTGAGCCACTGGCCGTTCAGCGGTGGTAGCCCTGGGGTCGTCGTAGCCGGGTTTGGCGTCGATGCTGACCTGTGTGTCGTCCGGCAATGGCTGAGGTGCCGGCGGCGCCACTGGTGGCGCCGGGGCTGCCTGCGCGGGGTAACCACCAGCCTGTGCCGATGGCGGTGGAACCGGCTCAGGCCGCGGCCCGCGAGCGGGCCCCGGAGGCTTTGGTGCGGGGTGCCGCGACCGGTTCTGCGCCTCAGCAGCCTGGACGACCGCCGGGGGAGTGGTCCGGTCCGCGGAGTTCCGCCCCGACGGCGGTGTCACGGGCGGGGGCGCAGCCGACGGAGCCTGCGCGGACTGCTGCTGGGTGGCTCCGGGCGGCGCAGGTGGCGACTCCGAAGGAGCTTGGCCCGACTTCGGCCGGGTCTTGCGGCGGCTGGTGCTAGTAGCCGACCGGGCCGCTGCGGCGCCACGAGGCCCTGCCGTTGGACCGTTCGAGGTCGAGGGACGTCGAGCCTGAACAGCCGGGTCTGGGCTGCCATTGGTTGTGGAGCCGCTCGAGGAACCGGATGCCTGCTCGGCCGCATCTTCGGTCGCGGGACGTCCGGTCCCGCCGGTGCTCGTCACAAGCCATCACCTTCCGAATTGGTCTCGGTCTCCAGAACCTCGGCTACCTCGGCCGCTTCGTCTTCTTCATCGGCGCCGCGCGCAATCGCGACAACGGCGTCGTCGGAACCCAGCGACACGTACTTGACCCCCATAGTGTCACGCCCCTTGGCAGGAACGTCACTCACGGCGCTTCTCGTGACACCGCCGGTGGCACGAATAGCGAGCACCTCGTCGCCCTCGGCGACGACTAGCGCACCCACCAGAGAACCTCGATCCTCGTTGATCTTCATTGCCTTGATGCCGAGCCCACCACGGCCCTGTACCCGATATTCCTCCACGGCCGTCCGTTTTGCGAACCCACCATCTGTGACGGTGAAGACATACGATTCGGTTCCATCTCGGACTACGGACATCGACAGGAGTTCGTCGCTGTCACGGAACTTCATACCCACCACACCGCTGGTTGCTCGTCCCATCGGGCGAAGTTGCTCATCGTTGGCGGTGAACCGGATCGCCTGCGCCTTCCGCGAGACCAACAGGATGTCGTCCTCGGCACTGACGAGTTCGGCACCAATCAGCTCATCGTCATCATGCCGGAACATCAGCGCGATGACACCCCCTGAGCGATTGGAATCGTACTCTGTGAGCCGTGTTTTCTTGATCATGCCCGATTTGGTGGCTAGAACCAGGTACGGAGCCTGCTCGTAGTCGCGAAGCGTCATGACCCGGGCGATCTTCTCGTCGGGCTGGAAAGCGAGCAGATTGGCGACGTGCTGCCCCTTGGCATCGCGAGCGAGTTCGGGCAGTTCGTAGGCCTTGGCGCGATAGACCCGTCCGCGATTGGTGAAGAACAGGATCCAGTGGTGCGTGGTAGTGACGAAGAACTGATCCACGACGTCGTCTTCGCGCAACTGCGCTCCACGAACGCCTTTGCCCCCACGCTTCTGCACACGGTAGAGGTCAGCCTTGGTCCGCTTGGCGTAACCACCGCGGGTGATGGTGACCACGACCGGTTCCTCTGTGATGAGATCTTCGGCCGTGAGGTCGCCCTCGCCCGGGATGATCGTGGTGCGACGCTCATCGCCGTACTTCTCGACGATCTCCGCCAGCTCGTCCCGGATGATCTGATGCTTACGCGGTTCCGAGGCGAGGATCTCCTCGAGGTCGGCGATTTCGGCGACCAAGGTGTCGTGCTCGCTCTGGAGCTCGTCCCGCGACAGCGCTGTCAACCGGCGCAGCTGCATATCGAGGATCGCCGTTGCCTGGACCTCGTCGATCTCGAGCAACTGCATCAGCCCGGTGCGAGCTTCCTCGACATCGGCTGAGCGGCGAATCAGTGCGATGACCTCGTCGATCGCGTCGATGGCCTTGAGCAGGCCACGGACGATGTGCAGCCGGTCACGACGCTTGCGCAGCCGGAATTCGGTGCGGCGCCGGATCACCTCGACCTGGTGGGTGACCCAGTGCCGGATGAACGCATCGAGCGGGAGCGTCCGCGGAACACCGTCGACCAGCGCCACCATGTTGCAGCCGAAGGTGTCCTGCAACTGGGTGTGCTTGTAGAGGTTGTTCCGGACGACGGTGGCCACCGCGTCACGTTTCAGAATGACGACGATCCGCATGCCGGTCCGCGACGAGGAGTCGTCCCGGAGGTCGGCGATACCAGGAACCTTGCCGGAATCGGCCAACTCGGCGATCTTGCGCAAGAGCGCATCCGGGTTGACCTGATACGGCAGCTCAGAAATGACCAGGCACGTGCGTCCGCGGCTGTCTTCTTCGACCTCGACGACAGCGCGCATGGTGACCGAGCCCCGCCCGGTCCGGTACGCCTGCTGGATGCCACTCGTGCCGACGATCAACCCGTGGGTGGGGAAGTCCGGTCCCTTGACCCGCTCGAGCAACGCGTCGAGCAACTCTTCACTGGTGGCTTCCGGGTGCTCGAGGTACCAATCGACACCTGAGGCAACCTCGCGCAGGTTGTGCGGGGGAATGTTGGTAGCCATCCCGACAGCGATTCCACCGGAGCCGTTGACCAGCAGGTTGGGGAATCGTGCCGGCAACACGCTCGGCTCGGCGCCACGACCGTCGTAGTTCGGCGTGAAGTCGACCGTGTCTTCTTCGATGTCACGGACCATCTCCATGGCCAGCGGCGCCATCCGGCACTCGGTATAACGCATGGCCGCTTGGCGATCGTCGCCTCGCGATCCGAAGTTGCCCTGCCCCTGCACCAGTAAGTAACGCATCGACCACCACTGGCCGAGCCGCACCAGGGTGTCGTAGATCGCGGAGTCGCCGTGTGGGTGGTAGTGACCCATCACGTCGCCAACGACACGAGAACACTTGGAGAAGCCGCGGTCGGGTCGGTAGCCGCCATCGAACATCGCGTAGATGACCCGTCGGTGCACCGGTTTCAGACCGTCGCGCACGTCGGGCAGCGCCCGGCCGACGATGACCGTCATCGCGTAGTCGAGGTAGCTGCGCTGCATCTCGACCTGGAGATCGACAGGCTCGATACGGCTGGCGCCGGGCTCGCCGGCGGCGGTGATGTCGTCAGTCACTAGAAGTTCCTCTGGTTGCGTGGTCGTTCTTGCCCTCGACTCCCGTCGCCCGGCCTTCACAAGCTCGGGCGAACGGGACGACCTGCGTCTTGGTCGTCACACCTGGTTGTCTGCTTGTTCCTTGCCCGGACACTTCTAGATATCCAGGAACCGGACGTCGCGGGCGTTGCGCTGAATGAATTTCCGCCGGCTCTCGACGTCCTCGCCCATCAAGGTGCTGAATACTTCGTCGGCCTGGGCGGCGTCGTCGAGCGTCACCTGCAGCAGAAGCCGCTGGTCGGGGTCCATGGTGGTGTCCCACAGCTCGTCATCGTTCATCTCACCGAGACCCTTGTATCGCTGCTGGCCGTCGTCTTTTGGTAGCCGTTTACCCGCTTCTTGTCCCGCCGCGATGAGAGCGTCTCGCTCGCGGTCGGAGTAGGCGTACTCGTGGGGGACGTCCCGGCCGACCCACTTGAGCTTGTACAACGGGGGCTGCGCGAGGAAGACGTGGCCACGTTCGACGACTGGGCGCATGAACCGGAACAGCAACGTCAGCAGCAGCGTCTGGATGTGCTTGCCGTCGACGTCGGCATCGGCCATCAGCACGATCTTGTGATAGCGCAGCCGGTTGATGTCGAAGTCCTCGTGGATACCAGTGCCGAGGGCGTTGATGATCGCCTGGACTTCTTGGTTCTGCAGAATCCGGTCGATCCGGGCCTTTTCGACGTTGAGGATCTTTCCGCGGATCGGCAGGATCGCCTGGATCTTGGGGTCGCGGCCCTGCTTGGCCGGACCGCCGGCGGAGTCTCCCTCGACGATGAAGAGCTCGCACTCGTCCGGGTTGGTGGACTGGCAATCCGCCAGCTTGCCGGGAAGTCCGGCGCCTCCCATCAAGCCTTTACGGCTGCGGGCGGCGTCGCGGGCCTTGCGGGCGGCCACCCTCGCGACCGCGGCGCTTTGTGCCTTCCGGGCAATGAGTTTGCCGTCGGCCGGATTCTGTTCGAACCACGAGCCCATCTGTTCGTAGAACACTCGCTGCACGAAGCTCTTCGCCTCGGTGTTGCCGAGTTTTGTCTTGGTCTGTCCTTCGAACTGCGGCTCAGCGAGTTTGATACTGATGATGGCGGTCAGGCCTTCCCGGACGTCGTCACCGGTCAGGTTGGGGTCCTTCTCCTTGAGCACACCCCAGTCCCGCGCGAAACGGTTGAGCAGAGAAGTCAGCGCCGCCCGGAACCCCTCTTCGTGAGTGCCACCTTCGTGCGTGTTGATCGTGTTGGCGAAGGTATGGACCGACTCGGTGAATTGGTCGTTCCACTGCATCGCCATCTCCAGGCTCATGGCCTGGCCGTCGCCGTCCTCGGACTCCGCCTCGAAAGAGATGATGGTGCGGTGCACCGGGCTCTTCGCGGCATTGAGGTGTTTCACGTAGTCGACGAGTCCGTCGGCGTACTCGTAGCGCACCTCGCGCGGCCCGCCGGAGTCCTCGGTCTCGACGTCCTCGTCGGCGCCTTCGTCCATACCTTCCGGGCGCTCGTCCCGCAACGTGAGGTTCAGGCCTTTGTTGAGGAAGGCGTACTCCCGAAATCGCGTCGAGAGTGTCTCGAAGTCGTACGACGTGGTCTCGAAGATCTCGCCGTCAGCCCAGAACGTCACCGTGGTGCCAGAGCCCTCCGCGGGCTCGTTGCGCAGCAGGGGGGCGGCCGGAACGCCGTAAATGTATGTCTGTGTCCAGCGGAAGCCGTCGCGAATGATCTCGACCTCGAGCTTGGAGGACAACGCATTGACGACGGAGACGCCGACACCGTGCAGCCCACCGGAAACCTTGTAGCCGCCACCACCGAACTTGCCTCCGGCATGAAGCTGAGTAAGAACGAGCTCGACGGCCGGCTTCTTCTCGATCGGATGCTCGGTAACCGGGATGCCGCGGCCGTTGTCGGAAACGCGGACGCCTCCGTCGGCTAGCAAGGTGACCCCGATGGTGTCGCATACGCCGGCGAGTGCCTCGTCGACTGAGTTGTCGACAACCTCGTAGACTAAATGATGAAGTCCGCGCTCACCGGTTGATCCGATGTACATACCGGGACGTTTGCGGACTGCCTCGAGACCCTCGAGAACGGTGATGTCGCTAGCATCGTAGGACGCGATGTCGTCCGTCACGAACGGGGACCTCCTGCCGGAAAGTGCACAGCCCGCCCAGCTCGCCTGAAGGCCGCTGAGAGCCCCAGGAGACCGAGCGGCCTGTTTGGACCTTCCAAGTCTACCCTGTCGATCGACGTGAACGCTGCCTGAGCGGCCCAGAAATGCTGTTTGGACGGCATAGATCACCGTCGGTTAGCCCCCATACGCGCACTAACCTTCCGATCACGCCAGCAGGCCGCAGAGAAAGAGTGGCGCCCGAGGCTCACCCGTAGGTGTCCCTCGGGCCCCGGCCCGGCACACTCCTCCGGCCCTTGGTCCAGCTCCGGCCTTGAGGTCCCTGCACCTCGACGCGGGTCACCGTGCCGTGGCCCACGGCCGTATTGAGACGCCGGACCAGTTCTTGCGCGAGCAGGCGCACCTGGGTCGCCCAGGCAGTGGAATCGGCGCGCACCGTGAGCACGGTGTCCTCGTATCGTTCGGGGGTGACGTGCGCCGCGACGTCCGGGCCGACGAGCTCGTCCCACCGTGCGATGACACCGTGCACCGACAGGTCTTCTTCCCAGCCGTGCTCGTTCGCCAGCTTTTCCACAGCTGCGGCCAGGGATTGTGGATCACGGTCATCATGACCAGGGCCGCTCCACCCGGTACCCGACGAGGCGTTGACGCCGGTGCTGGACCGTCGCCCGACCCGGCTCCGGCGCCTGGCTCCGCCGGCGCGGCCGTTCGCCTTGGCCCGCGCAACCAGCGCTTTGGCGAGGTCAACGCCGTCGGGATCCCATTTGTCGCTCATGCTGCCTTCCGGACCGCACCGTCGAGGACGTTGTATCTGGCTCCGCTGAGCGACTCCGGGACGTCGGCCGGCACGGCGGCGGTCACCAAGACCTGCTCAGCTGAGGAGACAAGCTCGGCCAGCCGTTGCCGGCGTCCGGTATCGAGTTCGGCGAAGACATCGTCCAGGATGAGCACGGGATCGGTGCCGATGGTGCGGAGAAGCTCGAACGAGGCGAGCCGCAGTGCCAAGGCGAATGACCAGGACTCGCCGTGGCTCGCGTACCCCTTGGCTGGCATCGGGCCGAGCCCGAGTACGAGATCATCACGATGTGGTCCGATCAGGGACACCCCCCGCTCGATCTCGTCCTTGCGCCGCTGACCAGCGGCCTCCGTTATGGCCGCGGCGAGATGGGTGCGGTCGGGAACGAGCTCGACACCGGCGCCCAGAGAAGACCTGTAGTCGAGTCTGATGTCTGTGTTGCCGGTGCCGGCCTCCGCGGCCGCGACGGATTCGTAGGCCTTGGCCGCCAACGGACGCAGAGCTTCCACCAGCTCAAGGCGCGCCGCGAGCAACTCAGCTCCGGCTTGGGCCAGGTGGGTATCCCAGACGTCCAGTGTGCTGAGATCAGGTGCTCTCCCTGAACCGCCCCGGCTGGCCCGCATCGCCGCGCCGGCGGACTTGAGCAGGGCGTTGCGCTGTTTGAGCACGCGCTCGTAGTCGGAACGGACGCCGGCGTACCGCGGCGCGCGAGCGACCAGGAGCTCGTCGAGGTACCTGCGCCGATCTCCAGGATCACCTTTGACCAATGCCAGGTCTTCCGGAGCGAAGAGCACAGTGCGCAAAATTCCGAGCACGTCGCGCGGACGACTGACCGGGGAGCGGTTGAGGCGTGCGCGGTTGGCCTTGCCCGGCGTGATCTCGATTTCGACGAGCGACGGCCGGCTATCTGGGTCGGCGGCGCTGGCCACGTTGGCGCGGACTATGGCTCGCTCCGCGCCGAGCCGGACCAACGGCGCGTCTTGAGCAACCCGGTGGCTGCCGAGGCTCGCGAGATAGCCGACGGCTTCCACCAGGTTGGTTTTGCCCTGCCCGTTGGGACCGATGAACGCGGTGACGCCGCTGTCGAGTGGGAGTTCGACCTCGCCGTATGAGCGGAAGTCGACCAGCGACAAGTGGCTGACGTACATCGGTCAGCTAGCTGTGCCCGGAGGACCGGAGGCGTCGCCCGGCTCCACACGGCGTACGGCGTGGCCGCCGAACTGCTGCCGCAAGGCCGCGACAGCGCGCATCGCCGGCGAGTCTTCCTGCCGGGAGGCGAACCTAGCGAACAGTGCGGCCGTGATGACCGGCGCCGGTACGGAGTTGTTGATGGCTTCCTCAACCGTCCATCGGCCTTCACCGGAGTCTTCGACGTATCCCGTGAGGCCGGCGAGCTCGGGGTCTTCATCGAGGGCGTCGACGAGTAGGTCGAGCAGCCACGACCGAACGACCGTGCCCTTCGACCACGCTTTGAGTACACCCGGCACATCGGAGACGACGTCGGAGGCCGCCAGCAGTTCGAAGCCCTCGGCATATGCCTGCATCAAGCCGTACTCGATGCCGTTGTGGACCATCTTGGCGTAGTGACCGGCGCCGACGCCGCCTGCGTGGACGAATCCGTCCTCACGTGCGCCTTCAGGCCGGAGTGCGTCGAAGATGGGCGTCAGACGCTGGACATCTTCGGGTGAACCGCCCACCATCAGGCCGTAGCCGTTCTCCCGGCCCCATACACCACCGGATACACCGCAGTCGACGTAACCGATGCCATGCTCGCGCAGCAGTGCCGCATGTTCGACGTCGTCGGTGAACCGGGAGTTGCCGCCCTCGATGACGATGTCGCCGGTGCTGAGGAGGCCGGCGAGTTCGGTGATGGTGGAACGGGTGGGCTCGCCGGCCGGCACCATGACCCAAACCGCGCGCGGCTGCGGCAGCTGTTTCACCATGTCAGCCAAACTGTTGACATCAGTGGTCTCTGGATCGAGGGCGTAGCCGATGACTGTGTGACCTGCCGCACGGAGGCGATCTCTCATATTGCCGCCCATGCGGCCGAGACCGACGAGGCCAAGCTCCACGTACGTGTTTCCCTTCTAACTCGACAACCGGATGGGCATCGCCAGATACCGGTAGCCGGACGACGGTTGGCTCTCCAGGCTATCGATCCCTTCGACCACCACGGGCTTCAGTGGGGTGTCGGTGAACGACATGTGGACGAAGGGCGTGCCGAGGGCCTGCAAACCGTCGAGCAGGTAGGTCGGGTTGAAGCCGGTGGCGATGGCTGGTCCGTCGACGTGGGCTTGAAGAGCCTCCGACGCCTGGGCGTCCTCGCCACTACCGGCCTCGAGAACGACCTGGCCGTCGTCGAAGGCCAGCCTGACCGGCGTGTTGCGCTCAGCGACCAAGGCGACTCGTTTCACCGAATCGATCAGGGCGTCGATCTCGACCTTCGCCACCGTGGCGACCTCGGCAGGGAACAGCCGGCGGTAGTTGGGAACCCATTCCCCATCGATGAGCCTGCTTGTGGTGTGCCTACCTCCGGCAGCGAGCCCGATGAGGCTGTCTTCGGACTCACTACCGAGTGCCAAAGTGATCTCACCAGCCGGCGCGAGCGTCTTCGCGGCGTCGACCAGGGTACGCGCGGGCACCAGGGCCAGGGCCGACAGATCTGGGCGGCCCGGGTTCCACGTGAGCTCCCTGACGGCTAGCCGGTACCGGTCGGTGGCCCCGAGCGTGACCGTTTCGCCCTCGATCTCGATGCGGATACCGGTGAGGGTGGGCAGCATGTCGTCCCTCCCCGCGGCAACGGCTACCTGGGTGACGGCCTCGGCGAAGAGGCTGCCGTCGACAGTGCCCGATGCGGCGGGCAGCGAGGGCAGCTCGGGGTACTCCTCAACTGGGAGCGTTACGAGCGTGAACCGGGCGTTTCCGCAGGTGATCACTACTTTTGAGCCGTCAGCGGAGAACTCGACCGGCTTGGCCGGAAGGGAACGCGCGATGTCGGCCAAGAGCTTGCCCGACACAAGGACGGTACCTGGGTCAGCGACCTCGGCGCTGACGGATACCTTTCCCGAGACCTCGTAATCAAACGAGGAAAAGGCGACTTCGCCCTCGGAGGCGTCGAGCCGGAGGCCGGCCAGGACCGGAACCGTCGGCCGATTGGGCAGAGCCCGAGCCGTCCAAGCGACGGCGTCGGCAAGTATGTCGCGTTCGAGCCGGAACTTCACCGGTTTCACCGTCCTCCCCGCAGGACAAGCCCGCCGGATGTTCTATGCGTGGTCTGTGAGTGATGGGTGTTGATGGCAGTCATCCTTGCACGCGTGGCCGACACGTGTGCGGGATGCCCTGAAGAGTTTGGCAGGGGTACGAATCGGCTTTCCACACCGAGCGGGCCGGGCAGAAGTTGTGGTTCGTCATAAGTCATAGAGGGACTCGTCTTGGCCATAGCGTTGGTGGAAACTGTGGACAAGCTAGAACGATGCAGGTAGGAGTGCGAATGGCTGTCCACGAGGGCTGTGGGTGCGGCCGGTGCGCTACGTGCACAGCAGAGGTCCGTCCACGACAAGAATGTTGATTTCCCCCGACACTCCACCGAGTCCGCACAAGTGTCCACAGGGTTGTCCACATCCTGTGAGGACAGGAACCTCAAGAAATCCGTGGCTCTGGGCGCGCTGCGGGTCATGTCTGCCGGGCCTGTTGCTTGATTCGGTTGGTCAACTCGGTGACCTGGTTGAAAACGCTTCTGCGCTCGGCCATCAGGGTGCGGATCTTGCGTTCGGCATGCATGACGGTGGTGTGATCCCGGCCACCGAAGTGCTGTCCGATCTTCGGAAGCGAGAGATCGGTGAGTTCGCGGCACAGATACATGGCGATCTGGCGGGCTGTGACAAGCACCCGGCTGCGGCTGGTTCCCTGGATGTCCTCGATAGTCAATCCGAAGTAGCCGGCGGTCTGGGCCATGATGGTCGCGGCGGTGATCTCCGGGCCGCTGTCAGTGGGCACTAGATCGCGGAGGACGACTTCAGCCAGCGTGATCTCTACAGGTTGCCGGTTGAGGCTGGCGAAGGCCGTGACCCGGATGAGAGCACCTTCGAGTTCGCGGATATTGGTGGCGATCCGGCTGGCGATGTACTCGAGGACGTCGGGCGGGGCGTTGAGGTTGTCCTGTGCGGCCTTCTTCGACAGGATCGCGATCCGGGTCTCGAGGTCCGGCGGCTGCACATCGCAGATCAGTCCCCATTCGAAGCGGTTACGCAGGCGGTCTTCGAGGGCCGATAGTTGCTTGGGCGGCCGGTCAGAGGTAATCACGATCTGCTTGCTGGCGTTATGGAGGGTGTTGAACGTGTGGAAGAACTCTTCCTGCGTCTGGATTTTGCCCTCGAGGAACTGGATGTCGTCGATGAGCAAGACATCGACATCCCGGTACCGCCGCTGGAAGGCCGAAGCTTTGTCGTCTCGGATCGAGTTGATGAAGTCGTTGGTGAACTCTTCGGAGCTCACGTACCGAACCCGGGTGCCGGGATACATGTCGCGCGCATAGTGGCCTATCGCGTGGAGCAGATGCGTCTTGCCGAGCCCGGACTCGCCGTATACGAGTAGCGGGTTGTACGCCTTGCCTGGTGCTTCGGCGACGGCGACGGCGGCGGCATGTGCGAATCGATTGCTCGAACCGATGACGAACGAATCGAAACTGTACCGGCTGTTCAGGTGCGGTGCCTCGGCCTCGGGGCGGGCGGAGACGCGGTGCGGTGGCACGTCGGGGGCGCCGGAGAGCTCACCGTGGGCCGAAGCGGCCTGATGACGGCCAGGCATGGCAGGTTCGGAGTCAGCGCCAGGCCCCAGGCGCGATCCGGGACCTGGACCGTCGGCGAGCGGGGACGTGGACTCCCCGTGATACTCCGAACCGTCGGGCAAGGCGCCGTTGCCATGATGAGCTTCGGGCAGCGGCGTGACGCTGATGGCCAGCGATATCGGCTGCCCCAGCACGATGGTGAGCGCTTCGATGAGCGGACCCCGCAGCCGCTGCTCTATCTGAGAGCGAGCGAATTCGCTTGGCACGGCAATCACGGCGGTGCCCTCGACGAGCGTGACCGGCCGGGCCTGGGCAAGGAACGCACGCTGCTGGGGCCCGACGTGCTCGCCGTCAAGCGCATCGAGGGCCTTGGCCCAGGCGACGGTGAAGTCGCCGATCGGTTGATCGGTCACTCCATACTCCAAACTGGCAGCGCTTGGGACGCCACCCCCCGTAATATGTTGTCCACACCGTCCTCCACAGGATGTGGAGAGGTGCGTGTCGCGTATACGACGAGCCGTCTTTCTCTCGTTGACCTGCTCCGATGCGTCCTGGTGAAGATCGGCTCAGGCCTTGATCGACCGTCCTGTGGAACACGTGACGCTAACAACATGCGGCCAAGCGTTCAACCGATGTCCACAGGTACGTACAAGTCTCATGGGCGTGTCGCTATCCTGTCATGCTTTGGTTGAGTGAGATGCTAGCGGGTTTGCGTGATGCTGAAGGGCAGAATGCTGGCAGTTTGACCTGAAGTGCCGTGAGCGCGTACCGTTAATCGGTCCGACGGGGGGCTTTTATCAGTGTGCCTAAGACACGATGGTTCCCGGCACCAGAGAACGCGTATCGTCGGACAGACCGTAACGTGTACCCACAGACAGCTTGTCTATCGACTTCAGGAGCCCGGACGTGAAGCGCACCTTCCAGCCGAATAACCGCCGTCGTGCCCGTACCCACGGCTTCCGGCTGCGTATGCGTACGCGCGCTGGTCGCGCCATCGTCGCTTCGCGCCGGCGCAAGGGCCGCTCGCAGCTGTCCGCCTGACTCGGCCAGACGAGGTTGCTGAAGTCGGAGCACCGCCTTCGCCGGTCCCGTGATTTCACTCGGACAGTCCGGCGCGGATCGGCGGCTCGGGCGGCTTCGGTGGTCGTGCACGCGGCCGTGACAGAAGATTCGAGCCCGGCAAAGGTGGGCTTTGTCGTGGGACGTGCAGTAGGAGGCGCCGTGGTCCGCAACACCGTGCGCCGTCGGCTGCGTCATCAAATGGCGAGCCGGATGGACCAAATCCCCCATGGCTCCACAGTGGTCGTCCGGGCGCTTCCCGGAGCGGCCGGATTGTCGAGCGAATCCATGGGCGCTGATCTTCAACGAGCACTTTCGAGTGCGTTCAATCGGGCACGGAGTCGGTAGATGTCCCGGTTGCTGATCGCTGTTCTGAAGCTGTATCGGCTGATCTCGAGCCAGCTGTATGGCCCGACGTGCCGCTACTACCCGTCGTGTTCGGCCTATGCCCTAGGTTCCCTGGAGACCCACGGCGCTGTGCGTGGTAGCTGGTTATCGCTGCGCCGGCTGGGTCGTTGCCATCCCTGGTGCGAAGGCGGAGTAGACCTGGTGCCAACGCGGGCCAATTACCTTTGGTGGGGCCGCGCCGCCGGAACCGATGGCGAGGACGAGTCCTCGATCGAAGACACTCGGATCACGCCCGTCTCTGAAATCTCTGTTTGCCGAGGAGCCTGAGCACCCGTGGATACCATTCTTTCGCCGTTGTTGTGGCTGGTCAGCTGGATCATGATCGGCTGGCATTGGGTCTTCGCGGAGCTGATAGGCATCGACCACGACGGCGTGAACTGGGCGCTGTCGATCATCGGTCTCGTTATCGTTATTCGTATCCTGCTGATCCCGCTTTTCGTGCGGCAGATCCGGTCGCAGCGAAAGATGCAGCTGTTGCAGCCTCAGCTACGTGAGCTGCAGAAGAAGTACAAGGGCGATCGGGAACGTCTCCAGCAGGAGATGATGAAGCTCTACAAGAAGACCGGGACCAACCCCTTCGCTTCTTGCCTGCCGATCCTGCTGCAGGCGCCGTTCCTGTTCTCGCTGTTCCGCGTGCTGGACGGCATCGCGCGCGACCGGCCGCGTGGAGCTTTCGCCGACCACCTCGGCCTCTTCGAATCGGCTGGCCGCGCTGAGGTCTTCGGTGCCCGCCTGGCGGACTCTTTCCTCACCACTGACGTCATGCAGACCCGTGTGCTCGCGATGATCATGGTGGTCGGCATGGTGGTATCGCAGTACATCACCCAGCGGCAGATCATGCGCAAGAACATGCCGAAGGAGGCCCTGGAAGGTCCGTTCGCGCAGCAACAGAAGATCTTGCTGTATGTGCTGCCTCTGGTCTTCCTCTTCTCGGGTGTCTACTTCCCGCTGGGCACCGTGCTTTACTGGCTCACGTCGAACTTCTGGACCATGGGTCAGCAGCTCTATGTGATCCGCCGGATGCCGGCGCCGGGCAGCGATGCCGAGATGGCCCAGCAGCGTCGCCAGGCGGAGAAGGCACGCCGTAAAGGGCTGACGGTGGCTGAGCCTGAGGCCGCTCCGGAGGTCGAAGCAGGACAGGAGAACGGTGAGGTCCGGCGCCAACAGCCCAAGCGGACAAGTAGATCGCAGCGGACGGGCAATACGCAGCGGGCAAGTAAGTCGCAGCGGAAGAAGAAGCGTAAGTAGTCACCGGTTCACGGTCGGCGCGTTGGACGAGTTCAGTTCTTGAGGAGTCATTGGTGAGTGATGCGGACGCGGGCGCGGCAGCGGTTCAGGACGTCGAAGCGGAGAAGAAGCCCGAGCTGAGCCAGCTCGAACACGAGGGCGATGTGGCTGCGGACTATCTGGAAGGGCTACTCGATATCGCCGACATGGACGGCGATATCGACCTGGACGTTGAGAACGACCGCGCGGTGGTCTCGGTGGTGGGCGACGACCTGGGTTCGCTGGCTGGTCCAGACGGCGAAGTGCTGGATGCGCTGCAGGACCTGACCAGGCTCGCTGTACTACGAGAGACAGGCGAGCGTAGCCGGTTGATGCTGGACATCGGTGGCTTCCGGGCACAACGCAAGAGTGAGCTGGTTGAGCTTGCGAAGCGTGCGGTCGAGACGGTGCGTGCCTCCGGTGAGCCGGAGTCGCTGGGGGCGATGACGCCCTTCGAACGCAAGGTCATTCACGACGCCGTCGCCGACGCAGGCTTGCGGAGCGAGTCGGAGGGTGCGGAGCCGCGCCGATATGTGGTGGTTCTGCCGGCGTGACGCCAGGGTCTGAGCCCTCGGTTTCACGTGAAACTGGCGCGCCGCCGGGGGGCGCGACCACCGTCTTCGGCTCCAGACTGCCGATGGCGGAGAGATATGTATCGTGGCTGGCCGAGGCTGGCATCGAGCGTGGGCTCATAGGCCCGCGCGAGGGGCCTCGCCTGTGGGACCGGCACTTGCTGAACTGTGCTGTGATCGGTGAGGTGATCGGTCACGGCGAGAAAGTGGCCGACATTGGATCGGGTGCAGGTTTACCCGGCCTGGCATTGGCGATTGCTCGCCCCGATCTGGAGATCGTGCTGATCGAGCCGATGCTCCGACGCACCGAGTTCTTACTTGAGACAGTTGCGCTGCTTGGCCTTCCCCATGTGACCGTGGTGCGTGCACGAGCCGAGGACTACCTGCCTCCTTCTCCGTTCGACGTGGTCACCGCGCGGGCGGTCGCGAAGGTTGGCCATCTGATGACCTTGAGTGCTCCAATGCTTCGCCCTGGCGGTCGCCTCGTGGCTCTGAAAGGCGAATCAGTGCACGAAGAGCTGCAAAAAGCGCGGTCGAGTCTGAGAAGTGCCGGTGCGGCGTCTTGGACCGTGGAAACTGTAGGGAAGAATGTGGTCGATCCGGCTACGTTAGTGGCGGTAGTGACAAAGGCTTAACAGAGGTGAGACAGCCCAGGGGGCAGGGCGGCCCGGAAGGAAGTCCTGAGAGTATGACGTCGGTGGTGCGTGGTCTCGGCTGGCCGCAGATCAGGCCGGACGGCCGGGAGACGGGGAGCGCCCCTGTGGGATGGATCGCGGACAGCGAGACGTCCAGGCATGAAGAGTCGGAACGAACCCCGAAGGATGAGCCGGTGAGCAGTGACGACCCGATGGTTGAGAACGACGTGGTCTCGTCGGCGCGACGAGCCTCGGAGTTTGCCGATGTGGGCGGGCCCGGAGTGCTCGCGGATTCGGACACCCCGATTGCACGAGAGGCAGCGGCTGCGCTGATCGCCACCGGCCGCAATCGGATGCCGATGCCCAAGCCGGACAGCCCGCGGGTCATGGTGGTGGCCAATCAGAAGGGCGGGGTCGGCAAGACGACGACGGCCGTGAATCTCGCCGCGGCGATGGCCGTCAGCGGCCTGCGGGTACTGGTGCTCGACCTCGATCCACAAGGCAATGCCTCGACGGCTCTGGGGATCGACCACCACGCGGAGATCCCCAGCATCTACGACGTGATCATCGAGCAGAATCCGATGGATGGCGTCGTGCAGCAGGTTGAGGGTTTCGAGACGTTGTGGTGTGTTCCGGCAACGATCGATCTCGCGGGTTCGGAGATCGAGCTCGTCTCGACGGTGTCCCGTGAGGCCCGGCTGCGAGATGCGATCGAGCAACACGTGAAAGCTGACGGCGGCCGGTATGACTACGTGTTCATCGATTGCCCGCCGTCCCTGGGCTTGCTGACGGTGAATGCGCTGGTAGGCGGCGACGAGGTGCTGATCCCGATTCAGTGCGAGTACTACGCACTCGAAGGATTGAGCCAGTTGCTCAAGAACATCGACATGGTGCGTGCGCATTTGAACCAGGAACTAGCCGTATCCACGATCATCTTGACGATGTACGACGGCCGGACTCGTCTGGCCTCCCAGGTGGCCGACGAGGTTCGCCGCTATTTCGGGGATACGGTTCTGAAGAGCGCGGTGCCACGTTCGGTCCGGATCAGCGAGGCGCCCAGCTATGGACAGACCGTGATGACGTACGATCCCGGGTCGAGCGGTGCCCTGTCGTATCTCGAGGCAGCACGGGAGATCGCCGAGCGGGGCGTTGGTAGAGATGACCGAACGACGGGGGATCAGCGATGACGGAACGGCGGCGGGGACTTGGGCGTGGGTTAGGAGCGCTGATCCCGACGGGGCCGGTGGATGAGCAACAAGCTCCCAGCGCCCCGGCTGACGTTCTGAAGGCCGAGCCGGTTTCTGGCGGTCACATTGCCGAAGAGGTCGGCAACACTGTTTCACGTGAAACGGCCCCACGCGCGGCTCCCTCGGATGACGGCCTAGTGCCAGTGACAGGCGCCGCGTTTGCTGAGATACCTATCGAGGCGATTAAGCCAAACCCCCGGCAACCGCGCCAGGACTTCGATGAGGAAGCCATGTCGGAGCTGGCGTTTTCCATCGGCCAGATCGGGCTCCTCCAGCCAATCGTCGTGAGGCAGATCGACGAGGGTCACTTCGAGCTCGTCATGGGCGAGCGGCGCTGGCGCGCTTCGCAACGTGCCGGACTGGCCGCTGTGCCCGCGATTGTGCGGTCGACGTCCGACGACGAGATGCTTCGGGACGCGCTCCTGGAGAATTTGCACCGGAGCGAGCTCAATCCCCTGGAAGAAGCGGCCGCATACCAGCAACTCCTGGACGACTTCTCATGCACACACGATGAATTGGCGGGGCGAATCGGCCGGAGCCGTCCCCAGATCTCCAACACTCTGCGGTTGCTGAAGTTGCCACCCTTGGTACAGCGTCGGGTCGCAGCGGGTGTGTTGTCCGCGGGGCACGCCCGGGCACTCCTTGGCTTGGAGGACGGCGGTGCCCAGGAGCGGCTGGCTCAACGGATCGTCGCCGAAGGACTAAGTGTTCGTTCAGTTGAAGAGATCGTCGCGATCGGCGACGGCAACACACCGGCCCGCAAGCAGCGGCGAGGCCCGAAGCCGGTGGCGCCGCGGCTGAATGACATCGCATCTGCGCTGTCTGATCGGCTCGAGACCCGGGTGAAGGTCGACCTGGGCCGGAGCAAGGGGAAGGTCACGATCGAGTTCGCCAGCATCGAAGACCTTGACCGGATCGTCAGCACCATCGACCCCAAGATCGCCCCCGACAGCAACGGAAGCTAGGCACCCGGCCACTATGCAGCGGGCTCGTGGTCCCGGGAACGGCATGTTTCCCGTGAAACATCCCCGCCGCCGAGTGCAGGCACGCGGAAGCGGGGACCCCACGGCCTGACGCGCCGCCGGGGAGTGGCGTCAACGTGTTGGTTCCTGGATCTAGTGCACAGTTTCAGCGGATTGCCGCGGCTACGCTTCCCGAAGGGCGACGAGAGTGAAGCTGAGGTGATCTGCCCCGCCATGGGTGAGAACACCGAAGGTCTCGGTGCATGTTTCCCGTGAAACAACGGCCGCCGCCGCGAGTACGCGCCCAGGGCACACACTCGCCGCTTCGAGCCAGGCCGTGTTGCTCAAGGAAGCTGGCGAGCCGAACGCACACCAGACTTCGCCGTCGAGCAGCGCCATTCCCAGTACGGGCCATGCCTCCCGCCTGCGACGGTGCAGCCGCGTGGTGTCCATCTCGCCGCGTAAGCTGTTGACTCGTGTGCCGCTCTGTCAACACCCCGTGCGCACTGACGGCCTTCCCGTTCGACCGAAGGACTGAGACGTGCCCGACCGACCTGAGATCGTCTGCATCTGCGGCTCTACGCGGTTCGTAGACGAGATGCGTGCGGCGAACCGTGATCTGACCTTGGCAGGTGTCATCGTCGTCGCGCCAGGCGAAGCTGACGAGTTGATCACCAACGAGCAGAAGACCGCGCTGGACGCGCTCCACCTGCGCAAGATCGACCTGGCTGACCGGGTTCTGGTCGTCAACCCCGGCGGGTATATCGGCGAGTCCACGAGTAGGGAGATCGCATATGCCCACGCCACCGGCAAGCCGATCTCGTTCACCGATCCCGTCTGACCAGTAGACGCTTCGTGGTCCGCACGGGCAACGAGTCTCGGTCAGCCTCGCAGTGTGTTGCTAGGGGCTTCGAAGTCGTCGGGGCGCAGCCTTGTGCTTGTGTCGCGTGACGCGATCTCCGATGAGGTGTGAACGTGTTGCCCGAGCGGTTCGGGAACTGGAACGCGATCTACAAGAACTTCGGCCGCTGGTCGAAGGCCGGGGGTCTGGGCGCGCATGCTCGAGCAGGTCCAGGCGATGGCTTGCCAGGGCGGCGACGTCGGCTGAATCACGGCGATCAAATGAGGCTCTTGTGACTTATGCGTGGGTGAGTTCGTGGGGGCCGCTGCTGGCGGGTTGTTCCCTAAGGGCTTTCGGCGAGGTCTGGCTGTGGTGTGTCGCCTTCGTGGGTGGTTGCTGCTGGTGTGAAGATCGTCGTGTGAATCACGACGGGCCGCCGGGTCGGTATTCGGGGTCGTGGAGATCGTCGTGCCAGCCAATGCCGCTGTACGCCGTCAGAATTCACACGAGTGGGCACACACCAGTCGTGAAGATCGTCGTGTGAACCACGACGGGCCGCCGGCACCAGCGGCTTGAGCAGTTCAGTGGGCCCGGTGGTTCGAGCAGGCACGCCACCCGAACTCAAAAGGGCTCGGGCATGCGCCACAACACCCAACCCGCCCACGTACACACCACCCGCCAAGGCGCCTGCGCCCACGGACACGACAGAAGCGCCTCAAACGACAAGTGCGATGATCAGCGGCGATTCAACGCCACCACAAGCAGATCTCGCACGAGATCACCCAGGCCGATTCCAGCGGCACGCACCGCTTGGGGCAGCAATGATGTCTCCGTCATGCCGGGCGCCACGTTGACGTCGAGCAACCAGGGCGTGCCGTGGTGGTCGACGATCATGTCGGTGCGGGAAAGATCCCGGAGGCCGAGGGCTCGGTGAGCTTTCACGGCGGCGTCGGCGACGGTTTGGGCCACGGCGTCGCCGAGCCGTGCCGGGACGAAGTATTCGGTGGTGCCGGCGGTGTAGCGGGCGTGGTAGTCGTACGTGCCTGACTCGGCGACGATCTCGACGGCGGGCAGCGCCTTTGGCCCAGACCCCGTGTCGACCACCGAGACGGCGATCTCCGTTCCATCGATCTTTTGTTCTATCATAGCTGCCTGACCATAGGCGAAACACTCCACCATGGCCGATGGCAGGCTCTCGGCCTCGGTCACGACCGATGTGCCTAGCGATGACCCGCCGCGGGCTGGCTTGACTATGAGCGGGAGGCCGAGGCGGGCAACCAAGGCGTCGAGCAGTGCTGCTGCGCCCAGATCACGGAATGTGGCCTGAGACAACACCGCCCCGGGGGGTGTCTTGAGGGCGGCGGCCTCGAGCAGCCCTTTGGCCACCGGCTTGTCGAAGGTTTGCCGGCAGCTACCGGGCGGAGAGCCCACATACGGGATCCCGGCCAGGGTCAGAACCTCCTGGATGGCTCCGTCTTCGCCCTGAGTGCCGTGCAGCAGCGGAAAAACGACAGCTGGCGGCTCACTCACGAGCGTCGACAGGAGATCCGCGTCGGCGTCACGCTGGCTGACGTCGACGCCGATCTCCCGGAGCGCCTCGGCCACCCGACGCCCCGACCGTAACGAGACGTCCCGTTCGTGGGAGAGTCCGCCGGCCAGGACGAGTACGTGGCCGAGATCGCTCATCTGATCGCCTTTCATCTGGAATCAGGGATGTTCGAGCCGGGGCGCGTCTGGATCAGCTCTGGTCCGGTGCGGGGGCGTCGAGTCCGGGCCGGCGCGACGACGTCGAGGCGCCGAACGCGGTGCGCAGCTCCACTTCCTGCTCCACGACTTGCGCCAGGCGTCGCACGCCTTCACGGATCCGTTCGGGTGTGGGGTAGCAGTAGGACAGCCGCATCGAGCGGCTGCCGAAGCCGTCGGCGTAGAAGGCGGTGCCAGGGACGTACGCGACCCGGTTGGTCACGGCACGAGGCAGCATCGCCTTGGTGTCGAGGCCTTCTGGCAAGGTCAGCCACACGTAGAAGCCACCGCTCGGGTGGGTCCAATGCGTGCCCTCGGGCATGAGATCACTCAATGCGCCGAGCATCGCATCACGCCGTTCGCGGTAGAGCTCACGGAAAGCCTTGACCTGACCCCGCCAGTCATACCCCGAGAGGTATTCCGAGACCGCCAGCTGACTGAAGGTAGGCGGGCACAATACGCTGCTCTCGGCCGCCAGGACGAGCTTCTCCCGTACGGCATGTGGCGCCAGCGTCCATCCGACGCGGAAGCCGGGCGCGAACGTCTTCGAGAACGAGCCGAGGTACACCACCCCTTCGTCGTCGTCGGCCCGCATGGCTCGCGGCACTTCGCCGTCGAAACCCAGTAGACCGTAGGGGTCGTCCTCGATGATGAGCAGGTCCTCTTGCCGGCAGATTCGCAGGATCTCGGTGCGTCGTTCGGCGGGAAGCGTGACTCCGGCCGGGTTGTGGTAGCTGGGAATCGTGTACAGGAACTTGATGCGCCGTCCGCTGGCATTCACCGCGCGGATCGCTTCGCGCAGACGGTCCGGGATGAGACCTTCGTCGTCCATCTCCACATGCACAACTTCGGCCTGGTAGGAGCGGAACGTGCTCAACGCACCGACGTACGACGGCGCCTCGGCCAGGATCACGTCGCCCGGATCGATGAAAATCCTGGTGACGAGGTCCAAGGCCTGCTGGGAGCCTACCGTGACGGTGACATCGTCCGGATGCCCTCGTACGCCGGTAGCACTCATGACCTCACATATCTGCTCCCGCAAGCGGGGGTCACCTTGGCCGGAGCCGTACTGCAGGGCGGTCAGGCCGCGCTTCTCGATCAGGTTGTTCAGCAGCGAGCCGACGACATCCATTGGTAGACCCGAGATGTTGGGCATGCCGCCGGCCAAGGACACGACCTCCGGCCGGGAGGCCACGGCGAACAGCGAGCGGACCTCTGAGGCGGTCATGCCATGAGTACGGGTGGCATAGCGGTCAACGTATGAATCTAGCCGGGAGCCGGTCGCAGGTGTTGCTGCTTCGGCAGTCCTCTGATTCGCGTCTGGATCCTGCCCCACGTCACACCTCCACCTTCGCTCGTCGACCACGCTCGGATAGCATCGCCGCCAGCTACCAACAATGCCCCAAAACGTGGCTCAACGCACATTGCTTAGTGGGCACGGTTATGACACATCACACCTGAGCGAGATCATCCAGGTGGAGCACGCCCGTAGGCGCGTCTTCGCCGGTAGGCAGGTAGACGCGCTGAACAGCGACGACGATCGCCTCGGCGATGACGTCGCGGAAGTCGGGGTCTGCGAGCCGCGCGGCGTCGTTCTCGTTGGTGACGTATCCGAGCTCTACCCGCACGGTGGCCATCTTCGTGTGCCGCAGCAGGTCCCAGGTCTTGGCATGGCTGTGACAGTTGAGCAGGTCGGTTCGGGCGACGATCTCGCGTTGGATCAATCCGGCGAACTGCTCGCCGATGGCACTCATAGTGCCCGGGCGGTCGCCGCCGTAGTAGTACGTCGACACACCGGAGGCCGACGGGTTCGGATGGGCGTCGACGTGCAGCGAGACCATGAGGTTCGCGCCGGTCTCGTTGGCGAACTCTGCGCGGCCGATCTCGTCGAGCTCGACCTCGGAGCCAGGTCCTCGGGTCAGATACGTCTGGACGCCGGTAGCGGTCAGCCGACCTTCGATGCGGGCCCCGAGATCTTCGACTATGGCGGCCTCCTCGAGACCGTGCCCGGTGTTTCCGCGGTCGGCTCCACCGTGACCGGGGTCGATCACGACGACCTTGCCCGGCAGCCGCTTGCCGGCACGCCGCAGCGCCTCCGAGGCGCGTAGCGTGTCCGGGCGGCCGCCGGTGACGATCGGGGCCAGCCGGCCAAGTGCCTTGAAGGTGCTCGGCCCGCAGGTTCCGTCGGGCGTGAGGCCGGTGTTGCGCTGCAGCTCCCGCACCGCCTCGTCAGTACGCGGACCGAAGACACCGTCGACCTGACCGACATCGAAACCGAGTTCGCTCAATCTGCGCTGCAGCGCGAGAACGTCGTCGCCCGTTTGCGGATTCGCGACGACGTACGAGAGCAGCCGGTCGCCCAGGCGCCAGCGGGCCTCGTCCAGCACCCGGTAGGTGGTGGCATCGACGACGCCGGTAACGGTCAGACCGCGCTCCTGCTGGAACTGCCGGACCGCCCGGTCAACGTCCTCGTCAAAGGTGTGCGGGCCAGGGGCGGTGTCGTCCAGCAGCCCCAGCAGCGTGAGTTTGGTCCGGATCTCCGAAATGGCAGGTCCGGTGTCGCCCAAGCGGTAGCGAACTGTCGTCATCGAACGAGACTAGCCGACGTAGTCGGCGAGTTCGTTCAGGAGGAGGGACTTGGGCTTGGCGCCGATGATCTGCTTGACGACCTCGCCGCCGGAGTAGACGTTCAACGCCGGAATCGAGGTCACTCGGTTGGCAGCCGCCGTCGCGGGGTTCTCGTCGATATTCAGCTTCACGATCTGGAGGTTGTCCTGCGATTGGGCAATCTCCTCGAGCACCGGAGCGATCATCTGGCACGGCCGGCACCACTCAGCCCAGAAGTCGACGAGTACAGGCTTGTCACTCTTCAGGACCTTCTCTTCGAAGTCAGCGTCAGTCACGTGCTGGATGGTTCCCATGTGTACTCCTCAACTATGGATGGTGCGGTGTCGCCGGCCCGAAGGACGGATGAAACAAAGGTCAGGACGGTACGAGTTCCGACCCGGCGATCTGAGCCGTGGGGGTCAGATCCAGCTCGGCAAGGAACCGCTCCGCATCGAGCGCGGCCGAACACCCGGTGCCCGCCGCGGTGACGGCCTGCCGATAGACGTGGTCGACGAGGTCGCCGGAGGCGAACACACCCGGGAGGTTGGTGCGCGTCGACGGAGCATCGACCAGCACGTAGCCTTCCGAATCGAGATCCACCTGCCCCCTGACCAGCTCAGAACGGGGATCGTGACCGATCGCGACGAACAGTCCGGTGACGTCCAGGGTACGTTCTGCGCCGGTACGGGTGTCGCGCAGGAGCAGCCCCGACACCTTCTCCTCGCCCAGGACGTCGGCGATCTCGGTGTTCCAGACGAACTCGATCTTCTCGTTCGCGAAGGCCCTCTCCTGCATCACCTTGGACGCACGGAGTTCGTCGCGCCGGTGGATGAGATAGACCTTGCTGGCAAAGCGGGTCAGGAAGGTCGCCTCTTCGATCGCGGAGTCGCCACCGCCGACGACGGCGATGTCTTGGTCCCGGAAGAAGAAGCCATCGCAGGTGGCGCACCAGGAGACACCGTGTCCGGACAGCCGCGACTCGTTCTCGAGACCGAGTTTCCGGTAGCCCGAGCCCATGGCCAGAATCACCGCGTGGGCGCGGTACTCATTGCCTTCACCGTCCTTGACGACCTTGACGGGACCGGTCAGATCCACGTCCACGGCGTCGCGGGTGATGATCTCCGCGCCGAACCGCTCGGCCTGTGCCCGCATCTCTTCCATCAGCGCGGGTCCCATGATGCCGTCGCGGAATCCGGGATAGTTCTCCACCTCAGTGGTGTTCATCAGGGCACCGCCCCACTCGACCTCTCCCTCCAGAACGAGAGGATCGAGGCGCGCGCGAGCGGCATAGACGGCCGCCGTGTATCCGGCTGGGCCGGAACCGATGATGATCAGCTGTCGAGTCTCGGTCACCTTGGTGCCTTCCACGGATGAGTCGTGAGTTCATCTGGCCCAACGGATCCTAGGCGCCGAGAATTCCCGCGGCCGAACCGGCACGCCGTTGTCCGGCGGGCATCACTGCTCAGGCTCGGGCACCACGACCACCGGCTCCCCGGTAGTAGGGCCGGAGTCGCAATCCGGGAGCGTCCAGCCGAACAGCTCACCGGCGTCGGAGAGCACAACCAGAACTTCACCTTCGACCTCGGTGCTGCCCACGAGCTCGAACTCCAGGTCGTGAGCGAGACCATCACCGCAGTCGGGCCGGACCTCAGTGCGCTCGGCCCAGACGGCCAACGCGGCGTCGACCAGAACGTCGCCATCAGCCACGGCGCCGTCTTCGGCCATGGCATCAGGGGCATCCGCGACCGTGGGCTGGTCTTGCGCCTCGAGCCCGGCGGAATCGTCGTCCGCGAAGTCTTCCTCGGCCTCGGCCCGATCCTCGTCCGCGTTCTCGCCGGCCGACGGGACCGGTTGCTCGTCGCCGGAGAGAACGGCGTATCCGGCGAAGCCCACCACGGCCGCGGCCGCGGCGGCCGCAACTACCCGGGGCAGGCTCTTGCGGAACCACGCGATAGGGCGATCGTTCATGGAGGTGACGTTCGTCACGGTGGCATCGGATTCCGCACCGTGGCCGGCTGCTGCCTCGGCGGCCAGTGCGGCGTCGATCCGGGCGGACACGTGGCCAGGCAGCGCGATCTCGGCGGGTGCTCCCTGCAGCAGGCGGCGGACCTCCGTGAGACGTCCGAGAGTGTCTTGACACAGCGCACAGTCGACGGTGTGGGCATGAACCTCAGCCGCGTCGACGTCGTCCAGGATGCCTTCGGCCAGCTCAGCCAGTACGTGCCCAGGAGGGTGCGCGTCGGTCCGGGTCACCGGCGATCACCTCCTCCTGGTTCACTGGTCGCTGCAGGTGGGACGCGAGGGTTGTCTGCTTGGTTCCCTCTGGGTTGCGAGGATTCGCCTTGGGTGAGCAGTGGGAGTAGCCGGGCACGGCCTCGGGCACACCGGCTTTTGATGGTCCCGACGGGGAGACTCAGCATCTCGGCGACCTCGGCCACCCGGTAACCCTCGACGTCGACGAGGACCAGCGGCACGCGTTGTTCATCGGGCAGGGACGCCAACGCTGCCTGCAGGTCGAGCCGCAGCGGGGCATGTTCCGCCGGGTCGCCGCCGGCGCCGGCGGCCGCGGTGAGAACGGGGTTCTCGGTGCCGTCGAACGCAACCGGGTCCGAGGGACGCGCGGCGGTATGCCGGATGCGGTCCAGACACGCATTGACCACTACCCGGTGCAGCCAGGTGGTTACTGCCGATTCGGCTCGAAATGACGACGCTCGCCGGAACGCGTTGACTAGTGCGTCCTGAAGCGCGTCCGCGGCATCTTCGGGATTTCCAAGGGTGCGGAGCGCTACTGCCCAGAGCCGGTCCTGGTGCCGCCGGACCAGTTCGCCGAATGCTTCGTGTTCTCCGCCAACATGGCGGCGCAATAGCTCACCATCGTCAGCGTCCTGGTACCCGGACGGCCCACCCGTCACTGCGAACCTCCCTCGGTGCCCAAGACCGTCACGTCGGCGATGCCGCTTCGATAGTCACCCTCGAAAGGTGGCAGCCGTGTGAACCACACCAAGACATAGCGTGTTGTGACGGATTCCTCAAGTGTATGACCGAACGTGAGCTCGGCATTCTCCTCGACGTGAACCCTGGACCAATCGTCGAAGTCGCCTGGCACGCTGCTTGCATCCTCCGGCGCCACGCGTAGTTCGAGATCGGCGTCGTCGTTCATCAGCGTTACTTCGATCTCAGTAATGCTCTTGGGTTCACCGAGGTCTACGTACAACCCGACGCCAGGCTTTTGTGCCTCTAGCGGGTCCAGATACCGGAGCGTGCGCCACACGGTGTCGAGGTTGCCGTCTGTCGCATTGCCGACTTCGGTGGGACTCTCCGGGGTGCCGCCGAAGGGGTCGAAGTAGTCCGCTGTGACGGCTTCTAGTGGCTCCGCCTCCGGTTCTGGTTCCGGCGGTGGCGAGGTGGGATCTTCGCCTGTCTCGGCCGAGCCGGGCTCCTCTCGGGCGGGCCGGTCCGGATCGTCGAACGCGCTGAGCATCAGCTGCAGTCCGACGAGGGTTGCCCCGACCAGCAACAGAGCCGCACCGAAGACGCCCAGGAATCTGCCGAGTTTGCTGGTCCGGCGCCGGTCGCGCCGGCTGCGTAGCTGTGTGGCCGCCGTGCCCGCGGGTACGCCGAGATACGGGCCGGAGACCGGATCCAGCAGGCCGTTGCCGTTACCCTCGGCGGAGTCCTGTCCGACGATCGCGAACTGGTCGGTTCCCGGACCGGTGCCCAGCTCGGAGGCGATCTCGAAAGGCGAACGAAGCGGCGGGACATGATGGCGGCGAGCGTTGCCGATGGAGCGGTCGGTGACGACGTCCAGCGAGGTGGGTATTCCGGGTCTGACCTGCCGGGCCGAAGCCAGTCGCCCGTCGATGCGAGGAGCGGGTTCGAGCCCTCCGGAGGCTCCGATGGGCCACCGGGCCGTCAAACAGGCGTACAGGACGCTTCCGACGCCAGCGGCGTCGAGGACGCCCGCATCGGTTTCTCGAGTCTCGGCGCCGTCGAGGTTGATCTCGGCCGCGCCGTAGAGCACCGCCTCGGTCTCGAGGCCGGCGATCTTGATCGATCCCTCCGCGGTGAGGAATACCAGGGTCGGGCTGAGCCGGCGGTGTGAGAGTTGCATGTTGTGCGCGACAGCGAGAGCGTCCGCGACCTCACGGCCGATCGCCGAGGCGTGCTCGGTGTGGAACGGGCCTTCGGCCAGGAGGCCGGCAAGGCTCCGGCCAGGGGTCCACTCGCGCACGAGATAGGAAAGGTCCTCCGCCCCGATGTCGAGGATCCGCAGGAAGCGTGGATCGTCGATCGAGGAGGCTTTCCTCGCGGCACGGATGAAGTCGTCCCCGCGGGGGTCGCCGGCTGGGATGGTCTGGATGAACACCTGGCGCTGAAGGATCTCGTCGAACCCGAGCCACGAGCGCACCCCAGCGGTCTCGTCGAGCAGGTTCTCGACCCGGTACCGTCCGGCCAGTGTGCGTGCCCGCCCCGAGGGCTGTGAAAGGCCGGCCTCCCCGTGCTTGGGCAGCTCCGGATGGGTGTCGATGTCGAGATTCGGATGGCGCCGTGCCGCCGGGTTTCCCTCCTGCAGGATGCTCGGCGGCCGGGGCCGGTCAGTGAGAGCGGGCATGCCATGCATGGTCGCGCCGTGCATGGTTTCGTCCAGGAAGAACTCGACCGTGACGTCGGGGTCGAAGTTGGGACGGCGGAAGATGCTGAGGGTGCCCGTCTCCAGCACCGGCGGAATGTAGTCGGCGGTCTCCTCGAGCATGTCGTCCGGAATGGTGCTCTCGGTTTCGGCGGGTGCCGCCTCGGCGTGCCGGCCACGGAGCTTGGCCATGATCATGGTGATCGCGCGGCGAACTTCGGAGATGCGGAAGACGTATGCCAGGGCCACGAAGGTGGCGCCCCCCACGGAGGCGCTGATGGCAAGCTCCACTAACCGTTCGATCATGGAGGGGAACGCACTCAGCAGGCCGAGCTGCGACCAGCCGCGCCAGAGCAGCCAGGCCAGTCCGGCGGCGACACCGGTGGGGATGGCCAGCCGGGCCATATGCTGTACCAGCGGCGAGAAGTCGATCGCACCGATCTCGCGCTGTAGGCGCACGACGCTCACGGTGGCTCCGACGAGATAGGCCGCACTGTATCCGGTGGCCAGCGTCATCGTGACGAGATGGGGGCTCGGCGAGATCACGCTCAGCCCGATGGCCCAGACGATCATCACCGCAGCGATCCACAACTGGGTGAAGAACGGTGTCCGGGTGTCCTTGAGCGCGTAGAAACCGCGCAGGCACAGGTAATGCACGGTGAACGCGAGCAGGCCGGGCAAGAGCGCGATCAGCGTACGGGCCAGCATCCCGGTCTGGCCTTCGGCTGAGCCGTAGTCGAAGATCACCGCCGTGATCGGGAAGGCCAGCACGGCCATCAGCGCGGCCATGGGCAGGAGGATGGCCAGGCAGATGCGCACGACCGAGACCAGCTTCTCCCTGACCTCGTCGATGTGCCCGTCGGCCGCCAGATCGGCCAGACGGGGCAGCAGCGCTGTGGCTAGAGAGACCGTGATGATCGCGTGCGGCACCATCATGATCAACATGGCGTTCGCGTACACGGTGTAGCCGGCGCCGTCGCCATCGACCGCTGTGGCACTGGCACCGGTCGCGACGTTGACGAAGAAGAGGTAGGCGATCTGGTTGACGATGACGAACCCGACGCTCCACAAGCCCATCCGGATCGGTTCACGAAGGCCGGCGCCGCGCCAATCGGTCCGGAACCGGAGCGAGAAGCCGGTCTTGCGCAGGACGGGGATCAGGATGAGCGCCTGTGCGGCCACTCCGGCGGTCGAGCCGAGGCCGAGCAGAAGCATCTCGGCGGTGGAGAACGTGCCTGCAGACTTGGTGCCGTAGACGATGAGGTAGAGAGCGAAGACAGCGATCGCCACGACGTTGTTGAGAATCGGCGCCCACATCATCGGCCCGAAACGGCCCTTGGCGTTGAGGATCTGGCCGATCAGGACGTACAACCCGTAGAAGAAGATCTGCGGCAGGCAGAACCGGGCGAACATCACCATGTTGTCGTAGAGCGGCCGCATCTCCGGTTCGAGATACCTGGAGTCGACGATCGCCCGGATGATCCACGGCGCGGCGAGAACCGCCACGACGGTTGCCACCCCCAGCACGGTGATGGCCAGGCTGAACAGCCGCTGTGAGTACGCCGCGCCACCGTCGGCGTCGTTCTTGATGGCTCGCACCAAGACCGGCACCAGTACGGAGTTGAGGACACCCCCGCCCACGAGGATGTAGATCATGTTGGGGATGACGTTGGGCACGTTGAACACGTCGGCCGTGGCGACGGTCAGCCCGAGTGCCGCGGCGATGATGGCGGCTCGTCCGAACCCGGTCAGCCGCGAGACGATCGTGCCGGCCGCCATGACGACGCTGGAGCCGAGGAGGCTGGGGCGTCTAGGGTCGGGCGACTCGACGTTACGCGTATCGGTCACCGCGTGACCCCCTGCGCAGGCGGCCGTGGCGCGGCACCGGTGTGATCGCCGGCGGCACCCGCCGAACCGGGGTCGTCACCGGTCGCGACGTCATCTGCCGCGGACTCGCTCACCGAATCGTGGTCGCCGGTCGCCGAGTTTCGACGTCGCAGCATGGTGCGGATCACCGCGGCTCCGAACAATGCTCCGGCGCCGACGATGATGATCCAGCCGATAGTGCCGTAGTCGGTCGCGTTGACCACCGACTGGGTTGTCGGGCCGAGCGGAGCGCCGCTGTGGGTGACGAGCTGGACGGTGATGGGTACCCGTCCGTTCGTTGCCGCCTGTGCCTTGATCTCGATGGTTTCACGTGAACCCGCACCGACCTGTTGTTCCGGCACGTCGTCGACACGGAGGCGATCCGGGTTGGCGGACTGAATGGCGAGCTTGACGGTCACCGGCTCGTCGAGCTCATTGGTGACGGTCAGGGGAAAGATCCCGGTTCGGCTGGACAGGGTGACCGACTCGGGAACGGTGACGCTCACCTCGCCGAGCTGCCGGCCGAGTTCGTCGGTGATGTCCGAGGCGTATTCGAGACCCGCGGCCGGGTCATCGCGCCATCCTGAGGACGCCGCCCGGATCGCGGCCAGACCCAGCGCCCGGTTCAGGTCCTGATCCGGATCGGCCAGGAGTTCGGTGTACTTCTGCACGGCATCTTGCAGGTCAGCAGCCGCCGCGACGTTCTCTGCCGGCAGTACGTTTCCCGCATCCGCGGGCTCAACGGTCACAGACGCCGGCTGGGATGGCGCCGGCAGCTCGTCGACGGTGACAGGCTCGACCCACGGCAAGTCCGTCCACACATCGACTACGGCGTTGGCAAGGTCCTCATGCGGCGTCCAGCGCGCCGGTGGCGCGACGACGAGCGGCTGGGGCTGAGCCCCCCGGAGTTCGGCTTCTATCGCGGCCATGGCGGTCTCCGCGGCCCACCGCTGGCGAAGCTCCAGCAGGCCGGCGTCGGTGTTGGTCGCGTTGTGGGCGTCGGCCACCACCGCGTCGAGGCCCGGATCGGTCAGCACCACCTCGAGTTCGCCCCGGGCTGTGCTCATGTGAGCCATCGGGCTCTCCGACGACGTCGCGGCGGCCCCGGACAGGATCACGGTGCGTACTCCGGCGTCGGCAAGCGCCGAGAACACGTCGTCGTCAGCACCGGCGTCCGCACGTGCCACCCCGGTACGCACGTCCGCCAGGGTCCGGGCGGTCTGCCGGGTCGCGTCGACCGACGCAGCGGTGAGCTGGGAGGCGAGCTCGGGATCGGTGGCCAGCAGAGCTCTCACGTCCGGGCGGGCGTAGGGCAGCAGATACAGGCTGCCGTCGCGCTCCGGCTGGAACTTCGACTCCCACTCCTCCGCGGCTTCGGCCGCGTCACCGGAATCGGATTCGGTCATGGCGTCGACCGTGTCGAGGAGATCCGGATCGACGAGCCAGGTCACCGGATTGGAGCCGGCCGCGTCGACGATCGCATCGAGAGGGCCGCCTGGGGCGATCCGGCCGGCGACGGCGTCGTTGCGCAGGTCACCACTCGGCATCAGGGCCGGCGGCGCCTCGGCGGGCCACAGCAGGGCAACGTCCACCTTCGCCGGGACGTCGTCCGGTATCCACGGCACCACCGTCCGGGCCGTATCGAGTGTGACCCGGTCCCCGTCGGTGAGGGAACCGCGAATGTCGACGCCCACGGTGTAGACACCGGGACTGCCGAAAGAAAGTTGCTCGGCATCGATGTCCAGGCGGAACTCCGCCTGTTCGCCAGGATCGAGCCGTTCGGCGACAACCTGGAAGGGGTCGTCATAGCGAAATCCCCAGCGTACGGTGTCGTCGACGGACACGAGCGCGATCTCGTCCCGGGTCTCGAGCTGAACGGTATTCCAGCGCGGCAGTGCCTGGACGTTGGTGATCGGTTCATCACCCGTGTTCTCCACGACACCGGCAAGAGTCAGTGTTTCGCCTGGGGCAAGGGCAGATGGCTCGACCGTGTTCAGGTAGCTCTCGGCGGTGGCGCCAGTGTCTTGTGCGTCGGGCCGGTCTGCCGCCGGGGCCGGAGCGGCGAAGATCATCGACACCACGGCCACCGCGGCGATGGTCAGGACTATCCGGCCGGGCATACGTCCAGGGTAGAGGTCCCGCTCATAGATTGGCGGGAATGACCCCGTTACCGCCGGTCCAGGGAGTGCCGTCATAGGTCCCATCAGTGCTCTACCAGTACGGGATTCTTGTTCCTCAGCCACACGTCGTACGCTGGTGGGTCGTGACTGGGTTGACCGATCATCAGCATGCGCTCACCGCGGCCCAACGCCGCGCCGTCCGCCAACTTCTCCGGATCTCGCCGGTGGCCGATGAGCTCGCGGAGCGCTTCGCCGCGGCCGGCCACCAGCTCGCATTGGTGGGCGGGTCGGTGCGTGACGCCTTGCTCGACCGGCTCGGCCAGGATCTGGACTTCACCACGTCGGCCCTGCCCAAGGAGACGAAACGGCTTCTTACGGGTTGGGCCGAGAACGTGTGGGACGTGGGCCAGGCGTTCGGGACGATCGGCGCCAAGAAGTCCGGTTTCCACATCGAGATCACCACATATCGCTCGGAGAACTACGACCGCGCCAGCCGCAAACCGGACGTCGCCTTCGGGGAGACGATCGAGGAGGACTTGGTAAGGCGCGACTTCACGATCAACGCGATGGCGGTGAAGCTTCCTGGACGCGAGTTCGTCGACCCGCACGGAGGTCTGGCTGATCTCGGCCGGAGGATCATCCGGACACCCGGGACGCCGGAGGCGTCGTTCTCCGACGATCCGCTGAGGATGATGCGTGCGGCGCGCTTCGCCGCGCAGCTCGGTTTCGACGTGGCCCCGGAAGTGGTCCAAGCCATGACGGACATGACCGACCGCCTCGACATCGTTTCGGCGGAACGGATACGTGATGAGCTGTCCAAGCTGGTTCTTGCCACTGAGCCCACACGGGGACTCAGATTGCTGGTCGACACCGGCCTGGCGGACCGGATGCTGCCCGAGCTCCCGGCGTTGCGCTTGGAGATCGACGAGCACCACCGGCACAAGGACGTCTACGAACATTCCCTGACCGTGCTGAACCAGGCGATCGAACTCGAGAACAGGCTGCCGGACGGCGGCCCTGATCTGGTCACCCGGCTGGCCGCGCTGCTGCATGACATCGGCAAGCCGAAGACCCGCCGGTTCGAGCCCGACGGCGGCGTCAGTTTTCACCACCATGATGTTGTCGGCGCGAAGCTGGTCCGCAAACGGCTCACGGCACTGCGTTATCCGTCCGCCGTGGTCAACAGCGTGGCCAAGCTCACCGAGCTGCACCTGAGGTTCCACGGATACCGAGGCGGGCAATGGACCGACTCCGCCGTACGGCGCTACGCGCGTGACGCCGGTGATCTGCTGGCTCGGCTGCACGTCCTGACCCGCTCCGACTGCACGACGAGAAACCCCAAGAAAGCTGATGCGCTGCGACGGTCGTACGACGACCTCGAGAAGCGGATCGAACGGCTGGAGCAGGAAGAAGAGCTGGCCGCGATCCGGCCGGACCTCGACGGAAACGCGATCATGCGCATACTCGGCACCGGGCCCGGCCCGGTGGTGGGCCGCGCCTACCGGCACATGCTCGAGGTACGTATGGATCGCGGGCCGCTCAGCGAGGAGGATGCCAAAGCCGAGCTGTTGACCTGGTGGTCGGAACAGCCTGAGGCCACAACTCCGGAGCAGTGACAGAATCAGCCCTGTTGCGCCACCATCGACATGGCGTGTTCCACGAGCGTCACCAGAACCGTCTTCACCGACTCACGGTCGCGTGCGTCAGTGACGACGAACGGCACCTCGGGCCCGATCTGCAGCGCGTCGCGGACCTCCTCGACCGAGTGCTGCTGCACGCCGTCAAAGGCATTCAGCGCGACGAGGAACGGAATGCCGCGCTGCTCCACGTAATCGACCGCACCGAAGCAGTCGGCCAGGCGACGCGTGTCCACCAAGACCACCGCGCCGATGGCGCCCCGGGTGATGTCGTCCCACATGAACCAGAACCGGCTTTGACCAGGGGTACCGAATAGGTACAAAACCAGGTCCTCAGCCAGGGTGATCCGGCCGAAGTCCATGGCGACCGTGGTCGTCCGTTTCTCCGGCAGCATGCTGAGATCGTCGACGCTCGACGAAGCGTCGGTCATGAGCGCTTCGGTCCGAAGCGGCTCGATCTCGCTCACCGAACCGACGAACGTCGTCTTACCAACGCCGAACCCGCCGGCGACCACTATCTTCACCGAAAGCGCGTCCTGCGAGGCGTGTGTCCCTCGGGACACCTCAGAGTCGACGGAGGCCATCCCTCACCCTTTCCAGCACACTCAAATCGCGAGCCGGCTCTGCCGACCCGTGGAATGCCGCGTGCGGATCCGCTACGCGGGCGAGGCCTTCGGCCTCGAGATCGGCGACAAGCACCCTAGCAACGCCCAGTGGCGTGGCGACAAGCGAGGCTATCTCAGCCACTGACCGGGGCGAATGGCACAGTCGCAAAATGCGATCTCGTTCTGGCTCGGGATCTATCCCACGATTCCGGCCAGCGTTGGTAGTCGATACAAGCGCCTCGATGGCGATGTCCTGGACCGGTCGGGTCCGGCCCCTCGTCGCAAGATAAGGCCTTATGCGGCCAGAGTCAGGTACCGACATGGCGGTCCCCATGATTCTTCCCGGTCACGTAGGCCGATTCCCCCGATCCGATCTTCACCGTGTGCGTCACCCCACACGGGCGGCCGGGTTGAGTGCGGCGCCGACCCGCTCGACGAGCAACGCCATCTCGTAGCCGACTTGGCCGAGGTCACATCCCCCCGCCGCCAAAACGGCCAGATGCGCACCCGAAGCGACGGCCATGACGAGCAGGAACCCGTCGGCCATCTCGACCAAGGTCTGTTGGACCTCGCCGGCGTTGAGGATCAGTGACGCCCCTACGGTGAGGCTCGCCAATCCGGATACAACAGCCGCCAGCTGTTCGCCACGCTCCTGTGGAAGGCCGGACGAACCGGCCAGGTGAAGGCCGTCGGCCGATACCACCACTGCGTGCGCGGCACCGGTCGTGCGGTCGACGAAGCGATCGAGGAGCCAATTGAGCTCATCGTTCGTCCCATTCGTCACTGCCTGCTCCTCTCGGGGTCGCTGGGCCGCTTAGGGACCCAGCCACCAGTTTCCTGACGTCCGCGACCGACACCTCTTTGCAAGCTTGCCAGTGTGGATGATACGGAGTCTGCGCTCTTTGCGGGAGCCGCGGGCCGGTTCGATGTTCGCGAGTCTGGCTGTTCGGCGATGGAGCCGGGCACCAGGGATGCGCCACGGCGGCGCACAGGGAGCCCAGCAGCGTTCATCGCCGGTACATCCGCGGCGCTGCTCGCAGCCGCGGCCGGGGTCTCGGACGCCGCGGTCACGTGGGCGCCCGTCTCGACCCGGCCCGCGTCGACCGATGGTGTGGTGCTGCTCGGCCACTCCTGCGTTCCGGCCGCCGGACGCGCCCTGCGGTGGCCTGGCGGGCGAGCGGCCGGTTGGGTATGCCGGGCGCTCGCGGCTTCCTCCGCCGACCGGAGCACCTCAGCAGCACGTCGCCAGCCGGCGTCGGCCGGACTCGACCAGTCCGACGAGCTCTCGCTGCTGAACCACGCCGACCGGACCGACTCGAAGATCGGTGATTCGCTCTTCGCCTGGGCGGACTGGGCGAACATCTGCCCGGTGGTCTCGGCCGCTGGGGTCCGGTCGGAGGTGAAGCTGTGGGCGCCGTAAGCGGGTTCAGGCGTCTGCGCCGGAGGCTGTGCTGGGGGCGGCGGGAATCCCGAGGGCTCGGCTGCCGGACGGGCCGGTGCTCGTGGTGCCGGCCGGTCGGCCGGTGGCGGCGGGAAGGGGTCTGGCTCGGGGAACGACTGGGTGTGGCCAGGATCGGTGTCGGCGCGGGAGGCCGGCATCTGGGCACGGGGAGCGTCGAAGGGGTCCTGGTGCTGCTGGTGGCCCGGCAGCTGAACGTCTGAGTCCAGCGGTGAGTGGATCAGATTGGCCGGTAGGTCGACATGTGCCACCGTGCCGCCGGTGGAACCCGGCTCGAGGCGGACCCGGATGCCGTGCTTGGCGGACAGCCGCGCCACGACGTACAAGCCCAGCGTTCGCGACGTGGCGACGTCGATGTCGCCGACGTTGGCCAGGCGCTCGTTGAGCTTCTCGAGCTGCTCGGCCGGGATGCCGAGGCCGCTGTCGGTCACCTGGATTCGCAGCCCGCCGCCCAGCAACGGCTGGCTGGTGACGCGCACCGGCGTGGACGGCGAGGAGAACTCGGTGGCATTGTCGATGAGCTCGGCCAGCAGGTGCGCGATATCGTCGACGGCCGATGCCGAGACGAGGTCGGTGGGCATGACGCCGAACTTCACGCGGGGGTACTGCTCGACCTCACCGACGGCGGTTCGCACCACGTCGAGCACGGGAGCCGAGGAGCTTTGCTTGCGCATCTCCTGCACGCCGGCCAGCACCAGAAGGCTCTCGGCATGCCTGCGCACCCGGGTAGCCATGTGGTCGATGCGGAACAGCGTGCTGAGCTGGTCTGGGTCTCGTTCGCGCTGTTCGAGGCTCTCGAGTTCACCGAGCTGGCGATCGACGAGGGACTGGGTGCGCCGGGAGAGGTTGACCACGATGGTGTCGAGGTTCTGGCGGAGTAACGCTTGGTCGGCGGCGATGCGCACGGCCATGGCGTGGACATCGTTGAAGGCGTTGGCGACCTCGCCGATCTCGTCGTTGCCCTCGGCGACGATGGCGTCGTCAGCCCCTGAGCCGAACGTGGCTGCCGCGGCCGGGCCGTCCCGGTGAATCCGCTCCACGAACGCGGGGAGGTCCTTGGTAGCTGTCTGCTGGGCGGCGCCCCGAAGCCGGCGCAAGGGCCCGACGATGGACCTGGCGACCACCACCGCGAGGAAGATGGTCAGCGCGAGCACGATCAGGACTGCCACGGCGCTCAGGATGGCGGTGGTGCGGGCGCCACTGGCCGCGCTGGCGGCTTGATCGACGACCGTCTCCGCCGCTTCGGTCTCGATCGAACGCAGCGTGTCCAGGCGTTCGGTGGAACTCTCGAACCACTGTTCGTGTGACTGGCCGACTTCGTCTCCGGCGCGGATCTCCTCGATGGTCTCCGCGGTGAGCTCATCGGCGCCGGCGATCCGGCTGGCCAGGCCCTGGGCCTGATCGGTGTCGTCGAGCCCGGCCAGGTAACGGCCGAGCAGCAGATCTTGTTGTCCGCGATAGACAACGGCGTTGGTGGTCAGCGACGATGACGGCTCTTCGCCCGGCGTCAGGTGGAACGTGACCAGACCGCGCTCCATCGAGGCCGACTCGACGGCCTGGGTGATGTTGTCCAACCCCGTGATCAGGCGGGCGGTCTCGCCATCGTGAACCACCGTGCCCGAGGCCGTGACAACTCCGCGCACGGCTTCGGCGAGCTCGTGGTATCCGGAAGCACCGCCGGCGTCGAAGGCGGGGTCGGACTCGTCGCTCTGGGCCCGGTGGGTGGCGAGCTGGTCGAGCTCCTCATCGAGCGCCTCGACGACGGATGCTGCGGCGGGACCAGCGGCCCGCACGTCACCAAGGCTGCCCCGGAGCTGTTCGATGGCGGTGTCAGTGCGGTCCCGGGCGTCACCCACGGCGCCGACACCCGTGGCACCGGCTTGATTGAGGCCGGTCACATCGCGCTCGTCCTGGATCCGGTGAAGCAGATCGGTCGCGGCTACGCCGACCGTGGCGAGCTGCTCGACGTCGCCCGCCGACCCGGCGTCGTCGAGAGCGTTCTTGAAGAACAGGGCGCCGAGCACCAACGTGCCCAGCAACGGGACGATGACCAGCGCGGCAACCCTGGACCGAACGCTTCGGTCGTGCAGCAGGGTGTGCCAGAAAGAGGAGCGCTCGCCCTCGTCCTGGGCAGGCGGCTGCTCTTCGGCCGGCGTTGCGGGTTCGGGTGACTGATGAGCTGCGCGCGCTCTTTTCGGGTTTGCGCTGGTTCCCCGGCGGCCTCGCGCGGTCCGCGTCATCGAACGTTCCTCCCTTGGTCTGGCGTCCCCGGAGTCGCGCGTGGATCGCGCGAGTCCATCATGGCCGCCGAACAACAGGACGACAGGACACGGGACAATAGCCGACGCTGGCTGTCTCGCACCCGCTCTGTCAATAGACGACCGATAAGCCGGACATTCGAATGGTAGTCGAGTGGGCCAAACGCTCGATGCCGGAACCCGGTCGCTTTGGGCGGTTTTTTCGCTCTTGCGACGTCACGTGAGCGTAGGCCCCACCCGTGTTCTGAACGTCACTGCGGCGGCTCTGGTTCCGGACCAGCTCACGCCTGAACGACCGGCCCGCACCAGGAACAGTCCTCAGAGCCCGCGAGAACAGCGAGCCGACGGGCTCGCCATTCGCGCGGTTCTCGGAGTGACCAGTGGTTTCAGCGCGCAGACTGCTAGGTCGTGTGTGCGGCTGTATGCCGTACAGGTGTGATCAGCGCTCCACGGTGCCCGCGATGAAGGCCTCGACCAGGTCGTGTGCCTCGCTGTCCGAGTACTGCTCGGGCGGCGACTTCATGAAGTACGAGGATGCCGACAGGATCGGGCCGCCGATGCCGCGATCTTTGGCGATCTTGGCGGCACGGAGGGCGTCGATGATGATGCCGGCCGAGTTGGGGGAGTCCCACACTTCGAGCTTGTACTCCAGGCTCACCGGGGCGTCGCCGAAGTTCCGGCCCTCGAGCCGGATGAACGCCCACTTGCGGTCGTCGAGCCATGCGACGTAGTCGGACGGCCCGATGTGCACGTTGCGGTCGTCCAGGCCGTTTGCCAGCTGCGACGTCACTGACTGGGTCTTGGATACCTTCTTGGACTCCAACCGGTCGCGCTCGAGCATGTTCTTGAAGTCCATGTTGCCGCCGACGTTGAGCTGATACGTGCGGTCGACGGTGACCCCGCGGTCTTCGAAGAGCCGAGCGAGTACGCGGTGGGTGATCGTGGCGCCGATCTGCGACTTGATGTCGTCGCCGACGATCGGCAGACCGGCTGCGGTGAACTTGTCGGCCCATTCCTTTGTGCCCGCGATGAACACCGGAAGTGCGTTGACGAACGCCACCCCGGCGTCGATCGCGCACTGTGCGTAGAACTTCGCTGCTTGCTCCGAGCCGACGGGCAGGTAGCACACCAGGACGTCGGTCTGAGTGGCCTTCAACACCTCGACCACGTCGACGGCATCCTCGTCGGACTCGGTGATCGTCTCGCGGTAGTACTTTCCGAGGCCATCGAGTGTGGGGCCACGCTGGACGCTGATACCGGTAGGCGGCACATCGCAGATCTTGATCGTGTTGTTCTCACTCGAACCCAGAGCATCGGCCAGATCCTGGCCGACCTTCTTGGCGTCAACGTCGAAGGCGGCGACGAACTCGATGTCACGAACGTGGTAGTCACCAAACTGCACGTGCATCAGGCCCGGAACCTTGGTTGCCGGGTCGGCATCGCGGTAGTAATGAACACCTTGAACAAGGGATGCGGCGCAGTTACCTACGCCGACAATAGCTACCCGAAGCGAGCTCATCAGCTCTTCTCCTTTTCATGGTCACTTGGTCGGTCCGGCTCGGAGCCGGACGTTGGGAACAGCGGATGCTCCCGCGAATGATTGTTTTCTGATGTGTTGGTGCGCTGTTCGGCGCTGATGAGGCCGTCGAGCCACTTGACCTCGCGCTCGACGGATTCCAGGCCGTGCCGCTGCAGTTCGAGCGTGTAGGCGTCGAGCCGTTCCCGGGTCCGGTTCAGCGCGGACCGGAATTGCTCTAGCCGTTCTTGAAGACGAGACCGCCGGCCGATCAGGATGCGCATCCTGGTGTCGGCGTCGGCCCGCCCGAAGAAGGCGAAATGAACACCAAACTGCTCGTCATCCCACGACGATGGACCGGCGGCGCTGAGCAACTCGGTAAAGCGCTCTTTGCCTTCCGGTGTGAGTTTGTAGACGATCCGGCCGCGGCGGCCGCTGCGTGACGTGCCCGAGGTGTCGATGGTTTCGTCCTCGGCCAGATGCCCGCGCCGGACCATCTCCTTCAACGTGGGATAGAGCGTGCCGTATGAGAATGCCCTGCCCCACCCGAGCAGCGAGTTCACCTGCTTACGCAACTCGTAGCCATGCAGCGGCCCGTCATGGAGCAGACCGAGTACGGCCAGCTCCAGAGCTTCGGCACGCTTGCCCACGAAGTACGCTCCCTATCGCAGTGCTGACGGACTGATGTATCGAATTGATACATCGAGATAGTACCTCGCGACGGTGTGAGTGTCACAAGCGCCTGGCGCGAGGATGTACCGTTGCCCATTGGACCTATGCGGACCTCAGGCCGCCTCAGACCCAATTCGAGACATCGAGACGCAGACGTGACGGACGCAGGACGTAGAGCGAACGCCGCGCGCGGAGGATCGCGCCGGCGTTATGCTGCGCACGGTAAGAACGCGCAGAGCGGTGCGGCCGGCAAAGCCGGTAAGCCCAGGAAACGTGGTTGGCGGAAGTTCGTCAGCTTCAAGGCGTTCTTCCTGTACTTCCTCGGCTTCACCTGCCTGGGAGTCATCGGCATCGGCGTGGTCTACGCCTGGACGGATATCCCCGAGCCCAACGATTTCGCGCTGTCAGAGACGACCATCGTCTACTACAGCGACGGTGAGACCGAGCTGGGCCGGTTCAACGCCGAGAACCGGGAGAGTGTGGATCTCTCCCAGATTCCCGAACACGTGCGCAACGCCGTGCTCGCCGCTGAGGACCGCCGCTTCTACAGCAACCCTGGATTCGACCCCGCCGGCATTGCCCGCGCCGGACTCAATTTCGTCCGGTCCGGGGGAGAGATTGACGGCGGTGGGTCCGGCATCACCCAGCAGTACGTCAAGAACTACTACCTCACTCAGGACCAGAGCTGGGACCGTAAGATCAACGAGCTGTTCGTGTCGATCAAGATCGACCAGCAGCTCGACAAGGACGACATCCTGGCCTCGTACCTCAACACCATCTGGTACGGCCGCGATGGCCTGTACGGCGTGCAGACCGCGGCGAAGTCCTACTTCGGCAAGCCGGTGAGCGAAACCACTCTGGAGGAGGGGATCGCGCTCGCCACGATCCTGCGGTCCCCGCACCGCTACGACCCCACCCTGGGGCCGGAGAACACCGAGCGGTTCGAAGCGCGCTTCCGGTTCGTCCTCGACGGCATGCTGGCGATGGGTACGGTCGCTCCGGAAGAGGCCAGGGAAGCCGAGCCGCCTGAAGTCCAGCCACGGCAAGACCAGAATCGGCTCGGCGGGCCCAACGGGTACCTGCTGCAGCAAGTTGAGAAGGAGATGCGCGCCGCGGGCATCGACGAGGCTGAGATCAGAACGGGCGGCCTCCGGGTGATCACCACCTTTGACAAAGACGCCCAAGAGGCGGCGGTACGGGCGGTCGAGGAAGAACGGCCCACCGAATCCGCCGAAGGTGTGCGTATCGGCCTGGCAGCCGTGCGCCCCGAGGACGGCGGCGTCATCGCGATGTACGGGGGGCCGGACGCCGTCGAGCAATCGTTCAACGACGCCATAGACGGCAAACAACAGGCCGGCTCGGCATTCAAGCCCTTCACGCTGATCGCGGCTCTCGAGGAAGGGATTTCTCTCGAGAGCCGGTACTGGGGCAACTCACCGTTCGACCCGCCCGAACTCGGCCCGCCGGTCAACAACCAGAATGATGCCGACTATGGCGAGGCGGTTGATCTCGTCGAGTCGATGGAGCGATCGATCAACACGGCCTTCGTCGATCTCACCATGCAACTCGGGCCGAGCCGGGTCGTCGACGCACTGATCCGGGCCGGCGTGCCCGAGAACGCCGAGGATCTGGAGAACGACGCCCGCGTCACGCTGGGAATCGGCAAGGTCTCCACCGTGGAGATGGCCGAGATCTACGCCACCCTCGCGGCAGGCGGGCGACAGACCGACTGGTACACGGTCCGACGGGTCACCGACCGCGGCGGCAACGTTGTGCATTCGGTCGAACCGGAACCGAAGGCCGTGTTCGACGCCGCCGTCGTGGCCGACACCACGTACGCACTGACACAGGTTGTGGACGGTGAGAACGGGACCGGTCATGTCGCGCGGGAGCTCGGGCGCCCGTCGGCCGGTAAGACCGGAACTCACCAAGACCTGACCGCCTGGTACGCCGGCTACACGCCGCAGCTGGCCACCGCGGTCTCGTTCATCCGCGGTGAGGGCGAGGCCGGCGGCACTGAGTCGTTGCGTGGCATCGACGGAGAAAGCAGCTTCCCGGGCGGGCGGTACCCGGCGCGTATCTGGACCGCGTTCATGTCCGCCGTGCTCGAAGACGAGGAGGTTCTCGAGTTCCCGGAACGCGCCGATGTCGGCGAGCCGGTCAACCCGGAGCCGACCGAGGAGCCGACGCCGGAGCCGACCCGTGAGCCGGAGCCGCCGCGTGAAGAGGACGACGTGTCCGGCGGCGACGAATCCGGCGCAGACGAGGGCGGCAACCAAGGTGGCAACCAAGGTGGCAACCAAGGCGGCAACGACCGAGGTGGCGACCACTCAGGCGACGACGGCGGCACCGACGACGGCACCGATCAGGGCGACGACGGCGGCACCGGCGACGAGAGCGGCGGTGACGACGAGAACGGCGACGTCTGGGGCGGCAACCAGAACGGCAACCAGAACGGCAATGATCGTGGCAACGACCGCGGGGGCGACGAGGACGGCACCGATCAGGGCGACGACGGCACCGACGAAGGGGATGCCGGCTGGGACTGAGCGCCTGGTCGATCGAAGCGAGATTCGCCGAGCTGGCTTCACGATCACGTGAACACTGGCCTCCGACCCGCGCGACCGCTACCGCTGAGCGCGGTCGTGACCCGGTGCGGCACGATATGTCCGTGAACTCGCGCACCGCACGGCCGAGCCGAGACGATCGGCTGGCGGCTGCCGCCAGTGAGTGGATCGGGGGGCCGGCCGGAAGGCACGCCGGGGCGGAGCCCATGCGATGGTGGGGGCCGCTGCGGGTGACGCTCGCCGTGGCTTGTTTTGTTCTCGCTCTGGGTTTCATCGCCGACAAGCCCTGTCACGACGCCTCCTGGGCCAGCCGCGACGACCCAACCGTGTGGACGGCGATGTGCTACAGCGACGTCCCCTTCCTTTATCGCGAACGCGGCTTCGCCGACGGTGAGATCGCCTACGTCGATCGGGCGCTGGAATACCCGGTATTCACCGGAGCGGTCATGCAGGCTTCGGCCTACGTCGCTCAGACGGCCCAGTCCGTAGCCGATCCGGACCCTGACGATCGAAGGCTTGCCGAAGGGGTCCGCTTCTACGAATTCACCGCGTTGCTGATGGGCATCGCCGCTTTGGTCGTTGTCGTGGCGACAGCGCGGACCGTGCCGCGCAGGCCGTGGGACGCGATGCTCGTAGCGGCGTCGCCGGTGTTGCTCCTCAGCGCCACCATCAACTGGGACCTGCTGGCAGTCGCCATGACCAGCGTGGCGATACTGGCCTGGACGCGTGAGCGATCAGCCTGGGCCGGGGTACTGATCGGCCTCGGCGCGGCAACCAAGCTCTACCCCGTTCTGCTGCTGGGCCCCATGCTGCTTGTCGCCATGCGTGCACCCGACCGGGCAGCGGCGCTCGGAAGACTGGGGGTGACCGCCGGAGCCGCGGTAGTGACATGGCTCGCGGTGAACATTCCGGTGGCCATGGTGGCGCGCGAGGGCTGGGCGTCGTTCTTCGAGTTCAACGCGGACCGAGGAGCGGAATTCGGTTCGATCTGGCATGCCCTGGAGATTTTGGGTGACACCTTCGGGATTGCGATCTTTGCCGGCCAGGACATCAACCGCCTCGCTGTGGGCGCGGGACTGATCTTGCTGGGGCTGATCATCGTCCTCGCGGTCGTGGCTCCTGAACCGGCCCGTCTGGCACAGCTGGCGTTCCTCGCGGTGGCCGCCTTCGTGTTGATCAACAAAGTATGGTCTCCGCAGTACACACTGTGGCTCCTGCCACTCGCCGTGCTGGCCCACCCGCGCTGGCGGGAACTACTCGTCTGGCAGGCAGCGGAAGTTGTCTATTTCGTGGCCGTGTGGTTGCACCTGGCCGGTTTCTACGGTGAGCCGATCATCTCGGCCGAGATCTACGCGCTCTCGATTGTGCTGCGTGTCGTGGCTCTCATCTGGCTGGCCGGATTTGTGGTCCGGGACGTCTTGCATCCCGAACACGATCCCGTGCGCGCGTACGTGTCCGACCCGCAAGAGGCCAGACCCGAACTCGCCACCGGCCGGCGGGGAGTGCGATGAGCGCCGGCGAGGGCACCAGTGCGGGTCAGCTCACCGGCCATGCGAGACCGGGCCGATCTGGCAGCGCCTCGTGGCCGACGCGGGAGATCGATCGCGACGCGCTGGGCATCTGGGCACTCAGCCGACTGTCGGTGTGGATTGTCGCGGCCGCGACAGCCTGGCTGTTCGCCGCCAACGGTACCGACGTCGCCGGGTGGTTCGACCAATGGATCCAGTGGGACTTCCACCATTACCGTGGCATCGCGGAGTTCGGCTACGGCGGTGAGCCCACCGGCGTGCCCAACGAGGCGTTCTTCCCCGGGCTGCCTGGTCTCCTCTGGCTCGGCCACCAGATCGGGATCCCGCATGTTGTCACCGGCTTGTTCATTTCCCTCGTTGCCGGGGGAATCGCCGCGGTAGCTCTCGGGCGCCTCGGTGAACTCGAAGGCGGTCCGGCGGTCGGCCGGCTCGCGGTGCTCGCCTGGGTGTGCGCACCGCCCGCGGTCTTCCTCGCCGCGCCATACACCGAGGCGCTGTTTCTCGCGTGTGCCCTGCCGGCGTGGCTGGCAGCACGTCGTGGCAACTGGCTGATGGCGGGCGTGCTGGCGGCACTGGCCTGCACCGTGCGTGTCAGCGGGATCTTTCTCGCGATCGCGATCGGAGTGCACTGGCTCACCACCCGCCAGGCCGCTCGCTCCTGGTCCGGCTTCGGCTGGCTGTTCCTGCCGCTTGTACCACTGGCGGCGTGGATGGCCTACCTGAAGAACCTCACCGGCAACTGGCTGGCCTGGCTCGACGCCCAGGCCCAGGAGTGGAACCGTGAGTTCACCTGGCCCTGGGACGCCTGGGCGAACACGTGGAACGCGGCTTTCGGCGGCACTCAATCACCCGGGTTCGCGTGGATGTTCGGCGCCGAACTCGTCGCCACCCTGATCGGAGTGGCGCTCACCGTGGTTCTGATCGTGTGGCGCCGATGGGGTGAGGCGACGTGGGTCGGCCTGCAGGTGGCCGCCTTCGCCACCTCGTACTGGTTGTTCTCGGTCCCGCGCGCCACCCTCCTGTGGTGGCCGCTGTGGATCGGCATCGCCCTGCTGGCTGTCCGCCGCCGATGGGTGCTGTGGGTCTACCTCGCCGTCAGCGTTCCGCTCATGAGTGTGTGGGCGGTCGTCTTCCTGACCGGCCGATGGGCGGGATGATTCGAGGCGCACGGCCGTAACTCGGAGTAAGCTCATCGTTATTCCGAGTTAGATAAGCTAAGTCGGAATAACGACATCATTGTTCCGACTTAGCGGGGACCCGACATGAGCCATGAGTGGCCGGCGCATAGGCACGAGATACGCCCCTGGCGCCAGGCGGTTCGCGGCGGCACTCGCGACGATCGGATGTTGAGCGAGATCGAGGTAGCGCTGCCACCGCTGATCGCAGACATCTCGATCAGCGTGGATGGGTTGCTGGCCAGTGTGGTCGAACAAGCGGCGCGGGAGGTCACCGCGCTGGATACCGCGCACGGTCGCGGCTTGGGCGCGCTCGGTGTGCTGCTTTTGCGGACTGAGTCGGTCGCTTCGTCGAAGATCGAGCAGGTCGAGGCCAGCATCGATGACTACGCTCGTGCCCTGCACGGCATCAAGACAAACTCGTCCGCAGCCTCGATGGTAGCGGCTACCGAGGCGCTGGACACCATGATCGCGGAGGTGGAACGCACGCGGCTGATCGATGTTTCCACCATGACATCCGCGCATGCGGCACTCTTGCGGGACGATCCCGTGGAACGTCACTATGCCGGACGGCTGCGTGACGTTCAGAACTGGATCGGCGGTAGCGACTACTCGCCTCGCCACGCGACTTACGTGCCGCCGCCCTGGGAGACCGTCGTTGAGTACATGGACGATCTGGTCAGATTCGCCAACCGCGATGACGTTCCCGCTCTGGTGCAGGCGGCGATCGCGCATGCTCAGTTCGAGTCGATTCATCCCTTTACTGACGGCAATGGGCGTATCGGCAGGGCGTTGATCAACGCGATTCTGCGCCGCCGAGGTGCCACCAAGAGGATCGTTGTCCCGCTGGCGTCGGCCCTGGTGGCGAACCGCGATGGCTATTTTGGCCTGCTCAACGACTACCGGCGCGGCGAATTCCGGGCGATTGTCAGATCCTTTGCCAGCGCATCGCTGATCGCCGCGAGCGAGTCCTACACCACCGCGGAGCGCTTGACGGAGATCGAGTCGGAATGGCGGACGTGGGTGGGACGGACGCGCCGTGGCAGCGCGGTGGACATGGTGCTGGCCCTGTTGCCGGCCCAACCGGTCATATCGGCCGAGGATGTTTGCGGAAAGATCGCTGCGCCGGTAAGCAGCGTGTATGCAGCCATCGATCGGCTCCGGGACGCGGGTGTCCTGCGCCCGCTGACCGAGCGGAAGCGTAACCAAGTGTGGGGTGCGGGGCTCATCCTGGACGAACTGGATGACCTGGGTATGCGGATCGCCGATGCGGCACGGGACCAGGCCCTCCTGTAACACAGCGGTGATCGACAGTACGTTGTGGTCGCAATCCCGTGACCACAAAGTACTGATGATCACCTCACAGCGACCACAACGTACTGACGATCACCGAGGATTCGGGCAGCGTTTGTGGCCCAGGCGGGCTACCAGCGCGGGTTCAGAGATAGTCGACGTTGATCGGGACGGTACGGATTCGCCGTTCGGAGTCGTCGAGGATGTGCCCCATGAGTTTGATGGTGCGCAACACCACGATCCGGTCGGTAACGCGAAGGCTCGGGAGTTCGCGGGCAAGTCGTTCCTCGACCTGGAACAGATCGGCTATCGAGCGAAGCCACACCGAGAGCTGGGAGTTGCTCGCGCCGGCGACCGCCGTGATCAGCCTCAGCTCCGGAATCCGCGCACCGAGTTCGCCCATTGCCGTGCGGAACTCGGCCCGGTCAAGCGTGCCGCGCAGGAACACCGCGCCCGGCAGCCCCAGGCGTCGCCGGGACACGTCACATCGGAGACCGATCACCCGGGCACGCAGTAGCCGGTTCAGCCGGCGAGCCACGGCGGGGGCGCTGACGCCGGTCTGATCCGCCAGCTCTTGATAGCTGGCCCGCCCATCGACGCACAGCCGGGTCACGAGCTCCCGGTCCAGATCGGTGACTCGTCCCTCCAATGACCGTCCGTCGCCGGCGCCGACGCCTAGTGCCCGGAGGCGATTGTGCTGGTCCGCGGTCAGTGCCCGGATGTGCCAGCGGTCCGTCTCGAAAGGCAGATCAGTGATGATGTGCACCGCGTAGTCCAGGACGCCCGAGATGGGGCCGATCCGATTCAGCAGATAGTCGGGCAGACGGGGCCCGGCCGTCAGCACAATCATCAGCTGGGCGAAGCCTGCCGTGTGATGGATGGTCAGCACGTCCGGGTCGGCGGCGAGCCTGGCAGTCACCTTCGGGATAGCCCCGTTCGCGCAGCGAAGCTCCACGTAGGCCACGGATTGCTGGCTGACCGTGCCGCGCCTGGGGACGACGGTGATCCGCGCGATGCCGTCGTCGGTGAGTCGCTGCCAGCGCCGGGCCAACGTAGTCGGGTCGGCCCCGAGAATCGGCGCGAGGTCAGCCCAGCGTGCCCGCGGCGCTAGCTGAAGGGCATTGACGATCTCCAGGTCGAGCTCATCCAACACGTTCGAATCCTGCATTCAATCCTTCATTCCTACGGATTCCCTGCGCCTGGGCGAGTCTCCGCCCGGCCGGACGTAGTGTCCCGCATCAATGAGGGCAGAAGCCAGAGCCGGCCGATCACCCGGGAGCATTCCGCGAGCGTGGCCGCCGACGTCCCACCAACGCCATGAATCCGCGAGCGATGAGGTGTGCACATGGTGACGAACTCCCGTACTCACACAAAGGTAGGTCTAGGAGCCCGCGTCCTCGACGGAATCGAGCGCGCCGGCAACCGCCTGCCCGATCCATTCGCACTGTTCATCTTTCTGTTCGCCGTGATCGCCGTGGTGTCGACGGTGATGGCCGCCGCGGACGTCGTAGTCGAACTCCCCGACGCCGAAGAGCCGACACCCATCCGCGGATTCTTCACCGGTGAGGGCATCACCTGGCTCACGACGGGCATGGTGACCAACTTCGTCGAGTTCCCGCCGCTCGGTGTGGTCCTGACGATTCTCCTCGCGGTGGGGGTCGCCCAGCGCACCGGCCTGCTCGCCGCTGTTGTGCGCCGGGCGTTCGGCCGGGCACCGCGCTGGGCGCTGCCGTACGTCGTCGGGATCGTGTCGGTCGCCGGAAACATCATGAGCGATGCGGCCATGGTGGCGCTGCCACCGCTGGCGGCCATGGTGTTCAAGGCCGCCGGCCGGCATCCGGTGGCCGGGCTGCTGGGCTCATTCGCGGCTGTCACCGCCGGATACAGTTGCAGTCCATTCATTACCAGCGCCGATGCGCTGCTCAGTGGCATCACGACGGCGGCCGCGGAACCGCTGGGCGATGTAGGCACAGCCGTGACGCCGGTGTCGAACTACTTCATCACCGCGACCATCGCAGTGCTGCTCGGCCTCGTCTCCGGTCTGCTCATCGACCGGGTGCTGGAACCGTCCCTCAACCGCCGTCAGATGCCTACGGAGACTGTCGAGGGCGTGACCTCGACCGGCGCGAAGAGCGAGGACGGAACCGACGTGGTGCTGGACCCCGAACTGTCGCCCCAGGAGCGGCGCGGGTTGCGATGGTCTGGTCTGGCACTGATGCTGACCGTGAGTGGCGTCCTGCTGCTGACCCTGCCGGCCGGTGCGCCGATGCGGGGCGAGGACGGCGGCTTCTTGCCGTCGTCGCCGTTGCTCGATTCCGTGGTTTTCCTGGTCTTCCTGACACTCATCGTGCCGTCCATCACCTATGGTCTGGTCCTGCGAACCGTGACCGGGGGCGCGAGCATCGCTTCGATGATGGCGGGTGCCGTCAAGGACATGTCCGGCTTCCTGGTCGTCGCCTTCGTCATGGCTCAGTTCCTGGCCTTGTTCAACTGGAGCGGGCTGTCGTCGTGGCTGGCGGTGACCGGCGCCGACCTCTTGGAGCGAGCGAACTTCACTGGCTTCGGCGCGATCGTCGCCTTCGTGATTCTGGCGGCGTTGATCAACCTCTTCGTGATCTCCGGGTCGGCGCAGTGGACGCTCTTCGCGGCGGTGTTCGTTCCGATGTTCGCCTTGCTCGGTTACGAACCCGGCTTCATTCAGGCCGCCTTCCGGATCGGCGACTCCGCAACGAATGGGCTGAGCCCGCTCAATCCGTACATGGTGATCATCCTGGGTTTCCTGCGGGCATACGCGCCGAATGCGGGACTCGGTACGGTGATTGCGCGAGCACTTCCGTTCAGCCTGGTGTTCTTGGTCCTCTGGATCGTGGTGCTCGCGGTGTTCTTCTTCACCGGCACTCCGGTTGGTCCGGGGATGGGGATTCACCTCTGAGCCGCTCTATCAGCCCTGCCGCAGTTCGTACGTTGAGAAAGGCCTGGTGACCGAGATTCGTACCGCCTACACCCACGTCCGCCTGATCGATGGCACCGGTAGCGATCCGATCGACGACGCAACCGTCGTCGTCAACGGAGATCTGATCACATACGCGGGGCCCGCTGCCGGCGCGATCGGGCTGCTGGAAGGGAGCACCACCGTTGACCTCGGCGGCCGGACACTCCTGCCGGGACTCATCGACTGCCATGTCCACCTGGCCTACCAGGACGCATCGAAGTTGTTGCTGAACAACCTCGACGTCAACCAGAGCCTGGCCGCGTTCGAGGTGGCGGCCCGCGCGCAGCTCACTCTCGATGCTGGCGTCACCAGCGTCCGTGACCTCGGTGGGCTGGACGCCGGTTTCCGGATGGCTCAGGAGCGGGGCTTGCTGCGCGCTCCGCGGCTGCAGGTAGCCGTGCGATTGATGAGCCACACCGGCGGGCACGCGGACTTCCGATGGCCCACTGGCATCGACTTGCACGGCGATCACCCGCTGTCGGCGGCGGAGATCGTCGATTCGGAGCAAGAAGCCCGGGTCGGAGCGCGACGGTTGATCCGGGACGGCGCCGACGTGATCAAGCTCTGTGCGACCGGGGGTGTGTCGAGCCCGTCGGACACGCCCGACGACGAAGGCCTGACAGTCGGTGAGATCGCCGCCATCGCCGAGGAGGTCGCCCGGCACGGAGGACGTGCCATCGCCGCACACGCCCAGGGCGCAGCCGGCATCCGCAACGCGGTGCGTGGAGGTGTCACCAGCATCGAACACGGCTATCTCATCGACGATGAGGGTATCGACCTGATGCTCGAACGGGGCACGTTCCTGGTTCCCACGCTGTCGACCTTCGTCGGCTATCACGACCGCAGACACTTGCTGCCGATCGCGGCGTACGAGGCGAAGCTGGCCCTGGAAGAGCGCACCTTCGAACGCATCTCCGAGGCCGTGCGCCGAGGTGTGCGGGTGGCGATGGGCACTGATGCGGCGATCTCCGTGCATGGCACGAACCTGACCGAGCTCAGCCAACTGGTGTCGGTCGGCATGGACCCGATGGCCGCCATCCAAGCCGGAACGCTGAACGCCGCGACGCTGCTGGGTGTCGCCGACCGGGTCGGGAGCATCGAGGCTGGCAAACTTGCCGATCTCGTCGTGTGCGCCGGTGATCCGCTGTCCGACATCGGCTTGCTCGCCGATCCAAGCAACGTCGTACTCGTCGTACAGGGGGGCGAAGTAGTCAAACGCCTGATCTGAGCCGAGTCGGCAGCGGCCGGCGGCCTGTTGACGATGGGCCAAACGGCTCGCCGCACCCTCGTCCACCGGCCCGGCCGGGCAGATAGGGGTGAAGGTCGCGGTTCTTGGGTATTTCACAGGTTAAGCACAGGTACATCTCAGCCGTGCGACCGACGATGGTGGTGGATCCTCAGCGAGAGGAGATCACGATGACATTCACGGACACCCCCCAGTTCGACCCGATCAAAGCAGCCTGGAACACCGTCGCGACTTACCCGTCGTATGACGAAGCCCAGTCCGCGGTCCGGCAGCTCGCCCAGGACGGCTTTCCGATCGACAATGTCGATATCGTCGGATCCGATCTTCGGCTGGTCGAACGAGTGACCGGCCAGACATCTAAGCTTCGCGCTACCGGACACGGCGCGCTCACCGGTGCCGGCCTGGGATCGTTCTTCGGTCTGCTGCTCGGGCTCTTCTCACCGGGATTCGCCTGGCTCGGCTTGATCCTGGTCGGTGCCATGATCGGTGCGACATGGGGTGCGGCATTCGGCTTCGCGTCTCATGCCGTCACGGCTGGGCGCAACGGCTACTCGTCCACCCGTAACCTCGTGGCCGCGCAGTACGACCTGGTCATCCGGGGCGGATACACCGAGGACGCACGCGGGATACTGGCGCGGGCCGGCCTTTTGCCGACGCTCTGACCCCCCGCTTTGCTGGGCTGGATGGCTCCGGCAGATGGAGTCTCTCCATGGTGTGGTGGGCATCAGCGAGGGAGGTCGATGGCGAAGCCTCCCCCGACCGAGTCTGCTGGGCGAGGAGCGACTCCATCTGCCGGAGCGGTTAACCCCAGCTGATGCGATCAAAGGCCGTCGTCGTGAACCGGACATCGACGTCTAGCTCGTCTCCGGGCGCGGGCGGCGTCACGTCGCCGGGCAGCCAGATCATGGAGCATTGCATGTGTGGCGGTTCAGCGAACCATCGCTGTTTGCCACCCACGTGAAACGGTGACAGCGCCCGGCCGGTCGCCTCGAGGCCACCCTTCGCGATCGAGGCGGCCCGCTGCCGAGCTGTCACGACCGGCGACGGCGCCTCCATCGCGATGCCGTGTGCCGTGCCACCGGCGACGACGATCACCGAGCCGTTCCGGCGCGCGCGGCGTTGCCGATAGCCGTAGCGCTCGCCGCGCCGGACCTGGTGGACGTCGATGACCGTGCCGCGGGCGGCCAGGGCTCCCCGGTCGCCGAGCCAGAGCGCGGAGCCTACTCGCAACCGGACTTCGGCGCCGGTCTTCGCGGCGAGTTCGCCCGCCGCGGCGGAGGTCAGATGGCTGACCCAAAGCCGGCGGGGCACCCCCTCGACCGTGCTGAAGGCCGTCGTGGCCAGTCGCCGCGCCTCGTCGGTGTGGTCGCCGGCCAGCGGCAGGTGTAACGCGAAGCCTTCGAACCGCACGCCGGCGAGCAGTTCGATCACCGTCTCGAGCTGGCCAGGATCGATGCCGTGGCGCCGCATGCTGGTGAGCACCTCGAGCACCACACGTGGGCGGCCCCCGTGTTGCACCAGTGTCTGCAAATCCGCCACCCGGGAAATGGTGTGGATGACGCGTTCGTCGTCGCCGGCGCCGCCCAGCCATGGCCGCCAGGGTGTGAGGACGAGAAGATCACCGCGGAATGCCTGGCTGATCTCAGGCAACTCCTCGTATGTCCCGACCGCCACGGTGTCGGCGCCGAGCTTGGTTGCCTCGGCCGCCAGCGTGGAGTTGCCAAAACCGTAGCCGTTGCCTTTGGCGACGGGAACGACGGCCGCGCCGTCCGGTTCGACGAAGCGCGAGAGGTGCTCGCGCCAGCGAGCGGCGTCGATATGCAGAGTCAGTGGCATGGTCAGCTCCGGCGCTTCATGTACAGGTCGAAGGCTTTGTAAAGAAGGCCGGAGATCGGCAGATCCCATTCGCCGAGGTACTCCACGGCGCGGCCGCCGGTACCCAGCTTGAACCGGATCAACCCGGCATGTGGATCGGACTCGTCGAGGGTGTCGGTGATGCCGCGCATGTCATAGACGTCGCAGCCGTCGGCCAGCGCGTCGGAGATCATCTGCCATTGCACCGCATTGGAAGCCCTGACCTCGCGCTTCGCGTTGGAGGAGGCGCCGTACGAGTACCACGCGTGTGTCCCCACTCGAGTCATCGTGGTGGCGGCTACGAGGTCGCCTTCGTGGTGCGCGAGGTAGAGCCGGATCCGGTCCGGAGACTCGGCTTGCATCGCTTCCCACATGCCCTGGAAATAGCCCAGCGGGCGTGGCGTGAAATTGTCCCGGTGCGCGGTCTCGACGTAGAGCTCGTGGAAAGCGGTGAGATCGGCTCCGCTGCCCTGGGTGACTACCACGCCGGACTTCGTGGCCTTCTTGACGTTGCGGCGCCACAGTTGGTTGAAGCCGCGCAACACGTCGTCTTCGGATTTGCCGTGCAGCGGCAACTGGAAGACATGTCGTGGCTGGCCCGCGGCAAACCCTTCGCTGTCAGGTGGTGGGCGCCACCCGGCGTCTCGCAACTGACGTGCCAGGGAGTTGCCGATCTCGGTGGTTTCGTCAGCGGGGACGTCGCCGAGCCGCTTGATCTGCTCGTCCGCCAGCGCGGCCTTGAGTGTTGCGTTCTCCCAGACTCGGGTGACCACGGTGGGGCCCATCCGCAGCCCGAACGCTCCATACTCCTTGACGTGGCTGACCAGGGGATCGAGCCAGCGTCGCAGATCGCCGGCTTTCGCGGCGGCCTCCCAGTCGATGGCCGGACCCTCGGGCAGATAGGCCAGATAGCGACGGAGTCGCGGCGCCTGCCGGTAAAGCACCAGACCGGCGCCGACAATGGTGTCGCCGTCGAACCAGCCAACGGACTCGGCCTTCCATTCCTTCTTGACCTGCGCCCAGGCGGGGGTTTGCAGGAAGCTGACCGATGGGCGGTCGGTGATCGCCGCGAGGTGTTCCTCGCGGGAGATGGTCCGGACGGTGAGGGCTGGTGCGTTTGTCACGGGCCTGAGCGTACCCGTTGCCTGTCGCCTTCAACGATTCCGGACAGGCCCGATCGCGAACCCAGATGATCATGAATCTAGGGGTATGGCCTGCACAGCGTCAGGCGTGCAGATAAGAACGCAACACGGAGATGTCGTCACTTTCGCCGCTCTTGGCGCCCGGCGTTTCCAAGATGACCGGAGCGCCGGCCGCCCTGACGACCTCGGCTATCGGCTCCAGGCCGATGGTGCCTTCGCCGAGGTTGGCATGGCGATCAGCGCCGGAATCGAACGGATCCCGGCTGTCGTTGGCATGAACCAGGTCGATCCGGCCGGTGATGGCCATGACCTTGTCGACCGCCTCTGCCAGGTCGATGCCCGCGGCGAAGGCATGACAGGTGTCGAAGCAGAAACCGAGCCCGTACTCGGCCACGGCGTCCCACAGCCTCGCCAGCCGATCGAGCTTGCGGGCCATGGCGCGATCGCCGCCGGCGGTGTTCTCGATGAAGACCGGAACCTTGGCATCCAGCCGCTCGGCGCACTTGCGCCAGTTGTCCACACCGACATCGGGATCGTCGTCCTTGAGGACGTGGCCACCGTGGATGACGATTCCCTTGGCCCCGACCTCGGCAGCGAGGTCCACCTGCTTCTGCAAGATCTTCCGGCTGGGGATACGTATCCGGTTGTTGGTGGTGGCGACGTTGAGCACGTACGGCGCATGCACGTACAGCTCTATGTCTGCTTCGGCGGCCGCGTGGCGAAGAGCATCGGCGCCGCCCGGATACGAGACCGTAGGGGCTTTCCAGCCCTGGGGGTCGCCGAGAAAGAACTGGACGGCGTTGGCCCCGCGGGCCTTCGCCCCTCCGATGGGATCTTCTTGCGCGGTGTGGGCGCCGATACGTAGCTCAGCCATGGTTGGCACGCTACCGCTCGAGGCTGACAGGCGCGTCGTCGTGGGGGCGACGACGCCGGGTTACCGTCTCGATCGCAATCAGAGCAAGCGTGGGGATGACGAGGACCGCGGCGAGCGCATTCAGGGTGCCGAAGCTGGTAGCGCCCAGAATCACCCCGGACAATCCGCCACCGACAGCTCCCATGAGGCTCATGAGCACGTCCGACGTTCCTTGGATCCGGGTCCGTGCCTCATCCGGAACCGACTCTGTGAGCAGCGTCGACCCGGCCACCAGGCCGGCCGACCAGCCCAGCCCCAGCAACACGAGCCCGATCGTGAGCTGAGGCGTCGAATGATGCGCGGTGCCGGCGGTGATGGCGGATGCGACCAGGACGAGCTGGCCGATGATGATCACGGGACGGCGCCCGAGGCGATCCGTCAGCCAGCCCACGACCGGCGACAACGCATACATCCCGGCGATGTGCAGGCTGATCGTCAGGCCGACGAGGCGTAGTTCCGCGCCATGGTGGTCCATATGTACCGGAGTCATGGTCATGACGGCGACCATGATGCCCTGGCTGAGCACCATCGCCGAAAGCCCGATCAAAGCCGCCGGGCGCTTCCGGATCACCATGAGTGCGGAACCGGACGGCTTCGCTGGCTGGTACCCGGGATTCACCTGCTCGCGGCGCGCTTGGGCAATGAGGAGGGGGTCTGGGCGCAATCGGCTGGCGATCAGCGCGAACGCGAGCCCGAACCCGGCCGCGGAGAAGACGAATGGACCCGCGACCGGTGGAATGCTCAGCCATCCGGCGACCACTTCGCCTGGGCCGGTCAGGTTGGGGCCGAGGACTGAGCCGACCGTCGTCGACCACACGACGATCGACAGGTCGCGGGCGCGGGTCCTGGGATCGGCGAGGTCAGTGGCGGCGTAGCGAGACTGCAGGTTGGTGGCCGTTCCGGAACCCACCAGCAGCAGCCCGGCGAGCAACAGGACGAATGACGACACGGTGGCGGCCAGGAGTGTGACCAGGGCACCTGCGGCCGCGACCAGCCAGCCCAGGCTGAGGCTGATCCTCCGGCCTTTCGACGCGGCCAGACGCGCCAGCGGGAGGGCAATGGCGCCCGCTCCCAGGGTGATCATGGTGCCGGCCAGGCCGGACCACTGTTCCGAGCCGGACAACCGCAGGGCAAGGATGGCGCCGACCGAGATGGCCGATCCGATTCCGAGTCCGCCGACCACCTGCGCGGCGACCAACAGGGTGAGGGTGCGGCGTTGCAGGCGGGCGATATCGGGCACCCCCATCCCCGCCCCCTCACCCTAAATGATCATGTTTGGTGGGTTTTCTCGTCCATCAACAGGCCTCCAGGCATGGTAAGGCACGAGAAAACCCACCAAACATGATCATTTGGAGCCTGTGGACAGAGGAATCGGAATTTGACGGGTCCGCTGGTACGCTAGCTGCGGCCTGGTGATGTGCGGACCCGACGTTCGCTTCGCCGGGCCAACATGGACGACATAGCCCTCCTGCCGCGGAGAGACCGTGGCCGTGAAGACCACAGGAGGTGAACCGGCATGCGTCACTACGAGGTCATGGTGATCCTCGACCCAGAGTCCGAGGAGCGCACCGTCGCCCCAACCCTCGAGCAGTATCTCGGGGTCGTACGCGAGGCCGGCGGCTCGGTCGAGAAAGTCGACATCTGGGGCCGCCGCAAGCTCGCCTACGAGATCAACAAGAAGAGTGAGGGCATCTACGCGGTGCTCGACGTCACCTGTGAGGCTGACACTGTCGCCGAGCTCGATCGCCAGCTCGGACTGTCGGAGTCGATCTTGCGCACCAAGGTCGTTAGGCCCGAGGTGCACTGAACGGGCTCGTGGGTCGGCGTCCTCGACGAAGAAACTGACCTACCCGACCTAGGGAGCAATTCATGGCAGGCGAGACCGTTATCACCATCATCGGCAACTTGACCGACGATCCGGAGCTGCGATTCACCCCGAGTGGTGCGGCCGTGGCGAACTTCACCGTCGCGTCTACGCCGCGCACGTTCAACCGGCAGACCAACGCGTGGGAAGACGGCGAGACACTCTTCATGCGCTGTTCGGTCTGGCGGCAGGTCGCGGAGAACGCTGCCGAGTCGTTGCAGCGTGGCATGCGGGTGATCGTCAGCGGTCGGCTCAAGCAACGCTCGTTCGAGACCCGCGAAGGTGAGAAGCGCACCGTCGTCGAGCTCGATGTCGACGAGGTCGGTCCCAGCCTGCGATACGCCACGGCCAAGGTCACCAAGACCCAACGTCAAGGTGGCGGATTCGGTGGTGGCGGAGCTCCTCAGGGCGGCAACGACCCCTGGGCCACGCAAGGTGCACCCGCTCAAGGCGGCGGCCCCGCACCTGGCGGCGACCCTTGGGCCAGCGGCGCCCCCGCGGCTGCCGAAGAACCCCCGTTCTAGGGGCATCGAGCCCCACGTCCATCAACCCCATCCCGGTCCGCCCAAGTGTGGTGACCGGGCTCTTCAAAGGAGAGCACCACGATGGCTAACCCCACGTTGCGCAAGCCGAAGAAGAAGGTTTGCGGTTTTTGCAAAGACGAATCCGGCTACGTCGATTACAAAGACACGGCGTTGCTCCGGAAATACATCTCCGATCGCGGCAAGATCCGTGCTCGCCGGGTGACCGGCAACTGCACGCGTCACCAGCGCGACGTCGCCACCGCGATCAAGAACGCTCGCGAGGTTGCGCTGCTGCCGTACACCTCGACGGCTCGCTGAGGAAGGCTGCGGTAGACATGAAGCTCATCCTCACCCAGGAAGTGCCCGGGCTCGGCGCGGCTGGCGACGTCGTGGAGGTCAGGGACGGCTACGGCCGCAACTACCTGATTCCGCGCGGCTATGCCATCGCGTGGTCGAAGGGCGGACAGAAGCAGATCGACACCATTCGGCGGGCGCGTTCCAGCCGGGAGATCGCCGATCTTGACACTGCGCGCGGCGTGAAGGCCCGGCTCGAGCAGTCGCCGATTCGGTTGACCGCCAAGGCCGGTGATACCGGACGGCTGTTCGGTGCCATCACCCCGGCTGACATCGCCTCCGCGGTGGTGGCTGCTGGTGGGCCAGACGTGGACAAGCGCCGTATCGAGGTCGGCAACCCGATCAAGACCATCGGTGAACACACCGTGACCGTCCGGCTGCACCCTGAGGTGGCAGCTGACGTCCGGCTCAACATCGTCGCGTCCTGACCGAAACCGCCGGCGTCCTGAGTGATCGGAACTGCTCACTCAGGACGTCGGCGTTCTGCTCCCCGGCACTCGCGAGGCACAAAGATGCGCCGTCCGTGCTCCGAGCTGAGCCGGCATAGGGAACAATCACACACGTGAGACTGCGCTGGATACTGGCGCCGCTGGTCAGCAGGTCCACCTTCCGTCGGGGCGTGCACCTACTGCTCGGTGGCGTCATCCTGCTCCCGTACGTGATGCTGGCAGCCGGGTTCGTGCAGATGTTCGCGGATCCGCAGACGCCGGTGATTCCGGTGGCGGTGCTCGCGGCCGTCACCGTAGCGATCGGTACCGTCCCAGCATTTCTGCCGGTGACGCGTGCGCTGGAGATCGCGGCTGCCCGCAGCTTGCTGGATGTCCCGCTGCCGGAACCGGAACGGAACCCGCCGTGGGAAACCAGATGGCGCGGCGCCAGCTGGTATGGCCTGCATCTGATCTGTGGCGGCGGGATCATGCTGGCGATGCTTTTCACCGCGCCCCTCGTGGTCGTGCTGGTCATGCGTGGTGTGGGCGTCGACGGCGGCTGGATGACGGAGTTCAACCTCGCCCCCTTCCACCTTCTGGAGGGTGTGCCCGCGTTCGCCGTCGCCATCGGGATGATTCTGGCGGTGGTCTACCTCGTGGCGGTGACCGGGCGCGTGCTGGGCACCGTGGCTCCGGTGCTGCTGCAACCGTCGTCGGTCGCGCAGATCCGTGCCCTGGAAGTCGAGGCTCAGCGGCTCACCGAGCGCAACCGGCTCGCCCGCGAGTTGCACGACTCTGTTGGGCATGCGCTGACTGTGACGACGCTTCAGGCGGCGGCTGCGCGGCAAGTCTTGGACTCGGATACAGAACTCGTGCGGCGCGCACTCCAGGCGATCGAGGACGCCGGACGGGCCGCCATGGACGATCTCGATTACGTCCTCGGGCTGCTGCGGGTGAACGAACCACCACGAGATGGACGTCCGGAGCCGGACGCGCCGCGGGGCGACCAAGAACCCGGCCGGACGACGCCGCTGAGAGGTCTCAATGACCTCGGCCTGCTGGCTGACGAGATGCGTGCGGCAGGTCTCCACGTCGATGCTGTGATCGACGTGGACGCCACCGGTGTGCCGGCGGTGACGTCGAGAGAGGCGTACCGCATCGCCCAGGAAGGGCTGACCAACGCCCTCCGGCATGCTGGCCCGGTTCCGGTGACTCTGCATGTGCGTGCCGGGGCGGCCGGCGTGGATATCGAGATGACCAACCCGGTCAGCCCGCCGAGCCGCTCTGGTCTGCAGCCGGCGTCCAAGACCGGCGGCCGCGGGCTGCTTGGCATGCGAGAGCGAGTGAGCGTGCTGGGTGGCGAGCTCGTCACCGGGCCAGCTGACGACGCATGGGTGGTCCGGGCCCACCTGCCTGGAGCAACAGATGAACGGAACTCGAGATGAATGATGCACCCATCAAGGTGTTGCTGGTCGACGACGAGGAACTCGTCCGTGCGGGCCTCCGGGTGATCATCGATGCGCAGCCCGACTTGACCGTCGTCGGAGCGGCCGGTGACGGGGCGGAGGTGGGGCCGCTGGTGGCGCGGCTGCTTCCGGACGTCGTCCTGATGGACGTGCGGATGCCGTCGGTCGACGGTATTCAGGCCACCCGGTTGCTGATGAAGCGGCCAAATCCGCCGAAGATCCTCGTGATCACCACCTTCGAGAACGACGATTACGTGTACGACGCCCTTCAGGCCGGCGCCCACGGGTTTGTCCTCAAACGCACCCCGCCGGAGCAGATCGTGCAGGCGATCCGGCTGGTGGTGCGCGGTGAATCGTTGCTGTTTCCGGATGCGATCCGGCAGTTGGCCGCGCAGCACGTCGGCGGGAGCCGATCCGGTACGGATAGCGCTGTGACGCGGGCCGGATTGACCGAGCGGGAGGGCGAGGTCCTGCGGATGATGGCGGCAGGCAAGTCCAACACGGAGATCGCCGCCGAGCTCTACCTCGGGGTCGAGACCGTCAAAACGCACGTGGGCAACGTGCTGGCCAAGCTCAGCGTGCGGGATCGGACGCAGGCCGTGATCGCCGCGTATGAATCCGGGTTCGTCCGGCCCACCGCGCCCTAGCTAAATGATCATGTTTGGTTTGTGTTCTCGTGCCTCAATAGGTCTGTAGGCATGGCATTGCACGAGGAAACCCACCAAACATGATCATTTGGAGATGGCCGCGGGCGGTTGGGGCTCACTCGCTCGGGGGAGCGGGTTCACGTGCCGGGGGGATCTCGGGGGCACCCTTTCGGATCCATGCTGAGAGGCATGGCAGATACAACCGCGGCGCCGCCGCCGGTCCGACCCTCCGGGCGCATCCGATGGGCCATGTACGCCGCCGCCGGGTGGTCGCTGGCTTACGGCCTGCTGGCGCTCGGTTGGACGGTCACCGGGCGAGGATTCCCACTTGGTGAGAACGACCCGGAAGGGGCGTTGTCCTTGCTGGAGAACCTGCCGGCGAACGTGGGCGCGCCCTTGTTCGCCGCGGCCGCGCTGGCCGGTGCCGGCATAGCTTTCCTGATGGCGCGCTGGCCGCATTCGGTGCAGGAGCGGCTGCCAGGAGGATCCCACGGACGCCCCGAACACGTGGTGCAGGCGAACAGGCAGCTTCGATCCTGGTGGAGGGCCACGCTCATCGTCGTCGGCTCGCTGATGGCACTGGGCTGGCTGCTGGTGGTGCCGGACGCGCGGGTCTTGGCTATCGTCGGCTACCTCCCGCTGGTCATCGTGGTCGCGCCGTTCGACGCCGAGATGCGTGCCGACTTCATCGACGCGATGGACTGGGTCTATCTCAATCACCTGGCGGTGCTCGTGGGTGGATTCGCATGGGTCTTGGCGACCGCCGTGTTTGCACGCCGCACCGCTGGCAGATGCGAGAAGTGCGGCCGCGGCGGCCGGCTGTCGAGTTGGATGGACCCGTCAGTCGTCGCGCGCCGAGGGCGGATCGCGGTAGCCATCGCGATGGTGATTCCGGCTTTCTACGCGCTGACCAGATGGGTGTGGGTCGCCGGTGTTCCGCTCGGAATCGACAGTGAGCACTTTGACGAGGCGACCGCGACCGGCGATCTGACGTCGGGTGCGTGGCTGGGCTCGTTCGCACTGGTGGGAAGCCTGCTGACACTGGGCCTGGTGCAGAAGTGGGGGGAGATCTTCCCTCGCTGGATGCCTGTCTTGCGTGGCCGCCGCGTGCCGCTCAAGCTGGCGGTGATCCCGGCATCGGGCGTGTCGGCTCTCACCGTCTCGGCTGGGCTGAGCTTGGCGAAAATCGGCCTTGATGCCGACCGTGCGGCACTATCACTGGACAACTGGGCTGCTGTCGGTCCGGCACTGTTCTGGCCGCTCTGGGGGGTAGCGCTTGCCGTCGCGACCTATTGCTACTACATCCGCCGCCGGGGTGCCTGCACCGAGTGCGGTCGCTCCGACGGACCGGGTGCTGACCCACGAGCCGAACACGGCGTCCTCAAGACCGGCGGAAGACGCGCACCAGAACCCGCAGAGCCAGGATGGCGCTGATAGCCAGCAGGTTGTAGCCGATAAGCTCATACAGGCCGACGGCGTCCGTGACAGACGGACCACCGTCAGTTCCGAGGAGAAGCACCGCCATGATGCCGGTGGTAGCCGCAAGGAACGCCACGAGAACCTCAAATGGCGCAACGACGCCCTGCTGCACGCCTCCTGACCCGCCCGCATCCCGTCTGACCTATACAGACGCCGCGAGCGCGACCCCACCCTGGCTGCGCCTCCGGCCCCGGATCAGGCGGCCAGTGCACAAGCAGTGCACACGGCCACGGATTCCCCTCGCCCGAGCCCTCGGATCCCCCAGAGACAAACGCGGCGTCGATCGCCCTCCGCGTCCGGGACTCGCTCGCCGGCATCAGATGCGTATACGTGCGCAGCGTGAAGCCGGGGTCGGAATGCCCGAGGTACTCGGCGAGCGCCTTGATCGTCTCTCCCGCGTCGAAACCGGTAGAGAGCAATGTTTCGGCTCGTGTGAGTAGGTGGACGGGTCCTGGCGGGTGAGGGCTATTCGCATGGTTGGTGATTGTGGGTGGCTTCTAGCGGGTGCGGGCGATCTCGGCGGCGTAGCGGTTCCAGCCGCCGCCGGCTTGTCCGGTCCATTTCACGGCCGTGGCGCGGTGCAGGCCGAGCAGGTCGGCGAGGACGGCGGCGGGGAGCTTGGCGGCGAGGTCGATCAGGGTGGCTCGGCGTCCGGCTTGGGTGGAGATGCCCACAGCGCGGAGGCGTTCGGCGAGTCGTGATGCGGTGATGGGTCGTCCGGGCATGCCGCCGGGGAACAGCCATTGGGTGTCGGCGGGTGATCCGATCCCGGTGTAGGACTTGCCGTTGGCGATGAGCTGGAGCAGTAGCGTGTCGAGTGGTTCGGGGACGGGCACGTCGTGCTGGCCGAAGCGGACGAACACCTCGTTGTCGTGCTGGGTGATCTGGTCGGTGGTCATGACCGCGATCCGGGATTGTGGCTGGGCGAACAGCAGTAGGAAGCAGCCGGCGACTCGGTCGACGAGGGCGAGTTCGTCGTCGTGGAGCAGTCGAGCGAGGTGTGCCCAGCGTTGGTCGGAATCGGTGGCGGTGCCGGTGAAGCGTTGTGGCGCCGGGATGGTGAAGGCCGGGCAGTGACGCCGCTCGGTGGCCCAGGTGAGGAAGTCTCGCACGTGGCAGGCGCGCGGGCTGGTGGCCAGCCACTGGTCGATGTCGGTTTGGCGGGCCTCGGCCAGGGTGGTGTCGTGTGCTGTGAGCCAGGTGAGGAACTCGGTGGCGACCTTGATGCGCAGTTTGGCGTGGGCGGTGTAGGTCCGAGGCGCTGGGCGGGTCTCGGCGTGACGGCGTAGCCGTCGCATGACCTGCCAGGCTGCGAAGGCTTGGACGAGCCGACGGTACTCGTTGTCGTCGATAGTGGCGAGCAGGTCGGTGAGCCAGCGTTCGGTGCGGGCCAGGGCCTCGTCGCGGGGCTCGAGCGCGCCACTGGCGACGAGCATGTGTCGCAGATAGTCGGCCGCCTTCGGATGTGGGTGTGCGTCCAACGCCTCGTGTGTGAGCTGGAGTTGTCCGGAGACGAGTTCGGTCAGGACAGCGGCGGCGGCGCCCTGGCGTAGCCAGTTCAGCGCCGCGCGTGGTGTGCGGGCCGCGCAGATGGCCTCGAGCACCCCGTTCAGCTCGGCTGGGACCTGCCCGGAGGCGCCGGAGAGCAGCTCGGTGGCCCGGCGACGCAGGCTGCACCGGGCGCAGCGGTCTTTCTCGTAGAGTTTGTCCTCCAGCCCGCAGTCGATGCAGGCGTGCACGACGGGCACTCCGGCGCAGTCGGCGCAGGTCGTGGCCTCCGGCCCGGGCGGAGCGACGAGGCGGCGCTGGTCCCCGCAGACCGCGCAGCGTCCACGGTGGCGTAGCGCGGCGGTGTAGCAGGTGTCGCAGATCGGCCCTTCGTCCCAGCGCGCCGCGGGTGGGCGATGGGCGCCGCAGCGTGCGCAGATGGCCGTGGCTCGGGGTGAGCACGACGCGCAGATCGGTCGGTCGGTGTCGGCGAAGCTGCACGGCCGTCGTCGTCGGCAGACGTGGCAGGTGGCCTCAGGTCTGCGGTAGCAGTTGACGCAGATGTCCGGTTGGTCACCGCGGGCTCGTACCGCGATCGAGGTGGTATTACCGCACACACCGCATGGACGGTGTCCTCGCTGGTGACGGCGGCACGGTTCGCAGATCGGCCCGCCGCTGTTGGTGCGCCCGGCGACCGGTTTGACGATGCCGCAGTGGGAGCAGGCCGCCGGGTTGCGCCGTGCTGCGCATCGTTTGCACATGCCGCCGTCGTCGGTGACGGTCAATGGCCGTCCGCTCACCCCACAAGTCACGCACGTCGGCACCGTCATGACGGTGGAACCGCGGGCGATCAGCTCGGTCACCAGCCGCCCAACGACGGGTGGCGCTGCGTGGGCGAGCGCGTCCGGATCACGGGCGAACGCCTCGGCCAGGAAACGCCACACCGCGGGGTTGGTGGCCACCGTGTCCACCGCCGCGGCCACGTCGTCGCCGGACAGTGACGTCTCCACGGCCCTGGCGCAAGCGATGACCTCATCCCGGCGGCAGGTGAAACAGACACGGTCCGGCCCGGCAGGCATCTGATGCCCGGCTGCACACACCACCATGCCGGTCACGACTCTACTGTCCGGGCTCAGGCAGGATCCGGGCGCGGCGAGGCCGCAGCCGCTCGGGCGGCTCCGGAGAAGACGACGTCTTCGCCGACGTGGGCGTCGCCGAGGTCCTCGGTTCGATCAGGTCGCCGACGGAGCAGTCGAGAATGTCGCACAACGCGGCCAGCACGGCCAGGTTGAGTCTCTCCGGCGTGCCCGTCACCAGCCGGTAGACCTGTTCCCTGGACAACTTTGCGCCCCGTTCGGCCAGCGGGGCGATCAGGTCGGTCGTTTGGAACATGCCACGATCGGCCATCACCCTGCGTAGATGCCACACATACCCGGTCTTGTTCGCCATGCTGGGCATCATCCCCGATCCGGACCGTAGACACGACCCAGCGCCTGCTTGAGCATCCGATTGCGTGCGTCGGTGCCGACCGTCGTGTACGCCGCGGTCGTCGACGCCCACGAATGTCCCACCTGCTGTTGCACGAACAGCGGATCGACCCCGTCCTCGATCAGATGGGAGACGTATGAGTGGCGCAGCGAGTGAACGGAAAGATCATCCGGAAGGTCGGCCAGCCGTCGGAACTGGGCGAAGCGGTCATCGATCTGCCGTGTCGAGATCCGCCCGTCACGTTCGGTCAGCCACACCGCCGGATGCCGCTCGCAGCCGTAGCGGGGCCGCACCTGCTCCAGGTACTGCTCCAGCGCCTCGGCCGTCCACGGCATCAGCGTGGCCACCGCTCTGCGCCGCGGTGGGCTGCCCTTCATCGCCTTGCCGTAGCGCACATGCACCACACCAAGCCGGCCCAGCTCCGGCGCCGCCGGGTTGACCGTGAAGTCGGCCATGTCCAGCATCGCCGTCTCCCGGCGACGAAGTCCCCAACCGTAGACGACCTTGAACAACGTCGCGTCCCGAAACGTCGCCAGCCACCCCTTGCGCCGCGCACCTGCCGCCTGCTCCACCCGGTCGTCGGCGGCATCGAAGAACGCCTGCAGCTCAGCACGGGTCAGCGGGCGACGCTCCGCACGGCCCTCGTGATCGGCCACGTGCGACACGGTGTTGTCCTCGTGACACACCTGCACCGGACGGGCCCCGACCTGCTGCTCGCACTCGGCGATCCAGCCATACCGCGGATCACACACATATCCCAGGAACATGCCCAGCGCGCCCTGATACGACCGCACCGTCGAGTGCGCCCACCCACCCGAGGCGATCCACGCCTCCGCCTGCTCCGGTGTCCACTGCCATGGCCAGGCACCGGTGAACTCGGCGAACCGACGCACGAGCCGTTCCCGGCCATCGATCAGCGGCCCGCTCAGCCGTCGGCTGGACTGCTGCAGCCGCCACCCCTTTAGCATCGAGTCGAACAGCGCCGGCTCAACCCGCAGCGGCGTCGCGCCATCGACCAGCACCAACGCCGCCGACCCCGCCGTTCGCGCCTCGGTCATCCAGGACCCTCCAAGGACAGCACCGAATGCAACAAATCAACACCCAATGCAACAGAAATGGATGACACATAGTTGCATCAACAGCAACAGGAACCGGGAATGCGCAGCTCACACCGCGTGTCGACACATCATCAAGCGACTCCCACCAGCGGCCCATTGACCTCGAGTCCCAGCTAAACGACGTTCACACAAACTGCCGAATGATGCATCAGATGCAATTCTGCCCATTTGCAGCACGGAGGCGTAGGTGTGACGGAGCGCGTGCATCCCGTCCTCCGGAGCGGCGGCGAAGCGCGGCGCCCCTTTGTCGCGCGGCGGGATCACCCCGGCCGAGGCGAGGGCGCGCTTCCAGTCGCCCTCATTCAGCACGCTCCGGTGATACGCCTTGCCCTGTTCCGTCGTGAACAGCAGCCGGAACGTGCGCTCACCTCCGTCCGGCTTGGCCCACGGCAGGGTGATCTCCCTCGGCGGGTACGCCTTCATGTGGGCCTTGAGAGCCCTCGCCAGCTCGTCGGGCATCGGGACGGTGCGCACCCGCTCCCCCTTCGGCAGCGAGAAGACCATCGTGGAGCGCACCAGCTTGATCTGCCGGTTCACGCGCACCAGACGCTGCTTGAAGTCCAGGTGCTCGACCGCGACGCCGAGAACCTCGCCCTGACGCAGCCCGCACCCGAAGGCCAGCTTCCCGCCGCACTGGAAGCGGCCCGGCAGACCGGCGATCACTGCGTGGACCCGCTCCAGGCTCCACGGCGTGATCTTCTTCCTGGGCTCCTTGGGGAGCTTGACCGAGCTGGACTTGCACGGGTTCCGGTGCAGCAGCCCATCCTCGACGGCCGCATCGAGGATGGCGGTGAGTATGGAGCTGATCCAGCCGATGGTGGACGGTTCCAGACCTGCGTCCTGGAGCTTCCGCACCCAAGCCTGGACGAGCGAAGGCCGGTTGAGCGAGCGCAGCTCGCGGCTTCCGAGGTGCGGCTCGATGTGGTTGCGCACCACTCCCTCGTAGGCGTCCACCGTGCCAACGCCCGCCGTCGCGGCGTCCAGCCACTGCCGTGCGTACGTCCGCAGCAAGACTTTTCCGGCGTCGGGATCGACGTACGTCCCCTGCCGCAGATCCTTCTCGATCGCGTTGGCGGCGGCCTCCGCCTCAACCTTGCGGTGGAAGTTGGCGCTGCGCTGCTCACCACTCGGATCGCGGTAGCGGACCTGCCAGCGTTTTCCCTTGCCGTGTCCCTTTGTCGGGACCTTTCCCTTGTGCTCGGCGCATTCGGGATCGCCCTCCTTCGGATAGCTCTTGTGCCAGCGGTCGTAGACGTCAGCCATGGACAGCCTCCTCGCCCACGAAGGAGGTAAGGAATGGCAGGGATTTCGCGGTTCGGTTCTCCATAGCGTGTAGTTGTAGCTTGCAGTCCGCGGTTTGGGCGACCGCGATTCATGGTGCATAATCCCGCCGCACCCGACAGGACCGCTGTGGACCCGAGCACCCGCCTGACCTGGCGAAGCAGACAGGTGTGTGCCCTGAAAGAGCCTCATATAGGTCATCGGCGGATCTACCCCTACCGTGGTTCCACTACCACATGCACCGGGTTTGGTGCGGCCGTGGATCGTCTGCACACTGTCGCTGGATATCGCGCGGGTTGCGTGGTTGTGTGTGCCACGCTCCGCCTGCCCAGAATTCCGGAGGAGACTCAATGCCGCCTGCTTCGCCCCACAATGCCGCTCACCGAGACCGTCGTCCCCTCGCCAGCCCTGAGGAGTTGTCCGAGTATCTCGGAGTGCCGGACAACACCCTGTACCAGTGGCGCCATCGGGGCATCGGCCCCAAGGCCCTCAAGGTCGGCCGCCACCTGCGCTACCGCTGGGCCGATGTGGAGGAGTGGCTCGATGCCCAGACCGTTGACCTCGCGGCCTGAGCCAAGGCCGCAAACCAGCCGGGACGCAAAGCGGCCCCCAGCGCTGCAACACTGAGGGCCGAAGAGTCCCCAACACCCACCTGCAATGTGGGGTGCCTCCTACTTTCCGGACTGCGGAGCCCATAGGGTTCTGTTTGGAGAGGAGAGTATTTCGTGGCTAGGAAGAACGGCAGGTTTACGCCTGAGTTCCGCGAGGAAGCGGCCCGGTTGGTGGTCGAGAACGACCGGAGAATAGTCGATGTGGCTCGCGAGATTGGGGTGGGTGAGACCACCCTGGATAATTGGTGTAAGGCTTATCGACAGGCGCATGCTGGCGATGAGCCGGCGTTGGAGATGTCCGAGCGGGCTCGTTTACGAGAGCTTGAGCGGAAGAACCGTGAACTGGAGATGGAGAACAACTTCCTAAAACGAGCGGCAGCATACTTCGCGCAGGAGCAACGGTGAGCGAGAAGTACGAGTTCATCGCTGGTTGTGCTGCCACCGCCGCCGACGGCGATTCGGCCGATGCTCCGAGCATTCAGAAGATGTGTACGTGGTTGAAGGTGTCGAAGTCCGGGTTTTATGACTGGCGCGGCCGGCCGATGAGCGCGACCGCGCGGCGGCGCGAGGAGCTTGCGGTCAAGATCCAGGCGTTGTTTGACTACAACGACGGCGTCTACGGATACCGGCGCATCCACGTTGAGCTCGTCCGCGGCGGCGAGCAGATCGGCGCGGAGCTGGTCCGCGACCTGATGCGTGAGCTGGGCCTGGTGCCGTGCCAGCCACGGCCGTACAAGACCACCACGATCCGCGGCGACACCGACCCGGTGACACCGGACCTGGTGAACCGCGACTTCAGCGCCGAGCGACCCGGCGTGAAGCTCGTCGGGGACATCACGTGCGTGAGAACGTGGGAGGGCTGGCTCTATGTCTCGACCGTCATCGATTGCTTCAACAAAGAGGTGATTGGGTACGCGATGGCCGATCACATGCGCACCGAATTGGTCACCGAAGCGCTTGATATGGCCGCGCGTAACCACCATCTTGAAGAAAGCTGCATCTTTCACTCAGACCGCGGCTCACAATATACTTCTGATAATTACAGCAAGAAGCTGAAGCAGCTTGGCATGCGGGCCTCACTTGGCCGGACCGGGATTTGTTACGATAACG